>NZ_BDEL01000001.1:927500-1249687 GCF_001685485.1 Formosa haliotis | reverse complement strand
ACCGAAATTTCTAATGATAATGTGACTATGTCTTTATTTTTACCGGATCGTAAAAAAGGATTTTATCAGGGATCGGATTGGGATTGGTCGGGACTTATAGCCAGTTTAGAATATAAAGGACAATCTATATTTAAAGCCTCTTCATTAAATCAGAAATCTAAGACGATTGAAAATCTTTCGGGACCTATAGAGGAGGCCACTATTGGATATACTGAAGCCACTAATAGCGGAAAATTTATCCGTTTAGGTGTTGGAATTCTTCAAAAGCCTAAGCGTGTTGTAAACAATTCGGAACAAACCGAATACAAAATTCTAGATCATGGCACATGGAAAATTAATTATGGGGCAGATTGGATAGATTTTACTCATACTATTTCTAGTGATTTTGGCTATGCTTATATCTATAAAAAAAGAATAAAACTGTCTAAACAGGGTTTTGTTGTAGAACATGCTATTCAAAACACAGGTTCAAAGCCCATGCATTTAGAGTGGAATACTTCGACATCATTTAAAGCAGAAAATAACAAGGCAGAACTTCCTTTTCAAATCATTTATCCCTATAAAATTAAAACTGAAAATACGTTGGAAGATTATGTAAACATTAGTGGTAATGCCATTCAGTTTACCAAGGCTCTTGGAGGTTTAAGTGTGAACTTAAATTTAAAAGGATTTGAATCGATAACACCAAATACTAAACTAACTATCGAAAATCCTAATTCTAAAGTGGGACTAACCATGTCTATAGATCAGAATTTAATTAAAGAACAGCTCTTTGCAAATGGTAATTTAATCTCTCTAGGTAACCGTATTGCAATTTCAGTTCCTGTAAATGGTGAAAAAACGTGGATAACACACTACTTTTTATATGACACTAAATCCTTTCAAAGACATGTGAATTATAAAATAGATAAGGTTAAAATAGAGTCTGAAGTGTATACCATTATGCAGGATAAATGGAACAATGCATTTAAACATGTTAGTTATCCGGAGCAATTTTTAGATTATGTTATAGAGGTCAGTCCTGGAGAATCAATACAATCTGCTATAGATACTGCTAGTGCAGCAGGTGGAGGGGTTGTTGTAGTAAAAAAAGGAATTCATTATTTAGAAGATACCTTGCTACCAAGGAGTAATGTAACGCTTGTGGGCGAACGTCAGGCAGAGACTATTATTATGCAAGGGCCAGACATGTTGGTCTCTGGAATAAATGTAGAACCAGAACATCAAGTGACCGATTTTGTAATAAAAGATTTAATCCTTCAAGGCACTCGTAAAGGCAAGGCTAATGGTATACGTATGTCCGGAAAAAACGGGAGTCGTCATAACCGAATTATGTTTCAAAATATTACAGTCAGAGATTGGTCGGCACAAGGTGTGCATTTAAAACGTACCGATAATATTATTATGGACCATTGCGATTTTCAATATAATGGTTCTGGAGGAGGATTGTATCACAATGTGTATTTTTTGTATAATAAGTATATTTTACAGTCCGATTGCGATATGTCTAACCCTATAAAAGGCAAAGGTAACAAGTACACGTCTTGCGAATTTGTGTTGGCCCAGCGCTGTAAAATTCGAGATGCAAATGGTAATGGTATTCAGGCCGACCATGAAGAAGCTGGTTATATTTTTCTTCATAAATTCGACATTTCTGGTTGTGGCCGTGTCGCTTTATGGTTTCCTTGCGAAAATTACTACGATAAATATAATTATACAGAAAATCCTAAATATGCCCCTCAAAATATCATCCTTAACCGTTGTAATGTGGTCGATAATACTTGGGGAGCCATGTGGCGTAGTGTCAAAGAATCTTTTGTAATAAACTGTACATTTAATAACAAAAAAATAGATATGGGATTATTACATTGCGATGTAACTATAGAAAATAGCGAATTTATTACTGGAAACCAAACCTATTCATCAGTGGACCAATGGCCTGGAGATGTAAAATTACTATGGTAATTACTAAGTGCTTAGCTAAATAAGCACTTTTCTTGTTTCTAAATATTGAATTCAAATCAGTGTTTGTAAAATAGATTCTGTTTGGTTTAATTATGTGCTAAACTATTCTGAAGTATTCATAAGTTATATACAATGAATCATAATTTATAAGATAATATTATGGTTATGGGTATTATTGTATGCTAATAATCTATTAAAATAGTAAAGGACTTTCAAATCAGAGAGACTAGGCTATAGAACCATTTGAAATGAAGTTCAAATTATTTAATAATATATAATAGTTTACCTCATTACAAAATATACAAATATGAAACTTTCAAAACTCGGTTTACTTTTAACAATATTTTTGGCGCATTCAAACTTAGGTTTTGCCCAAATGCAAAATCGCCCCAATGTAATTTTCGTTATGCCCGATGATATTAGTCACAGTTCGTTTTCTTATTTCAAAGCGAATGCACCACAAACACCCAATATCGATGCATTAGGAAAAGAGTCTGTAAGGCTAACAGATTTTCATGTCTCGCCCAGTTGTTCGCCAACGCGCGGGGCTTTACTTACAGGAAGACCTAGCGATGTTGTAGGGGTTTGGCATACCATTAATGGTAGAAATATGATGCGTGCCGATGAGATTACGATGGCCGATATTTTTAAAGCCAATGGCTATGCTACGGGACTCTTTTTTAAATGGCATTTGGGAGACAACTATCCTTTTAGACCCAAAGATCGCGGTTTTGAATATGTGGCTTGGATTAAAGGCGGTGGCACCGGTCAGCAACCCGATTATTGGGGCAATACCAATAACCACGCACATATGTGGGTGAATGATACGCTGGTAGAAATGACCGATGAAGATGATGGTATTCCAGGTGCTTTTACGACCAATTTTTTTATGAATCGGGCTATGGATTTTATGACCGATAACATCGAAAAAAACAAACCATTTTTTGCTTATATCCCTTTAGGAACAGCTCATGCACCGCATGTATTGCCGCCAGATGCGCGCGAAGGCGTTAGTGCAAAAAAAGGAACCATTGAAAATATCGATAAAAATATGGGGCGTTTATTAAAGTTTTTAGACGATAAAGGCATAGCGGATAATACCATTCTTGTGTTTACTACAGATAACGGTGATGGCGGCTATTTACGTGGTGGCAAAGGGTCTAATTACGATGGTGGTACACGTGTGCCGTGTTTTATAAGATGGCCCAACGGACATTTGGGTGGTTCAGGTCAAGGTAAAGATGTGCAGCCCTTAACGGCACATATCGATTGGTTACCTACGTTTATGGATCTGCTAGATTTAGAAGATGTGGCAAACCGTCCAGAAAATCTTAAAATAAGAGGCCGTAGTTTTGTTCCAATGTTAGATGATAACCCTAAAAATGATCCAATAGCTTACAAAAATCGAGCGGTAGTTATAAACGATATGTGGACAGAATTTCCAGAGAAATACAAAAAACTATCCGTGAAAAAAGATGATTGGCAAGGCGATGTTATTGTTCATAAATGGCGCTTAATACGAAATAGTAGTACGTCTGATTGGGAATTGTACGATGTATTAGTCGATGAAAAACAAAAAAACAACATCATTTCAAATTCAGAATATGATGATTTGGTTGCCGAATTAAAAGCGGAATACGAAGCCTGGTGGAAATTGGTTGAGGCGCGTTCCGACGAGTATACGAGAATTATTATAGGCAATAAAGCAGAGCCTAAAACAACGCTGCATGCACACGATTTTCATGGTACCTTTATTTGGGATCAAAGTAATGTGAAAAAAGGAGATTCGGGTAGCGGTTTTATAGCAGTAGAATTTGATAAAACAGGTACGTATAATTTTGATTTACGCCGTTGGCCAAAAGAAATTGAAAAGCAAACGGACTTAACTTCTGGAGGCGATTTTGGAAAGGCTTTAGATATAGCGAGTGCTAGAATAAAAATCTGGAATGGCGATACGGTTTATGTCGACGAAAAGAAAGCCGCAGACCCTAAGGCAGATGGTGTAACATTCAGTTTGAAGAATCTACCAAAAGGACCAGCATTTATCCAAACCTGGTTTTATAATCAAACGGGTGAAATGGAAGGCGCTGTGTATTATAATTATGTAACACCCGTCCAGAATTAAGGTTTTTTAAAAAATTAATGGTTTGAATTACTTATGAAGTACATTCTATCTTCCTTTTGTTTTCTAGTAATGGCTCCCATACTCATGGCGCAAAACGTTTTGCGTGGGCTTGTTACAGATGCAAATAATACGCCTTTAGATGGTGTTGAAATAAGTTATAATGACGAAGCACTGAAGACGAAGTCTGATGGCCAATTTATTTGGACAATTACAGATAACCTTTCAAAAACAATACACTTTAAAATTGAAAAGGCTGGGTATTATCCGGAAAGCAAACCTGTTCTTGTTGATGATGCGTTAGATACTCTTTTAGCAATAAAACTGAAGCCATTGCCAAATCCGCGACCCAATTATATTATAACTAAGGTTAAAATAGAGAAGGAGGTTTTAAAAGTAATGGATGATAAATGGGGAACTGATTTTAAACATGCGCAGTATCCTAAGCAATATTTAGATCGGGTACTAACTTTAAATCCTGGAGATGATATTCAGGGGGCTATTGACGAGGTGCATGATGCTGGTGGAGGTATCGTGCTATTAGAGTCGGGCGTATTTGAAACAGGCGATTTAATCATTAAAAGTCGGGTTACACTGTGTGGTGCTGGTCGCGATTTAACCACCATAAAACATATTGGTTCTGGCAATTTTATCAATCAAGTGCCTAAGATGAAATTAACCGATGTGGTGTTTAAAGACCTAACGTTTTTAGGGGGCAATGAAACGGGAAGTGGCTTAAATTTACGCGGCGACGATAACAACAGGCACGAACGGTTAATGTGGCAAAATGTGACCGTTAAAAACATGGGGTCGCATGGTGTGGGTATAAGTAGGGTAAACCATATTATAATGGATAATAGTGTGTTTCAACATAACGGAACACGTGGCGGCCTTCATCATAATATTTACTTTTTATTTGTGGGCCATGTGTTACAATCCGATTGCGATATGTCTTTTCCTTCCGAAGGAAAATCGAATAAATATACATCGGCGAAATATGTCTTTAGCCAACGTTGTGTGATGCAAGAAGGCAAAGGTAATGGCATACAGGCAGATAATAATATGGCTGGCTATCTGTTTTTTCATAAGTTGTATATGGCCAATTTTAAGCGTGTAGCGCTGTGGTTTCCTTGCGAATCCTACTATAATAAATTTGAATATACTGAAGATCCAAAGTGGGTGCCACAACATGTTATTTTAAATAAATGCAAAATTGTAAATAACACTTGGGGTGCTATGTGGCGCATTGTTCGTGGCCCATCGTATGTGATTAATAGTTATTTTGATAATGAAAAAATTGATATGGGCTTATTAAAATGCGATGTCAAATTTCAAAATAGCAGTTTTAAAACAGGCAATCAAGCGTATACCGATGTTGAGCAGTGGCCAAAAGATGTCAAGATTTTGTGGTAAAAACTAGGATTGGTTTTGTGTCGAATTGAAGAATTTGAAAACTAACTTTTCTATAATGCTTTACTTTTCCTAAACATTATGTTATGCTATAGCCCGCGCTAGGGCTAGTAATACATCATAGCTTATAACTTATGAATCATGATTTATAGAATCCCTGAATAGAATTTTATAGTATTGTTTTAGGACTTCTGTGCTTTTTAAAATCCATCAAAAATAAAACTGGTACGGTATTGAAAAGCCCTAATAGGAGTGTAAAAACAGCAGCGGAAAATGATAGTCTATAAATTGAAAAACACATTAAGTTTTAGTTTCTTTTTTTTGTCGGTCATACTAGGGTATGCGCAGAGTGGTGGGCAAACACAAACGACTACTTCGACTTCGGAAGACCAAAAACCAAATATCATTTTTTTAATGACCGACGATCAGCGTTGGGATAATATGGGCTGTTACGGACGACCAGAATTTAATACACCCCATATCGATAAATTAGCGCAAGAAGGCGTTACTTTCGATAATGCCTTTTATGCCGTAGCCATTTGCATGCCTAGCCGGGTAACTATGATGACGGGGCGTTACAATTCTAATCACCGAGTGGGTTTTGTAGCGCCCGACGATTATACCTTGTCTCAAGCCGATTTTGATAAAAGTTATCCCGCCATCTTGAAAAAGGCTGGGTATCGAACTGGTTTTATAGGTAAGTTTGGTTTTACGGTAACTAAAGAGGCAGTGAGACCAAGTACACCCAAAGCGCATTTCTACAAGGATAATGTAGGTGATGTTTTCGATTTCTTTGCCGGTAGCGAAACCCGTGATGATAAAGGTTTTGTGTTCTGGCCCGAAAACGATGCTGCATTACAAGAAATATATAAAGCAGATAGAGAGAATTCCGGACGAACCTTACGAACAGGGGAGGCCATGTTACGATTTATAGACACTCAGCCTAAAGATAAACCGTTTTGTTTGTCGGTTAGTTTTTATGCCGTAAAGCACGATGCCAATAAGGATATGTATATGCCGCATTTTGAACAGTTTGAAAACAAGGACTTTTCGGTGCCTGATAATTATGTGGCAGGCGATAACGAACTGTTACCAGAGGTTGTAAAAGAAAATGCGAGAGGCGTGTATTTACACCGTCAGCGATCGGCAAAGCCAGAGCAATACCAGCGTTTGGTGCGTCGTTTTGCAACTCAAGGATATTCGGTAGACGATCAAGTAGGTAAGTTGATCGAAAAACTGAAAGAAAAAGACATGCTCGAAAATACCATCATCATTTATACTAGCGATAACGGCCGTTTTCAAGGATCTCACGGATTATTTGATAAATGTTTGTTGTACGACGAATCGGTTAAAGCACCATTGATTGTTTACGACGGACGCAAAGCCGAATCGCAACGCAAATATCGGGAACCAGCTTTGGTGTCTTCGGTAGATATGGCGCCAACCATTGTATCGCTAGCAGGCATAGAGCCTCCAAAAAGTATGCAAGGAAACAATATTACAGGCGTATTAAATCATACTCAAAATATGTCGCAATGGCGAGATGCCGTCTTTATGGAAGATTTGTTTTTGGTGGCTATGTTTAAAGAACGCTACCAAGACAATGTCGATGCTATAAATCAGGAATTAATTAAAACTAACAAATCCTATCGTGCACATGGGGTCCGTACCGAGCGTTGGAAATATTTTGTGTATTACGAGCATACACCTAGGATCGAGGAACTGTACGATATGGAGAAAGATCCGATGGAACAGCAAAATTTAGCCAACAATCCGGCGTACAACGATATTTTAAACACCTTGAGAACACGAACCGAAACCTTGTACCAAGAGGCTATTCAGAAAAACTAAACCGAAACCTTATGCGTAGTCCCTTATCAAAAAGATCGTATTCCTTATCCGTATTTTGTGTCTTGTTTACGGTGATGAGTTTTGCACAAAAGACTCCTGAAATAACGGTTGAAACCTTGCTTCAGGATATGGTAGACCGTGATGCTGTTGCTCGATTTCCTAAACACAATTTCAGACTCAAACAAGAAAGTAGCTATAACAGAGCTTCTAAAACCCCGAAAGATACCGTAGGGTGGTTTACAAATCACGATTATAACAGCAGTGATAAGGATCGTAATTTTATAAGAATAGAAGAAAAAAACGGTAAAAAATCTTGGGTGTTGATGGATTATACGGGACCAGGGGCTATCGTACGGACTTGGATGCCGTTTTTAAAATCGGATAAACCCGATACCGATATTCAAATTAAAATCTTTTTGGATGGTAACGACGAGCCTGTTTTTGAAGGCAATATGTTGGGCTTATTAGATGGTACTGGCGCCATTCCTTATCCTTTAGCCCACCAATCCATGCGTTCGGCAGTTTCTTTTTATCCTATTCCTTTTGCGAAGCGTTGTAAAATTACCACGGATGCGATGCCGTTCTTTTATCAATTCACCTATCGTGCTTACAATGATGAGGTATCGGTTAAAACACTTACCAAGGCAGATTTTAAAAATAGCCTGCCCCTAGTTAAACAGGTTGGGGAACGTTTATTAAAGCCTAAAGTAGCACATTTAGGAGAAGTTGTGTCGTTCACAGCTCAATTGGATTCCAATACAGAAAAGTCGGTAAGCTTACCAAAAGGCCATGCGGCTATTCGGGAATTGCGTTTAAAATTAGATAATTATCAAAATCCAGAAGTTACTCGGACCGTTGTTTTAAAAATTGAATGTGATGGCCAACAAACCGTATGGTGTCCTATTGGCGATTTTTTCGGAAGTGGCATCGGTTTAAATCCCTACCAAGGTTGGTATAGAACGGTAAGAGAAGATGGCACGATGACGTGTAGATGGGTTATGCCATACCAGAAGTCGGTTAAAATATCAGTCGTTAATTTGGGAGATGAATCTATTCAAGTGGATTTAAAAGCAACAGTAGGAGACTGGCAATGGGATGCTGAAAGCATGTATTTTAATGCTGCTTGGAAAGGACAATATCCGGTGCCAACACGGCCGTTTTCAGATTGGAATTACGTCACACTAAAAGGACGTGGCGTGTATGTAGGTGATGCGCTTACCATAATGAATCCAGTAAAAAAATGGTGGGGAGAAGGCGATGAACGCATTTGGGTAGACGGGGAAGATTTTCCTTCCATTTTTGGTACAGGAACCGAAGATTATTATGCGTATTCATGGGGTGGCGTAAGTACCGATTTTTACGAACACCCCTTTCATGCGCAACCTAAAAGCCATGTTTATAATAAGCTAAACAGAAAAACGACCCAAGAGCGAAACACACAGGGTTATAGTACAGAAACTAGAAGTAGAGCGCTAGATGTTATGCCTTTTGAACATAGTTTACAATTAGATATGGAAGTTTGGAGCGGCACCGATTGCGATATGGGGTATGGTGTAGGCGTGTATTGGTACGGTGATAAACAAACCACATCTAACAGATCTGCTAATGAAAAAGAAGTTTTAAACATACCACCTTTACCAGAAGGATTTCCAAAACAATAAATTAACGAAACCTAGCTAAAAATGACAAAACCAATTCAATTACTTTTATGCCTAATTATACTTAGTGTAGTAGTTAGCTGCCAATCGAAATTCAAAAATCAATTTGAAAAAAATGAGCATGGCCTAAGCATTCACAAAGACAGTATCCGTATTCAAGTTGAGGTTATAAACCCTTCCATAATTCACGTTAAAAAGATAAAGTTAGGCGACGAATCTTCTGCACTTCCAGATTATGTTACGGTTTTAAAACCTCAGAATGTGTCTTGGGAGCTAAAGGAATCCGAAGACCTGTTAACGTTGCGCACAGATTCCTTAGAGGTTACTATTTCTAGCGATGGCATTATAAGCTATTCAACGAAAGCGAATCGGGAGTTACTGTCAGAAACCGAAGAACTAACATATATTCAACCTGAAGGAGATCAGCATAAAGTGTCTCAAGGTTTTGTAGCAGGTGACGAAGCGTTGTATGGTTTAGGGCAGTTTCAAAGTGGTATTATGAATTGGAAACATGTACCCATCCGACTGCAACAATACAATCAAGAAATCGCTATTCCGTTTGTGGTGTCTACCAAAGGTTATGGTATTTATTGGCATAATTATAGTCTAACCGATTTTAATTCACCCCAACATGAAATTATATTTGAAGACATGAAGACTGTTACCGAATCAACTGATTCTGCTACGGTTGCTGTAGAAGGTGAAAAAGAAGATGTTGCGGCACATATTAAGAAATCGGATGCGGCAGAAAAAAATATCCGTGAAACCACATTCACGCCTACGAAAACAGGAGAATACACATTTTTAGCCCTAAGTGATCATGGCGGTCGCATGCGTGGCGAAATTAATGTGAGTATAGATGGCGATGCTGTAATTAATTATTCAACCATTTGGATGCCTCGCAGATATTCTGGTAAAAAACATTTAGAAGCCGGAAAAACGTATCAGGTGATATTTCAAAATTCCGGTGCTAAAATTCCTGGAAATTTGTATTACAACGAGCCAGATTATAACAAAACGGTGTTTAGTAGCACACAGGGTCAGGCGATAGATTATTATATGGTTCAGGGGGTAAATCCTGAAGCTGTAATTTCTCAATATCAGAAATTAACGGGAACCGCACCTTTATTTGCAAAAAGCGCTTATGGGTTTTGGCAATGTCGCGAGCGGTATCACAATCAGGAGGAATTATTAGTCAATGCACGGGAAATGCGTGAACGCCAAATTCCGTTTGATAATATTGTTCAAGACTGGTTTTATTGGCCAAAAGGCACGAAAGGGCCAGAGTGGGATCCCGCAAAATATCCAGATCCAGATGCTATGGTTTCAGATCTAAAAGCGTTAAACCTAAAACTCATGGTATCTGTTTGGCCAGAAGTGAAAAACGAAGCGTTAGAGAAAAAATACAATCTTAAAAAATAAAGAGTAGTAACTACATCGACATTTACGACGATGGGGTAAGCGAACGATTTTATCGTATGTTAAGCGACTCCATGTTTCATAAAGGTGTCAGTTCTATTTGGTTAGATGGGACAGAACCCGAAGGTGTAAACGATGCAACACAAATGACTGCCGTAGGGCGTTTTGAAGAAGTTCAAAATCCGTATTCCCTTCTCGTAACCAAAGCCATGTACGATGGTCGCCGCGAGGAATTTCCAAAAGAACGTGTGTTTAATTTAACGCGTTCAGCTTATGCTGGGCAGCAGCGTTATGGTGCAACGTCGTGGTCGGGCGATGTAGAAGCGTCTTGGGAACAGTTGGAGGAGCAAATTTCGGCGGGACTTAATTTTACCATGGCAGGAGTTCCGTACTGGACGCATGATATTGGTGGATTTTTTAGAGATTCAAAATCGATAAATCCAGAATTCGATAATCAATATACCAATCCGGAGTTTATTGAACTATTAACCCGTTGGTTTCAGTTTGGAACCTTTAGTCCAATCTTTAGAATTCATGGCTATGTTTCGGAAACAGAAATTTGGCGCTATAATGAAGCCTTTGAACGTACCGCCCGAAAATTTATCGATTTACGTTACCAACTGATGCCATACATTTATTCACAAGCCTGGCAAATCACAACCAATAGTAAGCAATTAATGAGTCCGTTGGCTTATCACTATCCAAATGATAACAAGACATGGGGAATTAAAGATCAGTTTTTATTTGGAGAATCTATTATGGTTGGCATCGTTACCGAATATAAACAACGTGAAAAAAACATGTATTTTCCAAAGGGAACTTGGTATAATTTCTGGACCAATGAAATGCTTAATGGCGGAGAACAGCATGCTGTAAAAGCCGATTTAGATGAAACACCACTTTTTGTTAAAGCAGGATCTATTATACCATTCGGGCCAAAAGTGCAGTACGCTACGCAAGAAACCAACGAGCCTATCACCATAAAAGTATATCCTGGAGCAGATGCGCAATTTACCTTGTATTTTGATGATAGCGAAACCTACGATTACGAAAAGGGTGCTTACTCGGAGATTCACTTAAATTATAGCGAAACTGAGAAAACACTTCAAATAAAAAAAGGACAGGATTCTTATATAGATTTTTCTGCAAACCCGATGAACTTTAAAGTTGAATTGATTGGTGGACAAATTCAAACCATTAGCTTTAATGGTGCAGAAACACAATTGAAATTATAAGAATTAAAATTAGTATTCTTTTTATTTTGGTGCAGGTGAAGTAACGGTTTTTCAAGCCTTTTGCTTCACCTTTTCTGTTTAGGGATATAATTTATAACGATTGAATCATAGTTTATATCGAATTCCCTAGCGCTTCTTTATTTTTATCTCTCAAAGCGTACGATAAAATTAAGCTTAAAATCAAACCATGACGACATTTAATTTTCAATTAAAATCAAAACAAATTCCGGCATTTTCAAAATTTGCAGTATTACTAAGTATAGCACTTTTTAGTGTTTCTAGCGTTCAATTAACAGCGCAAACTATGGTAAATTCATTACAAGCCTTAAAACCGTTTTTAAAGCAGAACAATGTACAAGTAAAGATGAAACCGGGTGTATATTCCATAACTGCAGAAGATGTTAAAAAGGGGCTGTTTTCCGATGAAACCATAATTAAAAATACGAGCAAGGTATTATTGCTTTTTGAAGGGAATAATAGTACTTACGATTTTACAGGAGTAACTATAAATGTAGATACAAAAGTGTTGCAAGCCTTTGGTAATTTTCAAATTCACGAATTACAAATCATAGGAAATAACAATGTGCTTAAAAATTTAACGCTTGCAGATGTCGGTTCGGTACACGATGCGCCAACACGTCGCGCCACCAATATTGTAATGGACGGGTCTCATAATAAAATTGAAGGATTTCATGTCACCACCAAAGGGTCTTTCCCGTATGGCTATGGCGATGCTTTTGGGAAAGGTGGGAAGTCGGTTATCCCGCATCGCAAGCACAGTGCGTGTTTGGTGCGTGGGGAATCTAATCACTTAAAAAATTCAAAGTTTATTCACAGAAGTTATGGGCATTGCATTTTTATGCAAGGCGCTAACAATCCGATTATAGAGGGCTGTGAAGTGGAAGGGGAAGTTCGAAAAACTGACGATATGTTGGCAGAAACTTCTGGACCTGCTTTCGATGTCGATTTTATGACCGTTTGGGGTTATAAACTTCCAAAAGGCTATATGCTAAGTACAGGAGAGGCCGGGATTCGAGCTTACGATGGCGGAGAAACCGTAATTGATGGTAAAAATTACAGACGTGGTACCTCTAATGTTACGGTGTTAAATTGCACTATAAAATACATGCGTACAGGGGTAACGATTGCTCATGCCACAGGAAAAAAATATGTTGAAGGTTGTGTTGCCAAAGGTTGTGAAAACGGATTTTCTTTAGGTTCTGGTGACGTCGTGAATTGTAAAGCCGATGTAACTTATGGCCCTGCTTACGCTTCAACCTACGAAAGCGATAAGGGGTATAATGCGGATATCACACTGATACCTTCCGAAGAACCTTATTATAATGGCTCTGGTGCTGTGGCTTATATTGGTGGTAGTGGGCATACTATTAGCCTTCAGGGTTCTAGCCAAGGGGTAGATCAAGGTCTACAAATTAAAGTGGGAGGCGATAAAAAGAACATCAGATTACTTCATGGGAACCTACCCAATCAAAATGATTTTAAAGGTTTCGATTTCGAACTTCATAATCTTACAACCTATCCGGTGTATTTATCAGATAAAAGCTCTGGAGTTTCAGGAGCATCTAAAGGTGAAATTACAGATTTAGGAACGGATAATACGATACAATACATTAAAAAATAATCGATTTGGAACATAAGAATTCACAGCAAAATCATTTAAATAGTTTACACCGTATCGTATGGTGTGTCGTATTGTTTTGTGTTCAGGTTGGTATTGCTCAAAATAAGGATTTAATTGGTAGCGCCGATTTTTCCGATTGGAAAGGGCTATCTAAAGTAACGAAGGACGTTGCTACGGTTGCAGCTAAGGATACCATTTCGTACACCTATTCCAATCAAAATAGAATATATTTTCCGGGGATCAGTCGACCGTTTTTAGGCGACGCGGCAGATTGGACAAACTACAAAGGGGTTGCTTTCGATGTATATTTTGAGAAAGAAACAGTAGCTCAAATTCAAGCGACCTTTAAAGTCGATTCTTTAGATTATGGCGATTTAAATCCGATAAGTAAAGCCCATGTAGAAATTGTTGGAAAAGGCTGGCAATCGGTTTATATACCTTGGGATGTGTTTGATGTGGATCTTGGGCAGCGTACCGCAACACTTTTTGCGGTAAAAGAGTTCTTACTGTCAATACAATCGGATACAAATAAGACGTATAAAATTAAAAATATTCGGGTGTCTAAAGGGAAAACCGCTTATTTAGAGGCTGAAATTCAAGGAAAATCAGCTTCAGTAGACACCGAAGTAACGTATGAATTTCAAGTCGGTAATACGACCAACACCCCACAAGCTATTCAGTTAACACTTCAAACTATGGGATGGGAATCCATGACCAGTAAACTGAATCCTAGAAAGATCTTTTTAGAACCAGGAGAAGTTAAAACTGCCGAATTAACCGTTTATATTCCCAAGCATTTACCAGAAGGGATCAGAGAGCATCAGGTGGTAAATGCTATTGCCAATGGGAAAGGTGAAGCGCTGTCTACCATAACGTTTACAACAGCTATACAGGTTCCTTTTCCAAATATTGTATTTACCAAAACGGGTTGGCAAAAGGTAAGAGACAAAGTAGAAAGGTATGATTGGGCCAAGGACGGTTTGCAAGAGTATGTAAACAAAGCCGAAAAATGGCAGGTGCCAAACGGAACAGATTTTACTAAGGCAACCGAACGTCCTTTAGGTCAGTCGGTTTTTCATACAGATGGGAGAGAAATTTATAATTGTGCTATTGCCTATCAATTAACCGGGAACGAAGCATACGCAGCAAAGTGTTTACAATTATTACGACGATTAATAGATCCAAAAACAGGATATCCAGCGACTTTGGTTGGGGGAAGTAATTCGTTTGTAGGCGAGGGTAAATTCTGGCAAGCTGTGGGAAGAATGTACGATTTAATTAGAAATAGCCCACAAGTTACAGCACAAGATAAAACCTTAACAGCGCAAACATTTAGATTATTTGTTAACCAAACTTTAAAAGGCAATACGAAAGGGGCTATTAGTAATTGGAATGTAGCCGAATTAACAGCGGCCTTTTATTGTGCTTTAAATTTACAAGATTGGCACTTAATCAATCAACTCTTAGAAGGACCAACAGGGATATACAAGCATCTCGAGCACGGTATTATGAGCGATGGTTGGTGGTACGAGTGTGCTGTTGGATACAATACTTGGGTTGCAACAGAATTTTCAGAAATTGCATTAGCCTTAGAACCTTGGGGCATTAATTTTAAAGATAGAACCTTCCCGATAGGGACTACAAAACACTTTTCATTACTATCTAGCAGACGACAAGGTGGCATTATGGGGATGGAATTTGAAAAATGGGGAAAAATTGAAAAAAACAGTGTTAAAATAAAAGACATGTGGGATGCTTCAATTCCGTTTATGGATTTTAGAGGCGTATTGTTAGCTGTAAACGACGCTGTTGAGGATAAGCTTTCGGGGAAATCATACGAGTTAGCATATTATTTGTATAAGGATCCAGAGTATGCAGCCATTATTAATAGAAGTGATAAACGAGACTTACTTTATGGGGTTCCAGATTTACCACAAGTGACTTCAGAAAAAATGAAAGTTTCGGCTTATGCAGATAATATGGGGATTGTGCAATTGAGGTCTCAAACAGCAGATAGAGAACAACCCGAACAAATTCAAGCAGCATTACATTACGGTTCTCACGGTGGTTATCATGGGCATTTCGACCGTACTAATTTGGTACACATGAGTAGGTATGGACGAAGTTTTTACGGTACGCTTATGTTTTGGTATGGCTACGGAAGTTATTTGTATAAATTTTGGAAACAAACCTCTATAAATAAAAATATGGTTGTCGTTGATCAAAAAATGCAACAACCAGTAGAAAATTCAAGATTGTTATTTCATTCAGGCGCTATGATGCAGGCGACGGTCATTGAAACCGATTCCAAATGGAGTCATCCACCTTACGGCGGAATCCCTAATAATAAGCAAACTTTTGCTGAAAAAATGTGGGCAGAAAGTAGAACGATAGATTTGCCAGAAACACAGCCCGAATTTGGTGAGGTTACAGCATATACAGAACCGGTATTACAACGTCGTGCCATGGTGGTTCTGGATGATTATATTGTATTAGCGGATTACTTAAAAGGAGACGAAGAACATGAGTTCGATTGGATGTTTCAAGCTAAAGGGTTTAAAAATATTACTTCCAATAAAACAACGTTTAATCGTCACACCAATCAAATGAATGCTAATCCGTTAAGTAGTGCTCAATTTATTACCGATTGTAATTGGTATGATGTAGAAGGGACTTCAAGAACACAATTTGAAATGTGTTGGGGAGATGGTTGCGATAATGAAGGTGTGCGCTTACCAAATAGTATAGATGGTCCTTTAAAAATTGATGTATTTAATGCCTGGCCTAAAAAAGCAGAGGTCATGATAGGAACTTCTACAGAAGGGTTTTATGTCAATAAAAAATTGTGGTATTCCGTTTTGGCTGATGAAAAAGAAGTGCTAAATGATAGTACAGGTGCCTGGATTTTAGGAAGTAAAAATGTTTCGGTTGATGTGTCAGGAAGTAGAAAGCTAAAACTAACCACAAAAACGCCAGGGAAAATTAGGAATAATACCATTTTTTTGGGAGACGCTAAAGTCATTTTAAAAGATGGTTCTAAAGTGAGTTTATCGACGTTACCGATGACCTACGACAATGTTTTAATTCCAGAAGTAAAAGGGAAAGATTATTATGGCGGACCTATAAAAATAGCCGGCGAACCTATGGATTATGCCACACCAGCTATGCCTAAAAATAACAAAGGATTGGCGACAATTACCGTAGATTTAAACGGATTAGATGTGGCACGTTTTGAAGCTAAAATAGGGGGCGATTTTCCGTTGGGTGATGAAGCGTCAAGATTAAAATCGATGGCGGTAAGGTCTAAAGGAAAACAAGCCAGATACCTTTCTGTAATAGAACCTTATGAGAAGGAGTCTTTAGTAAAATCTGTAGAAGCTAAAAACGAAAGTGAATTAACTGTTACTTTAACAGATGGTCGTGTACAAGAGCTTAAAATAGAAAATATAGACGCTGAAGATGGTAAGGTAAAAGTATCTGTAAAAGAATACAAAAACGGAAAGTTAGTTAGAGAAGAACAAACAAATTAAAACTTACAAGAACTTATGAAACGATATATTTTAGTACTACTCGCCGTTTTTTTGACGGGGTTTTCAAGTCAGGCGCAAGAAAAAAATAAAGAGCCTAAAGTTATAGAAGTACACACACTTAAGGATTTTAAAAGGTATATAAATCAGGATAACGTTCACGTAAAACTCAGTCCGGGTAATTATCAAATTGATGCTGCTGAAAAGATAAGATTCATTGAAATCACCAGTAATAATGCGTATTACGATTTAAGAGGTGCTCGGTTTATGGTAGATACTAAGTTATTTAGTCGTCCCGATTTAGTTAAAAGTGATGATGGTAATAGCATGTATTGCGCCATCGAAATTTCTGGAAATCACGTGACGTTGGAAGGATTATATATTGAAACGTATGGTGATACACCGGGACTTCAAAGTAAAAACAAGATGTTTAATATCGTTGGTGAACATGTGACTTTAAAGGATGTAGAAGTCCGAACCACAGGGTCTAATCCGTGGGGTTATGGCTATTTGTATGGTTTAGGTGGCGGCGATGTTCGTAAAATGAACGGTATTCGCGTAGGCTATCCTGCTAAAAATGTAAAATTATTGGGTTGCCAAGTGCATATGCGCGCCATGGGGCACGCTATCTTTTTACAAGGTGCGGAAAACACCCTGATCGAAAACTGCCAAGTCGATGGACTGTTACGAACCACAGATGCCATGTTGGCTGAAACTTCAGGTTATGGTTTCGATAAAAAGTTCTACGCGGCTAAAGGCAATTATATAGAAGGTACCATTGTGGCAGCAGATGGTAAAATATTACCAGGAGAAATCATTTCGCTCAGCGAAGATGGTATCCGTATGTATCCAGAATATAATGGACATAAAACCAAAAACACGACCATTAAAAATTGTACGGTAACCCAAATGCGAAGAGGGATTTGTACCGGTTTAAGCACGTCGGGAGATACCATTATTGATTGTGTGGTACGCGATTGTGTGGCTACAGGGTATAATATTGGGAATGGCGATACAGTAATAAATAGTAGTGCCGATGCTAAATATGGCGAGGCCTTTTGTATTCCGTATACCAATGCCAAAAATGCGAAAGTGGAGATGACGATTTTAGATAGCCGGAATGGATTAGCGAATACCTTATTGGCAAAAATAAATGGTACAGGTCACGATGTTGTTATTAAAACGGCAGACCCAAAATTTATTCCTGAAACTATGGCTATTAAATTATCGGTTTGGGAAGGCTATGGCAATTTTGATGAAAACGCGAAGATGCATGCTACAGATATTAAATTAGACAACCAAACTGAAACTGAGGTCATCAAATTTAAAGGTACCGAAAATGCAAAAATTAAAAGTGTAGGACCAGTACGTGCCGCCACCGAGGCTGAAAATATGGTAAATGATGCCAACCGTACTAAACGCTAAGGACGTTTGATAAAGTATTGATTGTAAAACAGAATTTTAAAAAATATGGCTAATAAGGATAATGAAAATAGTTGTTGCGCAGGTTCAGGCTGTTGTGAAACGAACCAGAATACAGATAACAGTCGTAGAAGTTTTATAAAAACGGTTAGTTTATCGGCTGCTATGTTAGCAATTAATCCTATTAAACTTATGGCAGGCCCTTTTAGTGAAACGGATTTCGATCATGTCATTCCTGCCGATAAAAAACTCACCAAAGCATGGATTGAAAGTTTGTATGCAAGAGGAGAGGCCATGCATGCCACGGGTCAAGATTTAAAATATATAGGTATGCCAATAAATGGTATTGGTACGGGGCAAATCTATTTAGGAGGCGATGGCCGACTATGGCGTTGGAATTTGGATGGGGAGCCGGATGACGTTTGGAAAGAAATGGGGTCTGGACATAAATATATGAAACCGGATACGCCTTACAGTCCAATAGACCAGGGGTTTGCCTTGCAAGTAGGGTCTGGTAAATCGAAACGGGTGTTTAGGTTAGATGCGAACGGTTTTCAAGATATTAAGTTTACCAATAAGTACCCTATGGGAGATGTGCAGTATGCTGATACCAATTGCCCTGTAACCGTGCACCTAGAAGCTTATACCCCTTTTATTCCGTTAAATCGAGATGATTCAAGTTATCCGGTAATCGTGATGCGATACACCATCGAAAATACATCTGAAGAAGAACAGGATATCGCTATTGGCGGATGGATAGAGAATTTCTCTAATTATAGAACAGGAAAAGAAAATAGTAACGGCGTTCGTTTAAGTCAGTATCAAGAATTAGAAGGACTATCGGTTGTAGAATGTTGGACCGAATCTTTAGATGATGACGGTGAAGACCACAAAATCCCGTTTCATCACGCCAACGATTTTGGCGCTGTAGCACTCGGGGTATTAGGCGAGGAGAAAGCCGATTTTGTAGATACCATGCGCTCTCAAGCTGGAGAAGTTAATCTGTTTACAGCCAATAAACCGAACAATAAAGCTAAACACATACAAAAACGCCCGTTCAACGATAAGGCCTATGCATCTTTAGGTCGTGAGTTTACATTAAAACCCGGAGCACGTAAAACCATTGCCTTTACACTATCATGGCGTTTTCCTAATGCCAGATATGTAGAAGGTTATGGAAAAACAGAATGGTCTAGAGATATCAATTATTATGCGACGCAATGGCCTAATGCCAGTACCTCTGCAAAGGTTGTCGCCTTAAAAGAAGACGAGCTTAGAAGTGAAACTCAAAAATGGGTAGAGACCTGGTACGATTCAACTTTGCCCTATTGGTTTTTAGAACGCACTTTTATTCCGATAGATTGTATGCAAACCCAATTAGCCAAACGCTTGGCGATGCAAAATAATAGATATGGCTTGGACGAAGGTGTGAGCTGTTGCGAAGGAAATTGTACACATGTTTGGCATTATGCCCAAGGGGTATCCCGCTTATTTCCTGTAATAGAACGCGAATGTCGCGAACAAGTAGATTTAGATTTAAGTTTAAAAGCCGATACAGGCGCGATGAATTTTCGCTGTTCTACCAAAGCATTTAAGGAGGCGCCAGATGGGCAATGTGGAACCATTTTAAGAGTGCTTCGCGAAAGCCAAATGACTACAGATTATACCTTCTTAAAAAGTGTTTGGGAACGTACCAAATTAACCATGGATTATGTGATAAAAACATGGGATGAGGATGAAGATGGGGTTATGACAGGGGCACAACACAACACACTAGATGGCAACTGGTTTGGTAAAGTACATTGGTTAACAAATATGTATATCGCAGCACTTAGAGCATCGGCGGTTATGGCCAAACAAATGAATGAAACCGCAGTAGCACAACGTTACGAAACGCTTGCTACAAAAGGAGCTGCCGCGATGGTAGATTTAATGTGGAAAGACGAGTTTAATTACTTTATTCATATTCCAGAATTAGAACCAGAAAAAACACGAGGTTCTACTACGGGGTGCCATATCGATCAAGTTCTTGGTGAGTTTTGGCTGTATAACGTCGGATTAGAGCCGCTGTTGCCAAGAGACAAGGCTCGGAAAGCTTTAGAGTCGCTATGGACCTATAATTTCGCTCCAAATGTTGGCGATTTCAGAAAAGAGCATCCTAAAGGACGTTGGTATGCTGCTGAAGGCGATGCGGGATTGGTAATGTGTACTTGGCCTTTTGGAAAAGAAAATGCACAAAAAACAAATTTCCATAAATATTATAATGAGTGCATGTCTGGATTTGAATGGCAGGTATCCGCACACATGATTTGGGAAGGTATGCTAGAAAAAGGATTGGCTATTGGTAAAGCCATTAGCGATCGTTATCAACCCAACCTTCGTAACCCTTATAACGAAGTAGAATGTGGTGATCATTACGCTAGAGCTTTAGCAAGTTATAGTGCTTTTATGGCGATGTGTGGTTATAAATATGATGGCCCAGAAGGGAAACTTGCTTTTGGACCGCGTATGCAACAAGATCATTTTAAAGCGGCATTTACAACTGCAGAAGGCTGGGGACAGTTTATTCAAAAAATTGAAAATGAAACGCTGATAGCAGAATTAAACCTGCGTTATGGAAACTTAAAATTACATGAATTTACCTTAGATAAAGTAAAAGGCATACAGGTAAATCGCGTGATTGTAACATTAAACGGGAAAAAGATAGATGCTGTTTTTAAAGCAGAACAAAATACCTATGTTATTCAATTCAAGAATGGGGTACGTATGGATTTGAATTCAAAATTAGAAATAAAGTACAGTGTATAAAATATAAATGTTTGCAGGGACGCAAACTAATAGTAAATGAAAATAAGTGATTTAAAAATTGTAGTCGTTGGTATAGGTTTATTGCTTTTGTGTTGTCGTTGTACGTCAACATCGAAAGTAGAAGCTCGGGTATTGCCTAATGTGGTACTTATTTTGGCAGACGATATGGGTTATGGAGAAATTGAAGCTCTAGACCCAGAACAAAGTAAAATACCAACACCAACACTTAATCGCTTAGCTTCAGAAGGAATGGTTTTTACAGATGCGCATACCAGTTCGTCGGTTTGTACACCGTCTAGATATACCATGTTAACCGGACGATACAATTGGCGCACGCGATTACAAAGCGGGGTGGTTCAAGGCGGGGCGCAACCTTTAATAGCAGCAGATAGAATGACTTTGGGGCATTTGTTTCAAAAGCAAGGATACAACACGGCTTTAGTTGGGAAATGGCATTTAGAGTATCAGTATCAAGTGCCGGACAGCTTAAAAGCTATTACACCTAAAAAAGAGGCAGGAAAATTTTTAGCGAATGTTCCTATCGGTACTAAAATTCCGGATGGCCCCATAACAAGAGGTTTCAATTCTTTTTATGGTTTTCATCATTCTAGAGCGATGAGTAGTTTTGTTAGAAACGATAAAATTACCGAAGAAATACCTGTGGTTGATGTGTTACCAACATTAACACAAGAAGTAAGTCGTTTAATCGATACAAAGGCTCAAGACGCAAAAAACGGAAAACCGTTCTTTATTTATTTTGCTCAGAACGCTCCGCATACACCAATTGTGCCATCTAAAGAATGGGTCGGTAAAACCGATTTAGGTAAATATGGCGATTTTGTAGCACAAACCGATGGTTCGGTAGGGAAGGTTTTAGAAGCTTTGGAACGCAATGGATTAAGTGAAAATCCGATTGTAATTTTTACTTCCGATAATGGTACGTCTAAATTAGCAAACATTCCAGAATTACAGTCTAAAGGGCATTATCCTAGTGCGGGCTTACGTGGTTCAAAATCCGATTTGTGGGATGGCGGACATAGGGTGCCGTTTATTGTGCGCTGGCCAAACCAGGTTGAAGCGCATTCGCAATCTGAGCAATTAATCTGTTTAGCGGATTTGATGGCTACGTTTGCAGATTATTTTTCTTTTGAAATTCCAGAATATAATGCAGAAGATAGCAAGAGTTTCTTAAATGCATTGTTCGGAAAATCGTTAGAATACCCGAGAAACGAAATTGTACATCATTCTATTGAAGGTCGTTTTTCAATACGTCAAAATGAATGGAAATTGTTATTGGCACCAGGTTCGGGAGGCTGGAGTTCGCCTAAAGATTTTGAAGCTTTAGAAGCCAGTTTACCCGAGATGCAACTTTATAATTTAAATCAAGACTTAGGTGAAACAACTAATTTGGTGGCGCAGTACCCAGAAAAGGTCGATGCTTTAGTCGGCATACTAAAAGAATATATAAAAAATGGAAGAAGCACTACAGGAACCCTGCTAGAAAATGACGTCGATATTGATATCTGGAAAGAAGAAAGCAATTACAGAAAAACAAAACCATAATGAAACATCTATTTCACATAAAAATACAATCTCTAATGTTGATTTTAGGATTATTGCTGCTAAGTGCTAACAGCAATGCCAAAGATATTAAAATCAGTTCCCTTAAAGAGCTTGCCAAATACGCAGCGGCAAGTGGCAATACCATTACCATGGCGCCTGGAGTATATAAACTCACCGATTATTTAACTCCTGACAAGCTTAAAAAACGTAAAGAAAATCAGGACTATCAATACATTACGTTTAGTGGGAGTAATAATGTGTTCAACCTAGAAGGTGTAGAAATAGAATTGGATACCGAAATTAGAACGATATTAAATCCGCCTATTCACACAGACGAATTTTTAATTACAGGTGCTCATAACACGGTTGTGGGACTTACGATTAGATGTATCGGACAAGGCACCTCACGAGGTGGTACAGTGCTTCAAGTGGCTGGAGAATCTAATGTTATAAAAGGCATTACATTATATGTTAAAGGGTCTTATCCGTATGGGTATGGCGATTTATTTGGAAAAGGAAAACAAAAAGAAACCACGATAAAACACCGTAAACACAGTGGCCTTTTGGTGACCGGAGATGAAACGAAACTGTATGGCTGTAAGGTGTATAACCGGTCTTTTGGGCATTGTTTTTTTATTCAACAACATCCTAAGAATGTCTATTTTGAAGATTGTTATGCCGAAGGCGAAGTCCGGTCAACCGACGATATTCTGGCTGAAACTTCAGGGCCAGCATTCGATGTAAATTTTAAAACCTGGACAAAGAATCGTGAAGGCGAATATGTGGTGACTCCTGGCTATATGAAATCGCTTTGCGAAGACGGTTTTAGAACCTATGGGGTTTGCGAAAATATCAGCTTTAAAAACTGTACCGCTAAAAACACACGTGCCGGATTCGAATTGCGTTTTAACACAGCACACGTAGAAAACTGTATAACTATCGGGACAGAACGCGGGTATTGGATCGGAGATAATTCCGTGGTTAAAAATTGTAAAGGCGATGCTAATTACGGACCATTATTATTTGTTGAGGGTAGTGGCGTTAAAGTCGATTTAATTGTAGATGATGCTGAATCAGATCGTCTGGTGCATGCTTTAGCAACCATTCAAGGGGCTGATAATACCATAGTATTAAAATCGGAAAACGGAAAAACGCGTCAAACAGATTTACCCATTCTGGTGGGATATACGCATCCAGAGCATGGGGAAGCGATGTCTCCTTACGGGGAGGCTGAAACCACAAATTTAAATTTAAGAAACGAAACCAAAATGCCTATTAAAATAGGTGTTCAGGCTAGTAATAGCATGATAACCACCAATGGTGAGATTATAGAAAACAAAGGAACGCTTATAAAAGTTACCAAAAGATAATAGCCTTTTAAAACAATTACAGACAAACTATTTAAAAATGAAAACCAAATTATTACTGTTAACAGCGCTTTTAAGTGTGACAATTGGGGTCTCTCAAAATCCCATTTTCACAAACGTATTTACAGCAGATCCATCACCTCATGTGTGGCCAGACGATCCCAATACACTATGGGTGTACACCTCTCACGATGAGCCTGGGTCTAATAACCATTACGGCATGACCGGTTACCACGCCTTTTCTACAACAGATATGGTGAATTGGACAGACCACGGCCGTATTCTTCATATAGAAAATGTAGATTGGGCAGAGAGTCATGCTTGGGCCATGGATGCCGCGTATTATCGTGGGCAGTATTATTTGGTGTACTGTATGAAAGAAGCGGGTATTGGATTGTTTAGAACCGGAATTGCACGTAGCGATGTCCCGCAAGGTCCTTTTACAGATTTAGGTTATGTTAAGGGGGTAGAGTTTGGGCAGGACCCGGCTATCTTTATTGACAACGATGGCACACCTTATCTGTATTGGGGTCACGATAGACAGTGTTATGCTGCAGAATTGAATGAGGACCTTATGTCTATAAAACCCGAAACCTATGTTGATTTAACCAAGCAGTTAACCCATGTATTTGAAGGGCCTTGGGTACACAAACGTAACGGCACCTATTATTTAACCTATCCGGGTTTAACGCCGAGACGCTGGCCAGAAAAAATGTTTTATGCGGTAGCTGATAAGCCATTAGGACCATACACGTTTAAAGGTGTGTTTATAGATGATTTTGAAGGACAAAGCGGGACCAATCACGGCGGAGTTGTAAACTATAAAGGGAAAGATATTATGTTTTATCACAGCGCTTGGTTGTCTGGCGGTTTGAGTGAAACACGGTCTGCAATGGCAGATTATTTAGAATACGATAAAGCAGGCAATATCATTCCGATTATCCCTTCAAAAAAAGGTTTAGGAAAAGCAGAACGTACTAGAGTGACAATGAAATTGGAAGCCGAAAGCGGTTTTGCGGCAGGAGGCAACTTGTACAATGTGTTTGTAGATACGTATTTAAAAGACTATAGCGGAAAAGGCTATGTAACCAATTTCGATAATCCGTACGACCATGTGTCTATGTTAGCCCAAGTTGCCCAGCCATCTAAATTTAGATTTAAAGTGAGCTATGCATCACCAGAAGGGGAGTCTAATCACAATGTATTAATCAATAGTCATTTGTACCGCGAGTTTAAATTCCCACAATCTAAAACCTTTACAGAAATCGATTTTGGTATTGTAGAACTTAAAGCAGGCGATAATCTTATCCGTATTTTCAAAAAAGATTGGAAACCTTCTTCAGGGCAATTGGCTGTAGACTATGTGAAGTTAGAACAAGTTTTTGAAGATGAGATAGATTCAAAATAGAGCTGAAAATTATTAATCACTTATAGCATTGTTCAATACCTGAACTTGTTTCAGTGCCTCTACATAAGAGTTTGATTAATAAAACAAATGAGATGCTGAAATAAGTTCAGCATGACGAAAACAAAATATTTTAACTTAAAGTAGAATATCAAAAAAGATCAACCTCAATTATGATAAAGCAATTAAAACATATGACATTATTAGGAATATTACTGTTAGTAGTATCCGCTTGTGCAGAGCAACCCGTAAGCAAGGTAAAAGTCTACCCTGCACCAAAAGAGATTGTATTGTCTAAAAAATATAAAGTGACTGTTGAAGACCAACAAGTGCCGGTTTACAGCACTAAAATTCCGCCCGATAATCCGATTCCGCGTTTAAACCCCAATAGAGGTGAATTCGGATTAGCTTCAGTTGCTTCATTAGATATGAATGCTGCGGTTACCGTTACGGTAGAATCTCCAGAACAAGTGCATGCGGTTAAAATTTTACCAACGTCTTATGGTATTACACCAATGGTTGATGGCACTAAAATCACATTTCAATTAACAGAACCTGGTCATGTAACGGTTGAAGTGAATGGCGAATGGCACGAATCTTTACACATATTAGCCAATCCGTTTGAAAAAAATGTGCCAAATCCAGACGACCCGAACGTTATTTATTTTGGCCCAGGACTTCATGAAGTTTCCCAATTAACTATTTCCGATGGCCAGACTATTTATTTGGCAGGAGGGGCATATATCCGTTGTACTGTACCAGAGCAGGACGACGAAATTGAAATCCGTGGCCATTTAAGAAAAAAGCCAACTTTTATTCTTGAAGGGAATAACGTGAGCATTAGAGGGCGCGGAATTATAGATCAAAGTACGATTCCTAAAAAAATAAGACGTTATACTATTTTGGCTCATAAAGCAGAGGATGTTACCATAGAAGGTGTAACCATTTTCGACCCGAGCCATTGGACCATTCCGATCCAGAGTTGCGATAAGGTTCATGTCGATAATATTAAAATTTTTGGTTGGCGCGGTAACGCCGATGGTGTAGATATTACTAGCAGTAGCGATCTTTTGGTTGAAAACTGCTTTATGAGAACCTTTGATGATGCGGTTGTTATTAAATCATTTGGCGGTTATGGAGAGGTAAACAATGTACATACGCGCAACTGTGTCGTGTGGAATGAATTGGCGCACGCATTAAGTATTGGTGCTGAAGTGCACGAAAATATTAGCAATGTGCTTTTCGAAGACTGCGATGTCATTCACGATGTGGGGAGGGAAACTGCCTTAAGAGTATATCATTGTGACGATGCTGTAATTAGCGGTGTCATGTTTGATAATATCAGAATTGAAGAAGCGCGTCGATTAATTTCGTGTTGGATCGGTAAAACACGATGGACAGAAACCGAAGAACGCGGCCATATTAAAAATGTAACTTTTAAAAATATTACGGCGACCTCGGCACCTATAGATACCTCACTTACAGGTTTTCAAGATGGGCCAGATTGGAAACCGTATACGATAAAAGACCACGCAAGTATGGAGTTAGTAGGCTACGATGCTGAGCATTTAGTAGAAGATATCCTATTTGATAATGTGATTTTAGATGGCAAAAAAGTAGAAGCAAAACAAGTAACTACGAATGCGTTTGTTAAGGATGTTGAATTTAAATAAATAGATAAAATTAATATGAAGAAATTATGGATTACCGGAGTTTTTATGTTGGCCATGTTCACGGCATTTGCTCAAGAGGTAAAGGTAAAAGCCAACCAATCAGGCGAAAAATTTGAACATTTTTGGAGCAAAAGTGTAGGCGCGGGTCGTGCAAACGAAGGTTTACGTGCCGGTTGGTTAGAGCAGTTAGAAAAGGTACAAGAAGAATGCGGATTTGAGTTTGTAAGATTTCACGGAATTTTTCACGACGATATGTTTCCTGTATTCGAAAAAGAAGGAAAATACACTTACAATTGGCAATATATAGACGATTTGTTTGATAGAATGTTAGATTTAAATGTGCGTCCGTTTGTAGAGTTGGCATTTTTTCCAACCCCATTGGCAGCCGAAAATAGTAAAACGCAATTTTGGTGGAAAGCCAATATTACACCAGATGAATCGAAGTATGGCGAATGGCATAATTTAGTAAAAGCTTTTACACAACACTGTGTAGACCGTTATGGTATTGATGAGGTATTAACTTGGTATTTTGAGGTATGGAACGAGCCAAATTTACATTACGGCTTTTTTGATGGTACCAAATCGCAATATTTCGAGCTGTATAAACAATCTGTTTTGGCAGTGAGATCTGTAGATAATCGCTTAAAAGTAGGGGGACCCTCAAGCAGTAATTTTGTAGCCGATGGGCGTTACGATGGCGAAGTCGAAAGTCGAGATGGGGATTTAATTACGTTTACTGCAGATAATATTAACGATCTAGAATGGAAAGGCTCTTGGATAGAAGACTTTTTAGCATATTGCGAGAAGGAAAAGCTTCCTGTTGATTTTGTGTCGACACATCCTTATCCAACTGATTATCCGTTTAATCCTACCACAGGAAAAGGGAAGGATTTTTCTAGATATGTAAATTCTACCAAAGACGATATCGAATGGTTAAAAAGAACCATTAAAAAAAGTGCTTACCCAAATGCCGAAATCCATTTAACCGAATGGAATACGAGTCCGAATAGTAGAGATGCCATGCACGACTTTTTACCACCAGCAGCGTATATTACCAAAGTAAACTTAGATTGTATTGGGTTAACAAATTCGTTAGCGTTTTGGACCTTTACAGATATTTTTGAAGAAAAAGGCGGAGGAGAAAGTATCTTCCATGGTGGTTTCGGTATGATTAATTATCAAGGTTTAGTGAAGCCTTCGTATCATGCATATAGAATGTTACATCATTTAGGCGATGAACAATTATTTAAAAATGATTATCTGTTTGTAAGTAAAAAATCAGGAGATGGAAAAGTAGTGGCTTTGGCTTATAATTATCCAGAAGACCATTATAATGCGGTGCCTTCAAGTATCAAAAAAATAGATAAATATGAAAACGGAAAACCACGTCAATTAAAAATGGAGCTTACCGATTTAAAACCGGGTACCCAATTTAAATTGGAAACTTTAGACAAAGATCACGGGAATATTTATAATTATTGGGAACAAATGGGAAAACCAGAGCCGCCAACACGGGAGCAAATTAAAGTGATGAAACAAGCTGCCGAAGGCCTAAAGACAGAACTAGTTACAGTAGGTGAAAATGGAAAATTAACTCTAGATCGCGAATTGAGTCCTTGGAGTTTGGTCTTGATCGAGCAGATTAATTAAGCCTATACTTATACGTTTTAAGCTCTCAATAAATAGCAAAAGGAGGCTGTCCTAAAAGTGTTAAACCGTCATTCTGAAATAAATTCAGGTTGACGAAATTTCAACTTTTTAGACAGCCTCTTTCTGTTTAAAAGAATGAAATTTATAAATATGGCTTTTGAGTTTTTTTGTAAATAATTAAATGTTTGGGTTTGTAAATCATTCATTGTGTAAAATTTTAACAATATATAGCGAATTTCGCATATAAGACCGATAATTTAAAGACTTTGAACGCTAAGTTATAATCAATTAAGGTCGCTCATTATACATTGCAGGTGAACTTTAAAATTTTCAAAATGAAAAAACTACTTTATTTATGTTTATTCCTATCTTATTTTTTATGATGGGACATGCCGTTGCCCAAACGGTAACAGTAAACTCACTTGAAGAATTATTGCCGTATTTAAAACAAAGTGATGTTGATGTAAAACTGGCTCCAGGGACCTATTCTATAAACGGGTCCGATATCGATGATGGTACATTCTCCAATCCGCTATTTTTATTTGAAGGCTCCAATAATGTCTACGATTTTACCGATGTAAAAATTGAAATTAGCACAGAGGTTTTAACGAAATTCGGAAATGTTGATGTGAATGAATTTCAAATTTTAGGAAATGACAATGTGCTGAAAAATCTAACGATTGAAGATATCGGCACAACGGCGCCTACCAATAGAGCCCAATCTATAGTAATGGATGGAAGAGATAATAGAATAGAAGGTTTCGATTTAACCATCCGAGGATCCTTTCCGTATGGTTATGGCGATGCGTTTGGAAAAGGCGGCGGGTCTGTAATTAATCATAGAAAACATTCTGGAGTTTTAATAAGAGGACTGCGTAATCACCTTAAAGATTGTAATATTATTTCTAGATCGTATGGGCACATCGTGTTTATGCAAGCAGCAAGTCATCCAACTGTTGAGGGCTGTTATATTGAAGGCGAAATGCGTTCTACAGACGATATGTTGGCTGAAGCGGGAACAGGTACACCAGCCGATAATGTAGATTTTATGACAGTTTGGGGCTATAAATTACCTGCCGGATATATGATGAGTCTTCAAGAAGGCGGTATTAGAGCTTACGATGCAGGTACCACTTATATCGACGGCGAAGAAATTCAACGCGGAACAGACAATCCTACTGTGTTAAATTGTACGGTTAAAAATGCCAGAACGGGGGTGACTTTAGCTCATGCCTCAGGAACGAAAATAGTAGATAATGTCACACTTTTAGGTTGCGAACAAGGCTATTCTATAGGTAGCGGTACGGTGTCTAATTGTAGTGCAGATGCGCAATACGGACCAGTTTTAAGTTTTGCCTATTCTAGCGATAGTAATACGGATATCGATATCACAGTTTTGCCAAGTGATAATCATTATAATGGTAGTGGAACGGTTGCTTATATTGGAGGGAAAGCACACAATATAACTTTAAGAGGAGGAGAGTCTAATAACGACCTTAAAATTCAAGTGGGTGGAGATAAAAATAATATTAGATTGTTGGGGGTAACTTCTAATCAAAATCCATTATCTGCTTCTTCGTTACAATTAAATAATTATACAGATATGCCAGTGGTTTTAGATGAGATGAGTACGAGTGTAGTTGTAAAAACTTGTGGGGCTGGAGAGATAATAGACAAAGGGGTAAGTAATAGTCTTCTAGATTGCTCGGAAGAAGCCTCTGGATTTCCAAATCCAGAAAAAGCATATCGATTAGGTAATAACAGATTTAGATTTTGGGTAATGGCTAATGGAACAGATCAGGCTTTTTCTTTAAGTTATCATGACGATATTAATTCTGGTACAATAAACGATTTTGAAACCTTATTCCCAACAAGTACGGAATCATTTTGGACTTTTACTCCAGTAGAAGGTAGAGAGGGATATTTTTATATAGATTGTATTGGAGGAGGTGAAAAACCAAGGTTAACAGCAACTATGGATAGTGGATTACCTGTAATGTCGGCTAAAACAGTAACTGATGCTTCTGTGCAGTGGTCAGTAGTGCAACCAGAGGGTAGACTTACTTATCATATAACAAACGATAATGCTAGGTTAATTGGAGCTAATTCAGAATCTAATCAAGCTATTTTAGTTGCTCCAGGAAATACAACCAACCAATCACGGTTCGAAGTTATTGAAGTTTTAAATTATTCACTTAGTATTAAAAATGAAAGTTTAAATAATGATATTTTAATGTTTCCCAATCCTACTACCGATATATTAAATGTAGAGATTAAACAAGAAGGATCTGCTCAAGTTGAGGTTTTTAGTTTAACGGGACAAAAGGTTATTTCAAAATTTATGAAAAAAGGAATGAGTCAATTAGACTTAAGTCAGTTATTAAATGGTATGTATATCGTTAAAATTGAATCAGATTCAGGAACTCAAGTTAAAAAAGTTGTCAAGCACTAACTGGTTGATATCTAGTAATTAAAATCTGTTAAGGATTTAGGTGAAATAAAATGTTTTTCATTTTTATTTCACCTTTTCCTATTTTAAAAACACAGTTGTTTTTGCATCCGATATATAAATATTAGATTTTTATATACAGTTTTTTTAAACTAATCTAAAGTAAGTTTATAACTTTTAGGTCTCATGTTTTTTTTTTTTTTAATAGTAGTATTAAGGTGTTTCTAATTCACAAATGGGCCATAATTAATATATATTGAATGCTAATTTGTTTATAGTCTGTATCTTAAAAGCTAATTTTAGTATTTAATCAATCTTTAAGCAAAACCAAAATTAGAAGAGCATGCATATTTTAGAAAAAACTCTTGTAGTGCTATTACTTGTATTCTTGTTTAATAGCTGTAATGAGGCGCAAAAAAAACCTGAAACAATAGAGGTCCAGGTCGTATTACAAGCCAATACCAATAAAATTATTCAAACAGTAAAACATTTACGGGTAAGGGATAGTTTTCCTAGAACGATATTAAAAGGCGATACGTCTTGGGAATTGGTAGGAGTTCGTGATTGGTGTTCTGGCTTTTGGCCCGGAGTTTTATGGTATGCTTATGAGTTTTCTGGAGATGAAATGCTTAAACTAAAAGCCCAAGAATTTACAGAACCTATTAAAAGTATCGCATATTCTAAAGCAACAGATCATGACATTGGGTTTCAGGTATATTGTAGTTTTGGAAACGGATTTCGTTTAACTGGCAACCAAGCTTATAAAAACGTGATGCTTGCCGCTGCAGATACTTTAGCAACCTTATATAACCCCCAAGTTGGTACCATACATTCTTGGCCTAGTAAACCGCAATACCCTCATAATACCATTATCGATAATATGATGAATTTGGAATTATTGTTTTGGGCATCTAAAAACGGTGGAGAAAAGCGATTATATGATATTGCAGAACGCCATGCCGAAGTCACCATGAAAAATTTAATAAGACCTGATTATTCTACCTATCATTTAGCCTCTTTTAATGACAAAACAGGCGAATTTATTCGTGGGGTTGCTCATCAGGGATATGCCGACGATTCTATGTGGGCGCGCGGACAAACTTGGGGGATATATGGTTTTGCGTTTTCGTATAGAGAAACAGGACGTAAAGATTTTTTAGAAGCCTCTATTAAGTTAGCCGATAAATATCTAGAACGTTTGCCGGACGATGGTATTCCGTATTGGGATTTCGACGACCCAAAAATTCCAAATGCCCCTAAAGATGCTTCGGCCGCTGCTATTGCTGCATGTGGTATGTTAGAGTTGGCTACTTTAATAGAAGACCATCAACTTAAAGAAAAATATGCTAAAGCCGCTAAATACTTCATAACGGTGCTGTCGTCTGATGCTTATCTAAGTAAAGATACAAATGATGCGTTATTGCTACACTCTACAGGTCACCATCCACGAAATTCAGAAGTTGATGCCTCCATCATTTATGCCGATTATTATTTTATGGAAGCTTTGTTACGGTTGAGAGCATTCGAAGGACAAAGTAAATCTTAACATCAACTCTAGAAAATATTAGGAATACATTCATAATTACTTCTAGTAACGAATTGTTTTAAGAATTGTTTCGGATTGGGCTTAACTCGGTTAAATACTAAAAGAACTGAACATTAATTTATAGAGAAAAGTCGAAGTAAAACTATAGGTTCCAAATTAAAGGGTCATAACTTATAGTAAAAGCTACATAGCTTATAGCCTAAAATCTTTTTGTCTTGTATTTTTGAGTTGTTAATCGATTTAGGTATATATTCAAAAAGTTAAGGTATTTATGAAAGGTCTAATTGTATGTGTTCAAATAGCACTACTTATCTTCAGTTTAAGGTGTCAATCACAATCGAAAACACCCTTAGAGCGTCATCAAAATGTAATTATTATTTATACCGATGATTTGGGCTATGGCGATTTATCGTGTTACGGCGCTAAAGATTATGAAACACCGCATTTAGACGCCATGGCTGCTCAAGGTATGCGTTTTACCGATTTTTCAACGTCTAGTTCCATTTGTACACCGTCGCGAGCTGGACTTTTAACCGGACGATATGCGCAGCGCTGGGGACAGGATGATGGTGTGTTTTGGCCCTATAGCAAAGATGGTATGCCGGCTTCGGAACTAACGATTGCAGAGATTCTTAAAGAAAACGGATACCAAACCGGTATGGTTGGGAAATGGCATTTGGGCCATAAACCTGAATTTTCGCCAACAGCACAGGGTTTCGATATGTACTATGGGATCCCATATAGTAACGATATGTGGCAAGATCCAGAAACTCCATTAGCTAAGGACGTTGTGTTCAATGAAAATCTTACCGAATCAGATTATAAAACAGAAAATCCGAAGAAAAATTTTAGAAATAAAGTACCATTAATGTTAGGAAATGAGGTGATAGAATGGCCAGTGGATCAATCCTTACTCACAAAAAAATACACCACTAAAGCCACCCAATTTATTACAGAACATAAAAATCAACCCTTTTTTTTATATGTAGCGCATAGTATGCCACACACGCCTTTGTATGCATCGTCACAATTTAAGGGTAAAACCAAACGCGGTTTATTTGGCGATGTGTTAGAAGAAATAGATTGGTCTGTAGGTGAAATTTTAAAGACTTTAAAACAGACAGGTTTAGACAAAAATACCTTGGTAATTTTTACCTCGGATAACGGGCCTTGGTTAAGTAAGAAATTAGATGCTGGTTCGGCTGGTAATCTTAGAGATGGTAAATTTTCGCCTTACGAGGGTGGTAGTCGCGTGCCTGCTATAGCTTGGCAACCCGGTTTTGTGCCGAGTGGTGTAGTTTCTCATGCACAGGTATCTACTTTAGATATGCTGCCAACTATGGTTCATTTAACCGAATCGGCACTTCCTAAAGACCGGATATTAGACGGGAAGGATATTACTTCAATTTTAAGTGGTGAAACGCAAACCTTAAAGCAAGATTATTTCCTATACCGAGGCAATGCTATTAGAATGGGGCCGTGGAAATATGTTTTGGATGATGATAAGCAGGCTCTATATAATTTAAATGAAGATGTAGCAGAATCTAAAAATGTCATCAGTTCTAATCCAGAAAAAGCACAGGTGTTAAAACGCAATTTAGATAGTATAAAGCATAGTTTTACAATTAAAACCATGCCGTAAACGCCCTGTTAATACAGAAATAGATTATAAGTTATAGGTTATGAGCTATAACTTATACTATAAAAACCGAATAAAAGATACCTTAGCCTTAAAGGAAATCCATAACAAACAACCTAGTTGCATTTTATGACTATTTTATTAAAACACCAAGCTAAATATATCATAGCATTTTTAAGTTTAGCACTTATTAGTTCTTGTAATACGAAAGAAAAAAGAATGAAGTAGCGCAAGAGCAAGCTTCGAACAAACCGAATGTGATCCTAATTTTGGTCGACGACCAGGGGTATGGAGATATTGCCGCTTTAGGTAATCCGTATATAAAAACGCCCCATATTGATGCGCTTCATGCTAGCAGTGCTCGTTTTACAGATTATCATGTTAATCCTACCTGTGCACCAACTAGAGCCGCTTTATTAACTGGACATAATGCTAATAGAGCTGGGGTTTGGCATACCGTAAATGGTCGCTCCATACTTTTAGAACGTGAAACCACGGCGGCACAAATTATGAAAGCCAACGGCTATGCAACCGGAATTTTCGGAAAATGGCATTTGGGCGATAATTACCCATCGCGACCACAAGACAAAGGTTTTGAAGAAGTACTTATTCACGGTGGTGGTGGTATCGAGCAAACCATGGATTATTGGGATAACGATTATTTTAACGATACCTATCACCATAACGGAAAGCTGGAAAAGTTTGAAGGCTTTTGTACCGATATTTGGTTTGATGAGGCCATGAAATTTATGGCAGAAAATAAAGCGAAGAACAAACCCTTCTTTTGTTATTTGCCAACTAATGCCGCACACACCCCGTATTTTGTAGCCAATAAATATTCAGATCCGTATAAGGATAACGAGAATATCCCGAGTGCAGCATTTTATGGTTTGATTGCTAATGTCGATGAAAATATTGGGAAGCTTACCGAGTATTTAAAGACTAGTGGATTAATGGATAATACCATTTTAGTGTTTATGACCGATAATGGGACTTCGGCTGGGGCCAAAATCCCGAAGACAGATGACCGTTTAGACGGTTTTGTAACCAATGGATTTAATGCCGGAATGCGTGGAATTAAAGCAAGTAAATACGAAGGCGGCCACCGTGTCCCTTTATTTATTCATTGGAAAGATGGCGGGATTACCGTAGGAAAAGATATCGATGCGCTAACTGCGCATTACGACGTATTACCAACCTTAGTTGATTTATGTGATTTAGAAGTAAACGATTCTATTGCCTTCGACGGACAAAGTTTAAAACCATTAATAGCTGGCGACGATTCTAATTTTAAAGAGCGTATTGTAATCACCAATTCACAACGTGTCGATGTGCCAGAACCTTGGCGAAGAACATCGCTAATGCAAGGAAAATGGCGTTTAATTGACGGTACCGAATTATACGATTTAACTAGCGATCCTGAGCAACGTACCAATATTGCCGAACAACATCCAGAAAAAATGGCTGAATTTAAAGCGGCTTACGATGCCTGGTGGGCAGATTTATTACCGGGTTATAACGATCTTCCACGTATTTATATAGGCCACAAAGCAGAAAACCCAACAACCTTATTTTGTCACGATTGGCATACCGAAAAAGCGGCAAGTCCCTGGCATCAGCGCCATATTCGTTCCGGATATATGGATAATGGTTATTGGTTGGTAAAAGTTGCCGAAACCGGAACTTATAATTTAAAATTACGTCGTTGGCCTAAAGAAACGAAGTTAGCCTTAGGTGCCGAAGCGGATATTCGTCCAGAACTTTCGGGTACCAGCGTTAGTGCATCGAAAAAAGGAAAAGCTTTGCGTATTAAAAATGCGCGAATTAAAATTCAAGATGCTGAAGACGAGAAAGCCGTGGATGACACTCAGGAATATGTAGAGTTTACAGTCGATTTAAAAGCGGGAGAAACCCAACTTCAAACGTGGTTTACTTTAGACAATAATGAAGAATTAGGAGCGTATTATGTCACCGTTGAAAAGTTATAATATGCTACAGCATAAACCCATTTTTACTTGCCTTGTTGTGTTAATTGGCATCAACATTTTGGTGGCACAACAGGGCAAAGAGGTTAAAAAACCAAATATAGTAATTATTTACACAGACGATCAGGGCTATGGCGATGTTGGAGCTTTAAATCCGGAGGCAAAATTTAAGACGCCTAATATGGATAAAATTGCCAATGAAGGTGTTGTATTTACCGATGGTCATAGTAGTGATGCGGTGTGTACGCCCTCTCGTTATAGTTTACTTACCGGGAGATATAGTTGGCGAACCAGTTTAAAAGCAAATGTATTGCGTGCCGATGGCCCGTGTTTAATTGAATCTAAAAGAATGACTATTGGTTCTCTGCTTCAGGCTAATGGATATGATACAGCCATGATTGGAAAATGGCATTTGCAAATGGAATTTGAAGGTGAGCGGGGTAAAAATCGCGATTGGTCTCAACCTTTTAAAGAAGGGCCAATAGAACATGGTTTCGATTACTTTTTTGGAATTCCAGCGTCGATGAATTATGGTATTCTAACCTATTTGGAGAACGATCGCGTGCTAGATCCGCCAACGATGTGGACCAAAAAGAAAATGGATGTTACACCACGAACATACAGGATGACACCGCCATATCAAGACCAACAACAAAAAGGGTATTTAGAAGTAGCGCCGTCGTTTAACGACGAATTAGTTCTAGAAACTTTAACCAACAAAGCTGTGGCCTATATTGATGCAGCCACAAAAAAAGACAAACCGTTCTTTTTGTATTTTCCATTAACAAGTCCGCACTTACCACATTGTACACATCCCGATTTTCAGGGCACGAGTAATTGTGGCAATTATGGAGATTTTATGCAAGAAACCGATTTTCGAGTGGGGCAAATTTTAGACGCCTTAAAAGCTAACGGGTTAGAGGAGAATACCTTGGTTATTTTTTCTTCGGATAATGGTGCAGAAAGTAATTATGAATATCAAAAAAAAACCTATCAGCATTATAGTTGTATGAATTTTAAAGGCGGAAAACGCGATATTTACGAAGGCGGACATCGGGTGCCATTTTTAATGCGTTGGCCAGAAACTATAAAAGCTGGAAGTGTAGTGAATACGCCAGTTTGCCAGACGGATTATTTAGCAACTATTGCCGATATTGTTGGCGCTAAGCTTCCGGATACTGCTGCCGAAGACAGTTTTAGTTTGTACCACTATCTTAAAAATCCAAGTACCGATATCGATGCAGAGCGTCCCGTTATTCATCATGCATTTACAGGACATTTTGCCATTCGCGAAGGAAAATGGAAATTGAATATGCTTCGTGGTTCGGGCGGATCCTTAAAACCAATTTTAATCGAACCAAAACCAGGGGAAGCACTTTATGAATTATATGATATGGAAAACGATCCTGGAGAAACTAAAAATCTATATTTTCAACATCCCGAAATAGTCAATCGATTAAAATCTAAAATAACAACAATCATCGAAACAGGCAGATCGACGGAAGGAGCACCACAGCCTTTTGTAAAAGAAAATTGGCCGCAATTAACATGGATGAAATTGTAAAAATAATAGCAATGTCCATTAAAATAACCGTAATAAAACGCCCTTTCCTGCCAGCCGGCAGGCTGGTTTATTTTCTAATTCAGAATAAAAAGAAACTGTAGCTAAGGCTATGCTTTATTTTTCTTCTTCCTATAAAGAAAAAAATCATCTTTTTATTTCACAGTAATTTCAATCAGGAATTGTTATAAAATCTAATTAGATAAAACAAAACTAGCAGGACTTCAGGTAGTGCTAGTTTTTTGTTTAACAGGGATTCGGTTTTAAGGTATGCTTATTATGTCTTTACAAGAAACGGTCGTAAAATTGAATTAGACTATTTTGTTGGAATAACTTGTTGTATGGTGCCATCTTCGTTATAAAATAATTTGTCAAAACAAATCGATCTACGAAAGGGATGTGGACTACCTTCATGACCCCAACCAAACTTTCGTTCTACTTCGGGGTGATTTTTATAATACAAATCGGAATTATGATAAAATAGATACCATTGTCCCTTATATTCAACTATGGAGTGATGGTTTGTGCCACTATTCATTTTTTCTAAAATCACCCCTTTATATTCAAAAGGGCCTAAAGGGTTGTCTGCCGTACAATATTTTATTTCACCACTAGTTCCTACATACGATAAATAGTATTTTCCTTTGTATTTATGCATCCAAGAGGCTTCAAAAAAATCGTCGGTACCTTCCAATAAGTGCACTTCACCATCGTAAGAAACCATATCGGGATTCAGTTTTATGGCATTAACGACCAACTGGCCCATATATAAATAGGCTTGTCCGTCGTCGTCTATAAACACGCCAGGATCTATAAAATCTCTGTTACAAACTACGCCTTTGGTATCCATAGAAATTAAAGGCTTACCTAGCGGGTCAACAAAAGGCCCAGTAGGGGAATCGCTTACTGCAACACCTATATGAAATTGGTCTGTAGGAAAATAAAAATAGTATTTCCCATTGGCTTGAATGCAGTCTGGTGCCCAAGCATATTTTGTAGCCCATTTTACATCTTTAATGTCTAAAGCAACACCGTGATCGGTCCAGGTTACCATATCGGTGGTAGAAAATACATGCCAATCTACCATATCGAACCACTCGGCATCATCTGGATCGTGAGATGGATATACATAAAGCGTATCGTTAAAAACCCGCGCCGAAGGATCTGCCGTATACATATGTGTAACAAACGGATTTTGAGCGAAGCAAGGGGTTCCAATAATCATAAATATAAGAATAAGGTTGAAATGTTTCATTGATTTCATTGTTAAGGAATACAACTCGGTATTCTTATTAAATATACTAATTTTTGGAGTCGTAAGTAGGTCTCTTTAAGTGTTTGTCTACATAAATGTTATTGAATTATGTCTTTTTGATGTTGCATTAATTATATACATAGAAATTAATTGTAACTGATGAAACTGAATAGAATGGGGTGAAAAAAAAAGAGGCCGCCTTTTCAGGCAGCCTCTTTGCAATAAGATACTAGAGGATTATTATTTTTTAATAATCTTTTTGGTTATTTGGTAGCCATCCTTTTCAATTTTAACTAAATATAAACCACTTGGAACATGATTTAAATTGATAGATGCTTCATTAAATTTAACCGTCGTATTTAAAATTTGTTTTCCGGTTACATCATAAAATTGAAGTCTAGCTCCAGCAGCGTTCCTAATATTTAAGTTTTGAGATACTGGATTAGGGTATAATACCAAGGTGTTTAATGCTTCTTGATCTACAGACAGCGATTCGCTATGGAACTGTAACCAGTTTACATTAAATAAACCTTCGGTGTTGCCCTTAAATACAAGATATACATCGTGAATACCATCAACTGTAGAGAGGTCTTCTGTAAGGGTAGACCAGGTGGTTAAACCGCCAGTTTCTGGAACCTCTATAGTCGAGATTAATTCACCTGCATAATCATCTAAACGTACCTCTATGGTGTTTCCTGCCTGTTGTGATGCAACACGAACAGACATAGACATGGCTCCAGTAATATCTAAATCGTTAAACATAATCCAGTCGTTGTTTTGGATGTTAACAAGGTCTGATACACCATCTTCATCCGTAGTACTTTCAGTTTGGGTACCATTTACTAATTGATAGTTTTCAGCCTCTATACGTTCAAATGGAACAATAGGTGCCGATACGGTTGAATTACTAAATAAGAACCAGTTTACATTACATACATTCGGACTGGTTTCGGTTTGGAATACAAAGTAAACATCGTGCGTACCATCTGTTGGTTCTATATTGTTTTCTACTGTTTCCCAAGTGTGCCAACCACCAGTATTGTGTAATTGGATTGTACCAATTAATGCACCATCTGCGGCATCTAAGCGAACTTCGATTTTGGCATCGTCGAATAGCGAACCAATTCTTGAACTTACACTTTTAGCTCCAGTTAAGTCAACGGCGTTAAACATAACCCAATCTCCAGGTACAATTCCTCTTAAATCTTCACCACCATCGATGTCGGAAGTGGTTCTAACATTCGGGTTTCCTTGCTGATTGTCGTATGCTTCAGCTTCAATTCTTGCAAAATTACTATCAGAAGCCTTGAAATGTAACCAGTTTAAATTGAATAAATAGCCAGTACCACCTTTAAAAACAAGGTACACATTTTGAAGGCCATTCGTTGGAATTAAATTCGTTGTCGTCGTTTCCCAAGAATTCCAATTACCGGTACTGCTTAATTGTGCATTACCAATTAATTCGCCAGTAGGAGCGCCTAATCTAACTTCTACGCGTGTATTAGAATTTGTGGTGCTATAACGTAAATCTAAGGTTACCATGTTAGTTAGATCTACATCGTTAAACATTATCCAGTCGTCGTTTTGAATCCAACCCACATTCATGTCTCCATGATCGTCGGAAGTCTCTTGGGTGTCGATACCAGCCATATCATCGTAATCTTCGGCCTCGTAAAAACCAGGATCACTTACAAGTTCTTTAAATTGTAACCAGTTAATATGTAATAGCTCATTTTCAGAACCTTTATATACTAAATATACATTTTGTTCGCCTTCAATTTGTTCTGAAAGCTCTGCGCTTACCGTTTGCCAGGTAGTATTACTACCGGTATTAGGGATGTTAATGGTTGAAATTAATTGACCGTCGTAAGCGCCTAAACGTACTTCAATACTAGAAGAATCATAAGCACTTGCCACACGGACATCGATAGCTCCTAAATCTGATAAATCGATATTTTTATACAAGGTCCAGTTGCCATTTTGAATGTTGCTAACTTCTTCTACACCATCTTCGTCAGACGTTGTAATGGTAGTTGTACCTTGGGCTAAGTCATAATCTTCAGCTTCTATTTTTGCTAAAGGATCTCGTGGATAGCTAATTTTCTCTTCAGATAACTGGAACCAGTTGATGTTACAAACATTTGGGCTGGTAACGGCACTAAAAATGAAATACACATCGTGAACACCTGTAGTAGGTGTAAGATTGTTACTTGTAGTTTCCCAAGTGTGCCAACCTCCTGTATTGTGCAATTCTATCGTTCCGATAAGATTTCCATCAGCAGCATCGGTACGTACTTCTATAAAGGCATCATCGTATAAAGAGCCGAAACGCGCACTGATACTCTGAGCATTGCTAAGGTCTACGGCGTTAAATTTTATCCAGTCGCCTGGGAAAATACCACGTAAATCTCCGTTTCCATCAATGTCTGATGTAGAGTCTGCTACGGTTGGATCTCCAAATTGTTCGTCAAAATCTTCTGCTTCAATTCTGTCGTATGGATTCGTATACACCTTAAATTGCATCCAATTTAATTGAACCATATCCTCGTCTTCACCTTTAAAAACAAAGTAGATATCATGTTCTGTATTTATAGGATCGATAGCTGCATTAAGCGTTGCCCAGTCGGTATTAGATCCGGTACTTGGTAAATCTATTAGGGAAATAATAGGGCCATCTGTAGCATCTAAACGCACTTCTAATGTACCATTTCCTGAAGCACTTGCTAATCTTAAATCTAAGCTAGAAGCGTTTGTAAGATCTAAAGCCTCAAACATAATCCAATCGTCATTGCCAATACTGCTCACTTGGCTAACTCCATCACTATCTGTGGTTGCAATGGTTTCGGTACCATTTTCTGAATCGAAATCTTCCGCCTGAAAGATTGAAAACGGATCGGTTGGAGCTTTTACATAAGCATCGGAAAACTGAAACCAATTGATATTACATACATTGGCACTGGTTTTAGTTTGATACACCAAGTACACATCGTAAATACCAGTTACATCTTTTATATATGCGCTTACGGTTTCGTACACTTGCCACGCTCCGGTGTTAACCACATCTACAGTCCCAATAAGTTCACCATCAACACTATTTAAACGAACTTCAATAAAGGCATCATCATACGTACTAGCAACTCGTGCATTTATACTTTTTACATCGGTTAAATCTAACCCAGCATACATACTCCAGTGACCAGGTTTTACAGAACCTAAATTCTGAACGCCATCAACATCGCCTGTGTTTCCTATTTTAGGTCCATCGGCTTCGGTGAAATCTTCGGCTTCAATTCTCGCAAACGGATCGGTAGTTTCAACGATATTAATTTTAGAAACTGTATAATAATTCTCGTCTGTAGCGGTTTGTCCTTCAATAATTAATTCTAATGTGCTTCCGGAAAGGTTTCGCACTATGCCTGTATGTTCTGTAAGCATGCCTTGAAAATCTGCAATACTAATCGCTTCGCCACCGTCTAGTTTATACATTAATTTAACCTGATCTGTAGCTGCTAAAGTTCCTGTTTCTGCTAATTCAATATAGGCATTTACACTACTCACGCAACTAATATCGATAAGACCAGAAGACCAAGTCACAGGTTCAGATTTTATGGTGAAACCTTCTGGTATAAAAGGCAAGTCGCACGGATTTACAAAATTTTCTCCATCTAGAAGTATCCAGTTTAATTTCCAGTCGGATGAGTTAGAGGTTATTCTTAAGGTGTGAGATCCGGCAGGTAAATATGTTGTCTGATCCGATTTTACTGTGGCCCATGTATTGGCACTTCCTGTAGAAGCAAAGGACATAGAATCTAAATCTTCACCATTAAGAGTCACAGAAAACTGATTGTTATCTTGGGCACTAGCCATTCGGTAATTAAAACGGTAGGTGGCAGACACAGGAATGTCTATGGTGTATTCCATCCAATCGTTTTCGTCTATAGCTGTTACATGCTCATTACCACTGGTATCGGTGGTGGTTTCTGTCTCTACACCATTCATAGAGGTATAAGCTTCAGCTTCAATTTGCTGAGAACCGGCTAGGTTTATGTTAAATGTAAGCGTGCTAGTAACCCCGCAGTCATTAGTGTAAGTAGCTTGGTACACTCCAGCTAGGTCTGAAGTAATAGCTTCTAACACCACTTCACGATCTGAACTACTAAAATTGTTTGGACCAGTCCAAGCCCAGCTACCTCCAACTAAAGGTTGCGGGTGTAAACGTGCTGTATTTCCAGGGAAAATATCAACATCGGCTGTTTGCTGATTTTGAATGGAAAGCCCCAAAGGATTCAATTCTTCTACATAAGGTACGATTGCCACAGCGGCACATTCTAACTTTAAATCTAACCAATTTAATTGCCATTGTGCAGCGTGAGCTGTGATTTTTAAAGTTTGTGTTCCTGCTTCTAAATAAAACGGTGCAGCCGATGTTACGGTAGTCCAAGTATCATCGGAGCCTGTTGCAGCAAATGTAACTTGCTCTAAATCTGTATCGCCTTGACTTAAAGTGAAGTCACCATCTGTTGTACCAGAAACGCGGTAGCTCATGGTATAGGTTCCTGCTAAGGCTACATCTATATCGTATTCTAACCAATCGTTAGCATCGATAGATGTGATGTGTTCGCCGTTACCGTCGTCTGTGGTAGCTGCTTTTGTAACACCATTCATATTGGTATAGGCTTCAGCTTCAATTTTATTAACAGAAACTGCTTCGTGGACAATGTTATTATCAGTTCCTAAATCGGTAACCATTCCACCAGAAACTCCTGTTACGTTAGATGTTTCTGTATCTAAAACAATAGGGAAGTTGGTGTGGTTGTTTATGGTAATATTATTCGCAGTAAAATTATCTTGGTTGTTTAAACTTTCGCCTTGCGTACTAATATGGTTTCTTTCGCCTCCAAATTTAATTTTCAAATCTTGGTCGATAACCAATCCAGGCGCGCTTTTTAAAGTAATGTTGTGATTACTTCCACCTATATATGCGACGTTTCCAGAACCATTATAGTATGGATCTTCTGCAGGAATAATAGTAATGTCTGTATTATATGTAGTAGCATACACAGGCCCAAAAGCGACATCGGCATAACAGTCTACCACCGTACCTGTTCCTAAAGAAAAGCCGTTTTCACAACCAATGGCAGTAGTGCCTTCTACATATTTTGTACCGGTAGCATGAGCAACAGTAACTCCAGTTCTTAAGTGTTTAATCGTACAGTTTTTTACCGTTACATTTGAGGTTCCACGGCTATATTCTACACCATCAATAATAGTTTCTCCAGCATTATAGGCACGGATACCTGCTTCACCTGTACTTTTCATATAGCCGGGAGGTAAGCGGTAGCCCCAAACCGTGTAAAAGTCGATTAAATCTGCAGCAGATCCTGTGCCTTCTTCGGCCAGCATATCGTCTGTAGATCGCATTTCACCTTCTAAATAACAATCTTCTATAATAGGATTGTTAGCGGCTTGCATAAACATACAATGTCCGTAGGTTCTGTGAATTATAGTTACGCCTTTAGCGTGGTTAGATTCCCCTCGAATTAAAAATGCACTGTGTTTGTAATGTTTAATAGTATAGGTTCCTCCTTTACCAAATGCATCTCCATATCCGTACGGGTAAGATCCTTTTGCTGTAATATGGAAGCCTTCTATGCGGTTATTGGCACCGTCCATAGTAATATTACAAGCACCGTTTTTTGGATAATCGTCTACACTACCAAGGTCTACCAAGGTTAAGTTTTTAAGTACATTATTATTACCTGTGGTTTGTACTTCGTAGAAATTGTCATAAGATCCAGAATAGGCATTGAAAACCGCAGTTTCAACATTCACGGTCACGCCTGTAAAATCGTAAACGCTATTATTTCCGGAGACTAAAAATAAGACATAATTTTTACGACCTAAAAATTCGGTATAATCAGGAAATAGACCGTTTTGAATGTCTTCTGCCGTAACCGTGTAAGTGCCTGGAGTTAAGGTTACATTTACGTTGTCCTGCTTTAAATACGGCAGTAGTTCTTGTAAAGAATTTACGGTGACTTGGGCAAAGGATATACTACTGGCCAGCAGACCGAGTAATACGAGCAATAATTTTGGCTTAAATGCCAGTTTACCATGTCGTTTCATGGGTTTCATAGTTAGGTTTGTTTTCATAAATAATGAATTTTGGTTAAAATATTATTGGTTAATGTTCATTTTTATGTGGTTTTAAATACATGAAAATGAACGTTTTTAAAATTATTTAGAATGAAATGGATTCACTATAAGTCATTATTCAAACTCTATAAATTATGACCCAATTCGAAGTAAATTGATCGACGAAGTGTTAATAATGTATATAAAGCGTATAAATTTTACTAATTATTAAATTTTGTGTTAGTGATTTTATGAATATGAAATATTTCTATTTTGAGTTCATACTGATAGGGAAAAATGTTTCTGCAGCGTGTTTTCAGTTTTAAGGACATAATTTCTGACAATTAGTTGCTGCTCTGCAAGGAAGATTTCCTTTTTCTATTTCCCGTTTTTTAAGTTAAGCTTGGTTTCGTTTTGTTTAGATAAAATCGTGTTGTGTACCCTCGATTTCGTGCTTTTTTCGGGATTAAAGGTTAATAAGTTATAATGTATGAGTTATAATTTATAATAAAGTTGATAGATAATTATAATCTTGTATGAGTGTTTTTGATGTTTTATGTAATGGCAAAAAAGCTGTTAAAAAATTAAAATATCATTACATAAAGAGTTAAGAGGTAAAAAGAATTCTGAAAAGAATACTGTAGAATTAAAATAAATAACAGAATGAATATTTTAAAAATAACGACTATTCTTTGCATCGCATTTTTTGTGAGTTGTAAAGAGGCTGATAAAAAACAAGAAGAAAAGAAACGACCAAATTTTCTATTTGTTTTAGCCGACGATCAATCTCCTTTCGATTTAAAAGTATATAACCCCAATTCTATATTAGATACACCTAATATAGACAAATTGGCAAGTGAAGGTATTGTATTTGCAAGTGCTCGACATATGGGATCTATGAATGGCGCGGTGTGTACGCCTTCAAGACATATGATTATGACTGGGAGAACAGTTTGGAATTTACCGCCAAGTGCAGAGTTTCAAACACAAATTGGTCCGCATCCATTAGATGAGCAAACTATAGGTGCGCTTTTTAATAAAGCGGGATATAAAACCATGCGAACCTGTAAAAAGGGAAATTCTTACCCTGGTGCCAATAAACAATTTACCGTAGTTCATGATGCAACCAAACGCGGCGGCACTGAAGAAAGTGGGAGCGCATGGCATGCTAAGCAAGTGCTTAATTATTTAGGAGAAAGAGAAGTGTCGCAAGATAAGGATCCGTTCTTTATTTACTTAGGTTTTTCGCACCCACACGATACCCGGAATGGAACCCCAGAATTACTTGAAAAATATGGCGCTGTTAATTTTAAAGATAAAAATGGCGTCCCAGAATTGAATGACAAACAACCACAACTTCCAGAAAATTATTTAGAGGCTCATCCTTTTTTCATGGTCACCCAGATTTGCGTGATGAGGAACGTGTTAGTGGCGTTTGGAAACATAGAGATGTAAATACCATAAGAAATGAAGTTGGGCGCGAGTTTGCCTGTTCAGAAAACATAGATATTCAGCTGGGAAAAGTCCTTAAAAGGCTAGAAGAAATTGGCGAATTAGAAAACACCTATATTATTTATACCTCCGATCATGGCATTGCTATTGGTCGCCATGGCTTAATGGGAAAACAAAATTTATACGAACATACTTGGCGTGTCCCTTTTATAATAAAAGGCCCAGGATTAGAGGCAAATAAAACCAAAAGCGGAAACATTTATTTGTCAGATGTACTGCCTTCTGTATTAGATTTAGCAAATATTGACATTCCCGAAACTGTTCAAGGTAAAAGTTTTGTTCCGGTGTTAAAGGGTGAGCGAGAAAATGTAAGAGATGTTATGTATGGCGTATATGCCGGAGGTACCAAACCAGGAATGCGTACCGTGAAAAAGGGAGACTGGAAACTAATAAAGTATGATGTTATGGATGGCGCGGTAAGAGAAACACAACTTTTTAATCTAGCAGAAAATCCACACGAATATTTGCCCGAACACCAGAAAAATGGTGCTATGGAAACCAATTTAGCAAATCATCCAAAGTATGCCCAAAAGTTAGCTGAAATGGAAGCTTTATTATTAGAAGAAATGATAGCGAGTAATGATCCGTATAGATTGTGGGATCAAACTAATTAAATATAAAGTTTACTAAAGTAAACACCTTTTTTTATGACTGAATTAGTTGATTTTTTAGTTTAGTAATTAACTACTTGATTATATAAAAATAATTTTACGTTTTTAGAAATTGTAAGTACTTGAAGTTTAGCTTAAAGTGTTTTATGTCAATTCGTTGTATTTGGTCTATTTTAATTGAAATGATTAATAATTTATATTTAAAGACCTATAATTTATAATCATTCTACTCATAATGTAATAATATTACAATATTATAAGTGCTCATTTTTAGTGAGTTACTTGTTTTGATTGACATTGTTATTTTAAAACTAAGTAAGTTTTAAGGCTAATTTTTAACCATTTTTAAACTAATATTTATGAAAAATTATTACGTATTTAAACGGCTATTTTTTGCAGTCTGTTTAATATTATTATCAACTACATTATGGGCAACAGATGAAACGGTCTTACCAGGTGAAAGTATTCAGGAGGCGATTGATAATGTCGCTGCAAGTGGGGGAGGAATTGTAACTCTAGTTAAAGGAACCCATGTTATAACAACCCCTGTAAGAATAAAAAGTAACGTTACCCTTCAAGGAGAAGGAAATTGGGAAAGTTTATTACAAACTACAGTTAATATGAACATGATCATTGCAGATGCTGAAGGTTTGAAAAATTTAACCATTCAAAACCTAGCTATTCAAGGAACAAATGCAATTAATGGCGGAGGTATTCAAATCACTTCACAAGGTGTGGACCATGAAAATATTAAGATTATTAATGTTCATTGTTTCGAAACTGGTTGGGGGGTTCATATAAAAGGAACAAAAAACTTATTGGTTCAAGATTGCTTATTTGAAAGAAATGGAACCGCTGGTAAGGAGGGCTATGCTCATAATATGTATTTACGTCGAGTATATGGTGCAGAAGTTAGAGATAGTCAGTTTTTAAATTCCACTTCAGCCAATGGTATTAATATTTCGTATAGTGAAGATATAAAAGTTTACAATTGCGAAATGTCTGGTAATTATTTTAGAGGAGTAAGAGCGGCCAATACCATCGGCTATTTAGTGCACGATTGCATTGTTAAAGATAATGGTGATGTTGGGATATTAGCAAATTCGGAAGGCGTGCCAACGACCAATATCGATATTAAAAGAAATTGCGTATCTAATAATGCTAAGGCAGGAATTTCGGGAGTAAACGGAGTAACAGGAAATGTTTACGATAATAATTCTTATGGGAATGAAACAGATTATAGTTTGCCTAAATCTGTTATTCAATCGGGTAACATTTCTGATGATACTTTGAATTGTGTTTATGATGACTCACCAAGTGTGGGGTTATCTGCAGTACCAGGGGACGATATGATATATTTAGATTGGGGATTAAAGAATCTTATCTCTACTAGACAAGATGTTTTCAGAGATACCGATTCAGATCCTAGTGGACGAACCCTAATTGCCAGTAAAGTAACAGGTGAAAATTATACAGATACTACAGCCGAAAATGGTGTTACTTATTGGTATTGGGTAAAAGTTACAGACGACGCTTCTAATACATTTAATTCTAACTCGGCAAGTGCAACAGCAGTAAATGTAGATCCTGTAATAACACTTTCTGCATCAAAAGGAAATGGAGAAGTGGTTTTAACTTGGGAATTGGAGGGTGTTACCTTAGGAGATCAGGACGTTTTTAGAGATACCGATGCAGACCCTAGTGGAAGACAGTTAATAGCCCCGAACGTTGAAGGTAATTCCTATACCGATACAACAGTCGAAAATGGTACAGAGTATTTTTATTGGATAAAGGCTACAGATATTTCTGGAGAAAGCACAGATTCTAATGTGGTAAGTGCTACACCGGCTGTTCCGGATCCGAGTATTACTTTACAAGCTTATTCAGGAGATAATTCAGTATTGTTGCAATGGGAATTAAAGGATATCGAACTTGGTGATCAAGATGTGTTTAGAGATACCGATTCAGATCCTAGTGGAAGAAAACTTATAGCTTCGAATGTGGATGGTAATGCTTATACCGATTCCTCAGCTGAAATTGGAGTAGAATACTGGTATTGGATCAAAGCAACCGACGTTTCTGGAGTAAGTACTAATTCGGAAGCAGCAAGTGCTATAGCTAAAGAATTGAATCCTCAAATAAATTTATCAACGCAACCAGGTGACGGGTTTGTTACATTACATTGGGATATACAAGATATAAATGTCCAGAATGTTGGTGTGTTTAGAGATACAGACGATAATGCTAGTGGTCGAAAATTAATTTCAAATGGTGTAACAAGTACCACATTTACAGATAACAGTGTAGAAAATGATACGGAATATTGGTATTGGCTAAAAGTAACCGATGTTACAGGAACAGATTTAAATACAGAAGCTATTTATGCTTTGCCAAGCGAAACACTATCCGTAGATACTAATTTTAAAGACGGATTTAAGTTTTATCCTAACCCAACTTCCGATAGGTTAACTATTAAAATGTCTGCTTCACAATTTGGAACATATAAAATTTTAGATGTTAGTGGTCGAGTAACTAAGAATGGGGTGTTTCCTAACGGAATACAGTCCGTAGAACTAGATGTATCTGCATTGTCTAAAGGCATGTACTTAATAGAATTACAAGGAAAGCAAAATAAAACCGTAAAATTTATTAAAAACTAAAAGAAGATTCAATTACATTTCAATGTACTAATTTTAGATTCTAAAAAATGCCAGTTTTCTTGTAAGCTGGCTTTTTCATTTTTAATAGTTTATCAAAATTTTTCATAAGACTCACATGTTAGGTGTTATCCTGCTTTTGAATGAAAATGAATGATAATTTACAGTTTTAAAATCATAATTTATAGTCGTTTTTATCTTGTTTGAATAGTTTTACTACACAGATAATGAGTGGTGTAACCAAATTAAAACAGCTCATTGTTGTAACCAATAATTTTAATAACTAATTAATTGAATTATGAAACAAAACTTTACCCCAAAGAGGCTATTCTATGCCTCAAATTTTAAGAAAAGCTTTAGTACTATGTTCTTATTCTTTATAGGAATGTATGTCGCACAGGCACAATTTGTGCATCCTGGTTTAACACATAAAAAATCCGATTTAGATAGGATGAAAGCCATGGTTGAAGCCCAAATAGATCCATGGTACACCTCTTATCAAGAAATGGTTACCGATCAAAAGTCAAGTTACGATTACGTTGTACAAGGAGATCCTTCATTTACCGAATTAGGAAGAGATAGTAAAGTGAATTATGGAGCATGGAATAGCGATATTCGGGCCGCTTACTATAATGCTTTAAGATGGTATATAGAGGGCGATAGCAAACACGCTGAGAAAGCTATAGAAATTTTTAAAGCTTGGTCTAACTTAACCTCAGTAACAAGTGGAGGAACAGAGGCGCTAAGTGGAGGTGTCGCTTATATTATGATTGAAGCAGCCGAAATTATTAACAGCACCTATACGGGATGGAATGAAAGTGATGTTCAGGCGTTTAAAGACATGTTAGTGTATCCAGGGTATTCTACTACCACAGTGCCTGATGATATTAGAACAAACACCACATTTTATTGGAGTGCCTATCAAGGTGATCCTGTAAGACATGGAAACCAAGGTTTGTCTGGGTGGCGAACCGTTTTAGCCATGGGTATCTTCTTAGATAACGAAATTATGTACGATCGTGCTTTAAGATATGTTCAAGGTTTACCGCATCGTGCAGATGATTTACCTTATCCAGCCGGACCAAATACTAGCGATGCTATTACATCCAGTAACGATTACGCAGATACTTATAGCATTATTAGAGGTTACGATATTGAGGATTATGGCTATAATGAAGTCATGACTAATTATATTTGGGATAATGGTCAATGTCAAGAAAGTTCTCGTGACCAACAACACACTATGTTTGGTATAGGTTTGTTAACCTCGATGGCCGAAATGGCTTGGAATCAAGGTGACGATCTTTATAGTTTTGCAAATGACAGACTGTTGTTAGGGCTTGAATATAATATGAAATATAATGTGTCTGCCATAGAAAGTTACGACGACCAATCTACACCATGGGAACCTACAGTAAGTTCAGGGGAATTTAAAGAAGGGTTCGATAGAACCGGACGTTGGTATTCTAAAGCTATAAGTCCAGAAGGAAGGGCCGACTTTCCAGGAGTGCGTCCTGTTTTTGAAATGCCAGTAGCGCATTATTATGGTCGTGGTTTTAAAATGGAAGATGAGGTAAAGTGGATTACACGCGCCCGCGATAAAGCTATCGAATTATCAAGTTATGAAGCTGCAGGTTGGACGAATGATGCTTTAGGATGGGGAGCTTTAACAGCACGTCGACCAATGTTTTGTTATGGAGATCCTATAATGGGCTTTGATGCTTCAAGTTTACCAATTTATGGTATGCACGATATTTTGAATCCAGTTGAAGCTGAAAATTTCGACTACGATCCATTACAAAATGGAGAGGGTAGAGTATACCACGACAAAAGTACAACCAATACAGGAGGTGCATATAGAACATTCGATGGTGTAGATATAGAAGCATTAAGCGACAGTAATTATAATATTACAGGTATAGAGTCTGGAGAATGGTTAACTTATACGATTTCTGTACCAGAAACGGCATCTTATAGTTTTAGTATTACCTATGCAGCAAGTGTGGCAGATGGTACCATTAAATTAAATGTGGCTGGGCAAGATGTCACAGAAAGTATAATCGTGCCTTTTGGAGCGCCAAATTCTTCAGGTGATTCCGATTGGAAAACAATTACAATTGCAGATGATATTGTGCTGAATAAAGGCGTGCAAAGTTTCAAAATTATGTTTGGAGGAACATCTGAAGCCTTTAAATTAGACAATTTTCAATTTTCTCAAACAGGAATAGTAAAAGAAGATCAAACTATTCAATTTTATACTATACCACATACTGTTGTAGATACCGAAGATTTCGATCCTATGGCAACCTCAAGTTCAGAGTTACCAGTAAGTTATGCTAGCTCTAATGAAGCTGTAGCGACTATCGTAGATGGGAAGATTCATATTGTTGGATCTGGATTGACTACCATTTCGGCTATGCAAGGCGGAAACGATTATTATAATGCTGCAGAAACAGTAACTCAAGAATTACAAGTTGTAGATGCTGTAAGCGGTACAGAGAATCTAATTGTTGCTGCCGATACTTATGTGCATGAAGGACAGGCTAATAATAATTATGGTGATGCCGTAAATATAGTGACTAAGGAATCTGCTAGGTATGTGCTTTTAAAATTTGATTTAAGTAATATTCCTGGTCCAATTATTTCTGCCAAATTACGTATGTACCAACGTACGCGTTATGAAGATTTTAGAGTGATTTATGATATTGCAGATGATTCTTGGGAAGAATCTACAGTAACATGGAATAACAAACCAGCTTTTGAGAATGAACGTTCTCGAGTTACGACTATTCCGTCTACGTGGAGCGAATGGGATGCGTCCTCTTACGTTGCGCAAGAGTATAATAACGATAAAATTGTATCTATGGCAGTAAAAGATCCGGCAGATAGTGGTATTGGAATCGATTGGTATAGTAAGGAAAATGAATTGAATTTACCTCCACAATTAGTAATCGAGTATTATGACGAATCTTTAGGGATTCAAACTACAGACAGAATGGTTTCTCTGTATCCAAATCCTGTTACAGATGAATTTACAATTTCTAGGGCAGCTGGTTCTAGTATGTCTATCTACAATGTGTTAGGTAAATTGGTGCTTCAAAATCAAATAGAAACCGATCAACAACCTATAAATATCAGTAAACTTAATAGTGGAATTTATTTTGTTCGTCTTAATAAAAAAGGTGTAAAAACAACCAAAAAGTTGATTAAGAAATAGCCCCTTTTTATGTAGCGTGTTACGCTAGGTTTAAATGTATTTGAATACAAAATCGCCCTTAGTATAATTAATACTAAGGGCGATTATTATTTATATGTAGAATACTTATTTCGTTCTATTAAGATCGAATATCCTCTAAGCTTTTAATTTTATTTAAACCACTTTCAATAGTATATTTTTGTGATTCTAAAATAGTTTTGGTGCTTAAGGGTAAATCGGTTTCACTTAAAACATCTTGATACTCTTCTACAGCAGCTTTTTCGCCACGAATCGCTTCTTCAAGCATGGCATCTTCGTTATTTGTAGTAAATGCCGATTTAATATCCATCCAAGTTCTGTGCGCTTGTCCTGTAAAGCTTCCGCCTTTGTCAATCTCTTGTCCGTAAGCGCTTAATTCTCGTTTTAACTCATGTCCAAATGTTAATCGTTCTTGCGATTTCCGTTTAAAATAATTTTTTAAGGGTGTTTCATCTACATGTTCTGCAGCCTTAGCGAATCCTTTTTCTGCATCATAAGTTTTCTCTAACAAGGCATTTAATTTGTTTCCAACAATATCTGTGTACGTTTTCATAATTTTAAATTTTTTCATTTATAAAAATGAAGAACAACGTATTACTCGTTCTTCTGCTACCAAAATTACAAGATGTGCTTGGAGAGGATTGTTGCAATCCAATTAAAATTTAGCTGTAAAAGGTTTAAGATGAAGGATCTTAATAAATAGGCGATTTTTAATGATGAAGTTGATTTAAATATTTTGTAACTTTTTCACTTTAAGAATTATATCACTATTTAACTCTAAAATTTGAAATCATGAAAACAAATATTTTGGTTATTTTCGGACTCATGTTATCTTATACTATAAATGCTCAAAGTTTGGTGGGGGCATGGGAGTATAGTAGTACATCAAAAGCTGGAGAATCTGTAAAACAGGTTTTAATTGTTTCCGATGGCTTTCAAGCTACAAGTACTTACAACGAAACAACTGGAGCCTTTATGAGCACCAGCGGAGGGGCTTGGACCTTAAAAGGAGATATGTTGACGGAGCATATTGAATTTAACTCTGCCAACCCAGAACAAGTGGGAACGGAAGTTGCATTTAAAATTACGCTCACCGATGACAGTTTGCATATAGTAGATCAAGGCATAACATTTAAAAGAATCGATGCTGGTATGCCAGGACAATTACAAGGTGCTTGGCTTATGTCTGGCCGCGTAAGAGACGGAAAAACACAAAGTCGACCAACCGATGTACCACGGAAAACCATGAAAATATTGTCTGGAACCCGGTTTCAATGGATTGCTTATAACACAGAAACTAAAGAATTTAAAGGCACAGGAGGTGGTACGTATACTACCATAAATAATGAATACACCGAAAATATTCAATTCTTTTCTAAAGATGATTCTCGTGTAGGGCAAAGTTTAAAATTCAATTATGAGCTTATAGATGGGCATTGGCACCATACAGGCTTATCTAGCAAAGGTGATCCTATTCACGAAATTTGGTCCAAAAGAAAGTAGCTCTTTCTTGTAAATTGAAATTTTATGAGAATACTCGTCATATTTTGTAACTTGTGTTTCATGGTTTAGAAATTATAGGAATCAACTTCTAGAAATCAGTAAATTCGGCCATTAGACAGCGATGACGTAAAGATGACATAAAGCTGACGCTATCAAACACAAGCGGTTCAAATTAGTTTTGTATTGAATTAATTGAACATACAAAATAAAATGAAGAACAAGAATTTAGCAGTAAAAGTAAAAGATTTAAGAAAACGAAAAGGGTATTCTCAAGAGGCATTAAGTGAACATTCAGGTTTAAGTTTACGAACCATTCAGCGTGTAGAAAACGGAGAAACCCAACCCACAGGCGATTCGCTAAAAAAAATAGCCCAAGCCTTGGATAGTACAGCCGATGAGTTGTTAGATTGGACTGCGGTTGAAGATTCGGGGTATGTAAAGGCTATGAATTTATCGGCCTTAACTTTTTTATTGTTTCCTTTATTGGGGATTATTGTTCCATTAATAATGTATGTTTCTAAAAAGGATAAAATTAAAGATGTAAACCAGGTAGGCAAGCATATAATTAACTTCGAAATCACCTGGGTACTCGTCCTCTTTTTAGGCTGGATTATAAATATATTATTAATCCTAATCGATTTTAATACTCAGGGTAAAGTCAATGTGAATATAATTATGAGTGGACAATTTCGAATTTTAGGATTCCTAATCTTTATGTATGCTATAAATATTATTTTAATTATTTGGAATACCTTCAGAATTCAAAATAATAAACCCTTGACATATAAACCTAGAATTCATTTTATCAGAAATTAACGTCTTAATTAGTATTGAAATAAATCTTTTAATCTCGAGCTTATGAAACAAAAGAATGTCCTTTTCTATTTTATATTAGCGCTTCTAGGGATACTATTTACCGGAGCTAGTTATGGCCAAGATTTAGAACATGCTGTTTGGCAAGAATTAAGCTGTACGGGAGAACCTGTTAAACGACACGAAGCGGCATTTGTGGAAGCCGATGGTAAATTCTATTTGGCGGGAGGCAGGCGAATTCAAGAAGTTTCCATCTTCAATCCCGAAACGAATACTTGGACCAGCGGAGCAAAACCTCCGGTAGAAATTCATCATTTTGAGGGTGTCGCTTATAAAGGTGATATTTTAGCTGTGGGCGCACATACGGGGAAATACATCCATGAAACACCATTAGAGGCTGTGTATGCCTATTCGCCAAAAACAGATACCTGGTCTTCACCATTTAAAATGCCAAAGAATCGAGCTAGAGGTTCTAGTACGGCTACCATATATAAAGATAAATTATATATAGTAGGTGGAATTTTAGATGGACATTGGGATGGTCATGTGGCTTGGACAGATTGTTACGATTTTAAAACCAAAACATGGCGCACATTGGCCGATGCTCCTCGCGCTAGAGATCATGCTACTTCGGTTGTTTGTAATGATAAATTGTATGTTATTGGCGGAAGACGATCTTCAGGTAAAATTAAAAAAGTTATGGATCTTACAGTTTCAGAAATCGATGTGTTCGATTTAAAAACAGAAACTTGGTCTACTTTAAAGACCAAGCTTCCTACAGAACGTGCGGGTTTAACGGCCTTAACTTTAGGGGATGAAATTATAGTAACGGGAGGTGAAAGTGCGACACAAAAAGCAGCTTACAGTACCGTAGATTGTTTAGATACAAAGACAGGAACTTGGCGGAGCTGGCCAGATTTAGATCAGGGGCGCCATGGCACACAGTTAATTCAGTATAAAGGACGATTATACATCGCTTCGGGTTGTGCAGAACGCGGCGGAAGTACCGAATTAAAAACGCTATCAGTGTTGTCAGAATAGTGATGATTTCCTTAATATAAAATTTAAAAGTGTTTTATCGAAATGATAAATAAATAGCAACTCTAGCGCGGGATGCTGGAATTTTGGCTCATATTACATTAAATACATCATAATTTATAGCATTAGAAACATGACTTATATAATTCTTCCTTAAAATTTAGCAATTTGCTTAAGCATTTCTATGTTGACAGTAATGCCTTTAAAATATGCTTAAGACTTTATTTAAATACGTTTCTTTTTTACTGGTTTGCGCCTTATGGCCACAATATATATGGGCAGATGTTTCGGTGAATCCGTTGTTTTCCGACCATATGGTAATTCAGCGTGAAACTAAAATTCCTATTTGGGGTTGGGCAGATCCTAATGAAGCTGTTGTTGTAACCGGGAGTTGGGGTAAAATAGCAAAAACCGTAACAGGTGCCGATGGTACATGGCGCGTGGATTTACAAACACCTAAAGCGGGTGGCCCTTTTAGCATTAGCATTAGTGGGAATAATAAAATTGAAATCAACGATGTGTTGTCGGGCGAAGTGTGGTTGTGTACCGGGCAATCTAATATGGATTTTGCTTTAGAAAAATTTTTAAACGATGCCAAAGAACCACAATATCAACCTTTGGTGGACTATATTAGAGCTGAGGTTGCTCAAGCCAACGACAATCAATTACGACATATAGAAGTCCGTCGAAATACCTCACTTTTTGAAAAGCAAACGACTTTTAAAGGAGCGTGGGTAAGTGCGACCGGAGAGGACGTTAAAAAAATTACAGCTACTGGATATTTCTTCGCTAAGGCATTACGAAAAGCCTTAAATGTACCTGTTGGCTTGGTGGAATGCTCTTGGGGAGGTACACGTGTGCAACCGTGGATTTCGGAAGAAACGTATAATTCCGATCCGCATTTGAAGGCCTATTTTGAAGCGAACAGAAAAACGGTTAGCCGTACCATCGAAATTATGGATGCTCCCGGGTATGTAGATACCTTATACCAACAAAATTTAGCTACATGGCAGGCTAAAGGTTCTAAGGGAAGAGCTCCAAAACCAACGACACATCCTACAAAAAATATGCAAGAACCAGCAACTTTATATAACGGGATGTTGAATGCCATAATTCCTTATGCCATTAAAGGTGCTATTTGGTATCAAGGTGAAAGCAATGCGAAATATCTGCCAGAAAGCTATAAAATGTATTTTACGGCTATGATTAAAGGATGGAGATCGGCTTGGGGGCAAGGCGATTTCCCGTTTTATTGGGTGCAATTAGCTGGCTGCGAACGTGGAGATAAAGCCGCTAACGATGGTTGGGCCATGGTTAATAATGAATTGCGAAAATCTTTAGACTTACCAAATACAGGAATGGCTGTCTTGCACGATATAGGTGAAGCTAGCGATATACATCCGCATAATAAAATGGATGCCGGAGAACGTTTGTCCCTTTGGGCTTTAAAAAATGAGTATGGAATAACGGTGGAAGCAGTGAGCGGACCTCTTTATAAAACCTTTAAAGTGAAACAAAATAAAATTCAAATCACCTTTACTGATGTTGCTTCTGGTTTACAGGTGGCAAAAAAGCAAGGTTTGGCAAAACCCGTTATTTCAGACGAACCTTTATCTGGTTTCGAAATTTTAGGTCCCGATGGTATTTGGCTACCTGCACAGGCTAAAATTAGTGCTAAAGCTAAAATCGAAGTTTGGAATGATAGCATTAGTCAGCCAAAGGCCGTGCGATATGCTTGGACAGGTTTTCCAGATAAAGCTAATTTGTATAATTCGGCAGGCTTACCAGCAGCCGTGTTTTCAACAGAACAATAATAACTAACGATAAAATAAAATGACAAACAAACATCGCTTTTTAAATTTACCAATAAAACCTTTACTTGTAGGAGCGGTAATATTTACGTGTAATGTAATTAGTGCTCAAAATGTAGATTTAATTTATACCACGGCATCCGAACGTTGGGTGGAAGCCAAGCGCTTTTTAAAGAAAACACCGGCGTCTACAGCAGACATAACCGTTTACACCGACCAAAAGTTACAAGTAATTGATGGAATAGGCGGTTCTTTTAACGAAATGGGTTGGGAGGCACTTCAGAGTCTAGATGAGCAACAACAGGACGCTGTAATTAATGCGATATTTTCTAAAGAAGGTTGTAATTTTTCGATGTGCCGTATGCCAATCGGTGCTTCAGATTACGCCTTAAGTTATTACAGCCATAACGATGTGGCAGAAGATTTTGAAATGCGTGATTTTAATATCGATCGCGACCGCTATATTTTAATGCCATATATCAAGGCTGCTTTAGCCGTTCGTCCAGATTTACAAGTTTGGGCCTCGCCGTGGTCGCCACCAGCTTGGATGAAAGTTAACGAGCATTATGCCATGAGGGAAGGGGATTTCGAAAATGCTAAAAAAGGAAATAAATTAGTTGAAGGCGGTGAGATTTTAAATAATGCTACAGGGTTTAAAATGCAGGAGCGTTACTTAAAAGCCTATGCCTTGTATTTTTCAAAATTTGTTCAGGCGTATAAAAAGGAAGGGATTGCATTAGCAGCCATTCAGCCACAAAATGAAATCGCTTATCAGCCTAACTGGCCGTCGTGTACTTGGCGTCCAGAAGATATGGCGTATTTTATAAACGATTTTCTAGGGCCGCAATTTCAAGCCGACAATCTTAATACTAAAATTTGGTTAGGAACCGTAAACTCTGGAGATCCTAATTATGTAAAAACGGTTTTAAATTATAAAGACACGGCAAAATTTATTGATGGTGTCGGATTTCAGTGGGGTGGAGCAAAATCCATTCCAACGATTCATAAAGAATTCCCTGAGTTAAAATTAATGCAAACCGAAAATAAATGTGGCGAGCATGAAAATGATTGGACCTCTGTTGCGCGTTCTTGGAGCGACTTGGTTCACTATACCAATAATGGCGCAGGGTCTTATATGTATTGGAATATGATTTTAGATGAAACGGGTGCGAGTGCATGGGGATGGCCACAAAACTCTATGGTGGTGATCGATAAAAACACTAAAGCAGTAACCTATACAGACGAGTTTTACCTGTTTAAACATGTGTCGCATTTTGTACAGCCCGGAGATCATTTATTAAAATCTTCCGAAGGAAAAAATCATTTAGCGTATCAGTTAAAAGACGGACGCATTATGGTGTTAATAAATAATCCTGAAGCCACAAAAAAAACGATTACTATTGCTATTGGAAATCAAAAAATAGGGGTAGAAGTTCAACCTACCTCAATCAATTCAGTACTGGTTAAAAGTTAATTTAATTGTTGCATAGTTGTAGTTTTTTAGCATGAAAGCGTTAAAAGTAACCTTACTATTAGCGCTTTCTTTTTGTTATAAAGGCTTGTTAGTACTCGTGTAAAACGGTTTAATCGAAGCCAGGAATACCGCTGTAACCCTTGTTTTTGCTGAAATGGGCGATAATTTATGACTTATGAATGATGGTTTATATTCAAAAAAGATTTTTTTTTTGAAATTGCCATGAGTTAAACAATTACAACCAAAACCTAAAAACGACCATACCTGACTATGCTATCATTTAAACATATCCTTTTTGTTTTTGTTTTAAATTTTGCGCTTGTTTGTCAAGCTCAAAATATTACTATTGACGCTTCAAAATCTGGAGAAAAATTTGATCATTATTGGAGTAAAATGGTTGGCGCTGGACGAGCTAACGAAGGGTTACGTGCCGGTTGGTTAGAACAATTACAAGAGGTTCAAGAACATTGTGGATTTGAATATGTACGTTTTCATGGTTTGTTTCACGACGATATGTTTCCTATAGTCGAAGAGCGTGGGAAACTAAGTTACAACTGGCAATATATCGACGATTTGTTCGATAGAATGTTAGATTTAAATGTAAAACCTTTTGTGGAGTTAGCTTTCTTTCCGAGCAGTATGGCAGCAGAAAATTCTAAAACCGTATTTTGGTGGAAAGCCAATATTACGCCTAAAGAAGATACCTTCTCCAAGTGGCACGACTTGGTTCAAGCCTTTACGCAACATTGTGTAGATCGCTATGGTATAGAGGAGGTGCTAACCTGGTATTTCGAAGTTTGGAACGAGCCAAATTTATATCCGTTTTTCTGGGATGCTACCAAATCGCAATATTTTGAATTGTATAAACAATCTGCTCTAGCGGTGAAGTCGGTAGATAATCGCCTTAAAGTGGGAGGGCCATCTACCAGTAATTTTGTGCCCGATACCCGATTTGATGGCGAGCTTACTAATAATGAAGTTTCTGAAGCGGTATTTAAAGCCGAGGATATTAATGCTTTAGACTGGCATGGTGTATGGATAGAAGACTTTTTAGATTATTGCTATAAGGAAAAATTACCAGTAGATTTTGTGTCTACACATCCATATCCTACAGATTATGCCTTTAATCCGGAGACCGGAAAAGGGCGGGGTTTAACACGTTTTGCAAAGTCGCTTAAAATAGATTTAGAGTGGTTAAAGAAAACCATAGAAGCGAGTCATTTTCCCGATGCCGAAATTCATTTAACCGAATGGAATACGAGTCCGAGTAGTCGAGATGCTATGCACGACCGTTTACCTGCGGCTGCATACATTGTACGTTCTAATTTAGATTGTATTGGCTTAACAAATTCCTTAGCGTTTTGGACCTTCACCGATATCTTTGAAGAAAAAGGAGGCGCATCTAGTATTTTTCATGGCGGTTTTGGGATGATCAATTTTCAGGGTTTAAAAAAGCCATCCTATCACGCGTATAGAATGTTACACGAATTAGGTGATGAGCAATTGTATAAAGATGATTATTTATTTGTAAGTAAAGATTCTAAGACGAAAAAAATTACAGCCTTAGCTTATAATTACCCGAAGGAATACGAAAATGCAGTACCTTCAGGGACCAATAAACGGGAGGAAGGGAGCTCTAAAGCTTTAGCGTTTACGGTGAAAGGATTACCAGCCGGAAGCACTTTCGAAATTGAAACTTTAGATAAAGATCATGGTAATATCCATAATTACTGGGAAGCCATGGGAAAACCAGAACCACCAACAAGAGAACAAATTAAAACGATGAAAGCTTATGCAAATACCATGAAAATGGAAACGCTAAAAGCTGATAAAAACGGGGTACTAACCTTAAAGCAAGAACTAACACCTTGGAGTGTAGTTTTAATTAAACAAGTAAATGAATAACAATGGTATATAAAAGTTTAAAATTAAGAGATTCGGCGAAAACCTTAACTGTGGTGTTAATAGCTTTTGCCTTATTTTCATGTAAAGATAAAAAGCAAGAAACTACTATCCAGCAAGATGTTATACCAGCCGAAAAAACTTCAGAAGTAAATGATAGAACACTAATTTTTGAAGAGAATTTTGAATCAGATTTAAGCAAGTGGCAAGTAGAACAAATGCCAGGAGGTATGGTTGAAATTAATAACGGAAAATTGGAAATTACCGATGCCGGAGGTTGTACTGTTTGGTTAAAAGAAAAATTTGAAGGTCCGATTGTAATTGAATACGATGTGTTTTTAATTAAGGATGGCGGACCGTACGATCGCGTTTCAGACTTAAACTGTTTTTGGATGGCTAAAGATCCAGAACATCCAGATAATTTATTTGCCAATTCTGAGCAACGCGGTGGGAAGTTTTCTAATTACGATAGCCTAAGATTGTATTATATGGGAGTAGGCGGTAACGATAACGGAACCACAAGATTTAGACGCTATACAGGAACAGGTGAGCGTCCCTTATTACCAGAACACGATTTAAAAGATGCAAAATATATGTTAGAATCTAATACAGGCTATCATATAAAAATTGTAGCGAATGGAGAAACTATTCAGTATTATAGAGATAACGAATTGTTTTCAGATTTTAACGATCCAGCGCCTTATACGTCGGGGTATTTCGGATTTAGAACCGTTAAAAATCACATGACAGTCGATAATTTTAAGGTGTATAGCCTAAAAAATTAAGAAGACCTTATCATAAGCATTTAGAGATAAACAAGAATTAAATTCTATTTTTAGAGTATAAAACAAATTAAACTTAATAAAATGAGCACAAAGTATGAAAGTCGATATGCCTCGAGCCCAAACACGGTAAAAGCATACGATACCCAAGAATTAAGAGACGAGTTTTTAATCGATAACTTGATGGAACAAGATACCATCAATTTAACCTATACGCATTACGATCGTTATATCGCAGGTTCTGCGGTACCTACTTCAAAACCTTTAACTCTAGAAACTATAGATCCGTTAAAAGCAGACTATTTTTTAGAACGCAGAGAATTAGGAATTATAAATGTTGGAGGTAATGGTACAGTAACTGTAGATGGTGAGGTGTACGAATTAGGCTTAAAAGATGCTTTATACATAGGTATGGGAATTAAAGAGGTTGTTTTTGCAAGCGAAGACGCTAGTAATCCAGCTAAATTTTATTTAAACTCAGCACCAGCACATACCAATTTTCCAACAAAAAAAGTAAGCAAAGCCGAAGCGAATAAAATAGAATTAGGGGCGCTAGAAACAGCAAATCACCGCACGGTAAACCAAATGATTATTGGAGGTATAGTAACTACTTGCCAATTACAAATGGGAATGACAGAACTTAAAACAGGAAGTGTTTGGAACACGATGCCAGCACACGTTCACGATCGTAGAATGGAAGTGTATTTATATATCGATATTCCAGAAAATCAAGCTGTTTGTCATTTTATGGGGCAACCACAAGAAACGCGTCATATCTGGATGCAAAACGATCAAGCTGTTATTTCACCACCATGGTCTATCCACTCAGGTTCTGGGACTTCAAACTACACCTTTGTATGGGGTATGGCTGGAGAAAACTTAGATTATAACGATATGGATGTTGCAAAAATAACCGAATTAAGATAAAACTATGAGTGCAGATTTATTTAATGTACAAGGAAAAATAGCCCTAGTAACAGGTAGTACACATGGTCTAGGCATGGCTATGGCAAGAGGTTTGGGTTTAGCAGGAGCCACCATTGTGGTTAATGGAAACTCTTCGCAAGACAAAATTGATACCGCTATTGCAGAATATGAAAAAGAAGGCATTAAAGCCGTGGGGTACAAATTTAATGTAGCCAACGAAGAAGAAGTTATAGCTGCTGTAGCCAAGATTGAAAAGGAAGTTGGCCCTATCGATATTTTAATTAATAACGCCGGAATCATTAAGCGTACACCGCTTTTAGAAATGGAAGTTGCCGATTTTAAAGAGGTTGTAGATATCGATTTGGTGAGTCCGTTTATCGTGTCTAAACATGTGGTAAAAAACATGGTGGAGCGAAAAGCCGGAAAAGTAATTAATATTTGCTCAATGATGAGTGAATTAGGTAGAAATAGCGTGGGTGCTTATGCTGCAGCCAAAGGCGGACTAAAAATGTTAACCCAAAATATGGCTACCGAATGGGCGAAATACAACATTCAAGTGAATGGTATTGGACCTGGGTATTTTGCAACATCGCAAACAGCACCTATCCGTGTAGACGGCCATCCGTTTAACGATTTTATCATTAACAGAACACCTGCTGCCAAATGGGGAGATCCTAACGATTTAGCAGGAGCAGCGATCTTTTTAAGCTCTAAAGCTAGCGATTTTGTAAACGGTCATGTGGTGTATGTAGATGGTGGAATATTGGCAACTATCGGGAAACCATCAAACGAAGCTTAATATGAAATCTATAGCATTATACTCTTGTGTCGCTGCTATTTCTTTAATGATGAGTTGTGAATCAAAAACGAAAGAAGCAACGCTTATCACGGTAAAAAATAGTTTAGAGCTGCCAAGACAATTTGAAACGGTAGAGATTTCAAAATCGGCCATTCATTTAAATGAAGGCGAACGCTTTGAAAATTTGGTGATCCGAGATAAAGCAACACAAACGATAGTTCCTTCTCAATTTGTAGACGAAGACCAAGACGGTACAGCTGATGTCTTGTTGTTTCAGCCAAAAGTGGATTCAAAATCAGAAAAGCAGTATGAACTTGTTGTGGAAGAAGGTCAAACTAAGCAAGAAGATACAGCGTATTGCTATTCACGTTTCGTGCCAGAACGCACCGATGATTACGCTTGGGAAAACAACAAAGTTGCCTTTAGAACTTATGGTCCGGTTGCCCAAAAAATGGTAGAAGATTCTGTAGCAGGAGGAACCTTATCTAGCGGTATCGATGCTTGGTTAAAGAAAGTAGAATACCCAATTATCAATAAATGGTATGCTGCCAATGATAAGGATCCAGGATTTTACCATATCGATCATGGTGAAGGCTTAGATAATTTTCATGTAGGTTCTAGTCGTGGTGTGGGAGGTACTGCGGTAAAAGTAGATACTAGTTATTATATCTCTAAAAACTTTACCGATTATAAAACCATCACTACAGGCCCAATACGAACAAGTTTTGTGTTAGAATATGCCGATTGGGATGCTAATGGAAACAAGATTACCGAAACCAAACACATATCTTTAGATTACGGTAGTAATTTTTCAAAATTTGAAATAGAGGTTACAGGAACCGATGTTTTATCTGTTGGACTAACCTTACACGATAAGAAAGGAGAAATCACAGAGCAAGTGCAAAATGGTTGGATTTCATACTGGGAATCTCAATACTTCGATTCTGAGTTGGGTACCGCAATTGTTGCAGCAAACAAAGCAGATATGGTAGCTTCAGACTATTATTTAACTAGTATGCCAGACAGAAGTAATTTATATACACAACTTAAAGTGCATAACAACAAAGCGGTGTACTACGCCGGATTTGCATGGAAAGAATCTGGGCAATATTCAACAAAAGCAGCCTGGGAAAAACATCTTAACACATTTTCCAAGAAAGTAAATACACCTTTAGAAGTTAGCATTCAATAAATCATTTATATTACAGTATTTTAAAAAGGTTTCAAAATGATGTTTTGAAACCTTTTTATTTCAAATTTAAGTAACATGACATTATATCCATTAAAATTTACTCCCATTTTTAAATATAGAATTTGGGGAGGAGATAAATTAAAAACGGTTTTAGGAAAATCTTACGACCAAGACCATATTGGAGAATCTTGGGAGATTTCTGATGTTAAAGGCGATGAAACCGTAGTAAGCGAAGGCCCCTTGGCAGGAAAAACTATTAAAGAACTTATAGAAGAGTTTAAAGGCGATGTTGTTGGGCAATCTGTTTATGATAGTTTTGGAACAGAGTTTCCGCTATTAATTAAGTTTATAGATGCTAAGACACCGCTTTCTATTCAAGTGCATCCTAGTAACGAAATTGCCAAAATTCGTCATAATTCTTTCGGAAAAAATGAAATGTGGTATGTTATGGAAGCCGAAAAGGACGCAGAACTTATTGTAGGTTTTAATCAAGAAGTTGATAAAGCGTCTTATGTGAAGGCTTTAGAATCGGGTAAAATTTTAGATGTTCTTAATCATGATACGGTAACAAAAGGGGATACTTATTATATTCCTACAGGTCGTATTCATGCTATAGGAGCAGGCGTATTGTTGGCTGAAATTCAACAAACTTCGGATATCACTTATCGCATTTACGATTACGATCGCGTAGACGCTACCACAGGAGAAAAAAGAGAATTACATACAGATTTAGCGGTAGATGTTATAGATTATAGTGTTGAAAAACAATATAAAACAGCATATCATATTCCAGATAATGATACTAATGTTTTAGTGCATTCTCCGTATTTTAAAACGAATATTTTAAATGTAAGCAGTAGCGTGTCTAAAGACTATTCAACTTTAGATTCCTTTGTTATTTATATTTGTGTGGAGGGGCAAGTAGACCTTATTATTCAAGACGAAAGGTACACTGTGCAAACGGGCGAAACTCTGTTTTTGCCAGCCTCTATTACATCGGTTAAATTAGAATCGACCCATGCGAATATATTAGAAGTCTATTATTAGAATTAAAGCGAGAACTTCGTGTTCTGTAAAAAAAATAAGAATTGTTGAATCGATTTACCAGGCCTTTGTGTAAAATGATTCAACAATTTTCTTTATTTGAATAACTGCTCCGGTATTCCAAAAGCTTAATTGTTTTAACACTAAAGTCTAGTGAAATTTTCAATATATTATTACCTTTGCCCTTTAATGAGAACAGGTCGAGCTAAAAATAGTATTACGTATGTGTTCCTAATCCTTTTTCTATCAATGAAAATGGTTGGGTTGCATGCCCTTTCTCACGCTCATGATGTTGAGGATAGCGACCACGCTTTACATTGCGTAATCTGCGATCATGCTACAACTATAAATCTTACACCTGCTATAACTCCAGATTTCATAGATTTTTCGTTCGAAGTTAAGGAGTATGTGTTTACACAAGACTTAAGAAAGTATTACAATTATATTCATTCTAATACTATTAATACGGATGAGCTCTTTTCTAGACCTCCGCCTGCACTACTATAAGTTTCCTATACATTTTTAGAATTTTTTTAGTTTATATGGTCTCGGAATATAAACTGTTATGTATTGCCTTTTTGTATTGATATACCTTGGTATATTGATAATAAAGCAAATTTACCATACAGTTCCCATAATAATATAACTTACCGATTCTGCACTAATAAACTATGTATAGGTTTAAATAATAGTTCTCGTTCTAGAGAACAATTTTTCAAATCTTATAGTATTTCAATATGCTTCAAAAAACACTTAGTGTGTGGTTATGTTTTAGCCTATGCACTATAGCGTATGCACAGGATACCTTTTTAGTAAAAGGAGCTGTGTTTAACGCCAACACTTTGCTTCCTATAGACGGGGCATCAATTAGTGGTTCAGATTTATTTTCTATAACCTCTAGTTCTGGACATTTTACATTTAAAAACGTAAAACAAGGCGTATACTCGTTAACCGTATCGAGTATGGGGTATACTCCTAAAGTTGTGAGTATAGATGTTTGTCCAGAACTAAAAGAACTTGTTATTTATTTAGAAGAATCGACAACAAATCTAGACGAAGTTGAGCTTCATGGTAAATCTAAAAAAGGGAACTCATGGAAACCCCTGTGGTATCCTTTGATGTTTCTGAAGAATTTTTAGAGCAAAACCGAGAGAATAGTCTTATGCAAACCCTGAGTAAAATTCCGGGAGTAAGTACTATTAATATTGGGTCTGGGCAATCTAAACCTGTAATTCGAGGTTTAGGGTTTAACCGTGTAGCAGTGGTTCAAAACGGTGTAAAACATGAAGCACAGCAATGGGGGAATGACCACGGTTTAGAAATCGATCAATACGGTATAGAAAATATACAAATTATAAAAGGTCCCGCCTCTTTGGTTTATGGTTCTGATGCCATTGCAGGGGTTGTAGATATTAAGCCGAACACCATTCCATTAATGCATTCGTTTAATGGAGAGGTCAATTTGTTAGCCGAAAGTAATAACGATTTGTTTGGAGTATCGGCAGGAATCGCCGGACGTAAACATCATTGGTTTTATCGCACACGATTAACGTACCGGGATTATGCCGATTATAAAGTGCCTACAGATAAAATTAGTTACGAAAATTATATATTCGAATTACACGATAATAACTTAAGAAACACGGCTGGACAAGAAGCCAATGCTAGCGTTAGCATAGGTTATATTAACGATAACATACAATCGGAAACAACTTTTAGTAATGTAAATGCTAAAAACGGATTTTTCGCTAATGCCCACGGTTTAGAAGTTATCGTTTCGGATATTGACTACGATCGTTCTAATCGGGATATCGATTTGCCATATCATACGGTAAATCATATTAAAATTACTAATAATACCAGCATAACCCATGACAATCATACGCTTATGTTCGATTTGGGGTATCAAAATAATCATAGGGAAGAACATTCAGAACCTGTTCCTCATGGTTATATGCCAAAACCTTCAAATACTTTAGAGCGTGATTTTAATAAAAATACCTACGCCTTAAATGCTAGAGATGCTTTTAATATAAACGATACCCATGATGTTGTACTAGGGGTAAACCTAGAATATCAGGATAATAATATTGGTGGTTGGGGATTTTTAATTCCGGAATATAATCGTTTTACAGCCGGTGTATTTGCATTCGATACTTACGAAATTTCTCCAGATTTTCATGTTTTGGCAGGGGCTCGTTACGATTATGGTACTGTAAAAACTAAAGCTTATTACGACTGGTATACGACTCCTGTAACCAATACAGATGGCACCATTTCGGAAGTTTACACACAACGAGCATTAGACAAAACTTTAGACTTTGGTAGTTTTAGTGCGTCTGCGGGAGTGAGTTATATTCATAAAAACACGACCTATAAACTGAATATTGGTAAGAGTTTTAGAATGCCATTGGCTAACGAATTGGCTTCCGATGGTGTAAATTATCACATGTACCGTTACGAAAAAGGGAATTTAGATTTAGATCCAGAATCCTCTTACCAGTTAGATTTAGATATCGATCATAGTACCAAAACGTTTAGTATAGGGATAAGCCCATTTGTTAATCTCTTCAATAATTTTATTTATTTAAATCCAACTTCTAGGTATTACGAAACTTTACAAATTTACGAGTACACTCAAAGTAAAGTGTTTAGAATAGGAGGAGAACTTAGAGCAAGTACAACACTTTTTGAAAACCTACAGCTGGATGCTTCTGCAGAATACGTGTATTCGAGACAGACTAGTGGCCCAAAAGAAGGCTTTTCAATACCGTTTTCTCCGCCATTGTCTACGCTATTTTCAGCGCGTTATCAATTTAAAAATGCGTTGTTTTTCATGAAACCCCAGCTTATTGCCGAATATAGAATTACCGCAAAACAAGACGAGATTGTGCCTCCAGAAGAAGTTACAGAGGGGTATCAACTTTTAAACATGTCATTTTTAACAGCACTGGATGTCTTCAAAAACAATTCACCTTTAGAAATGCGAGTAAAATTAAACAATGTCTTTAATACAAAATATTTCGACCACACCAGTTTTTATCGTTTAATAGACGTTCCCGAAGCAGGTAGAAATATATCACTATCAGTAACATTACCTTTTAAATAATAATTACACATAAACACCTATGAAAACAAAAATTATGAAAACAAATTTAAAATTTTTAGCCATTATCCTTACCGTAGGATTCTTTTTTCAATCTTGTAGCAGCGACGACGATGGGTCGGACATTAATGCGCCTGAAATTACCAATTTCGAATATGGGGAGGGGAGTGAACATAGTACAGATCCTGTAGTTTATAAAGGATCGGACCTTCATGTGGAAGCCGATATTTATGCGGAAGCAACAGTAGCTAGTATTACACTAGAAATACATTCGCACGATTTAGAAGATACCGATGATGAAGTGGTATGGGATTTTGAGCAGGTGTACGACGATGCGTCTTACCAAGTTATTAACCCAACGTTTCATGTGCATGTAGATATTCCTTCAGATATTTTAGCGGGAGAATATCATATAGAATTAATTGTAGTAGATGCTTTAGGAAACAGTACCGTATCTGATGGTCATTTAGACATTATGGATGTAATTACATTAAGTGATATCGAAATTGATGAAACTGCAAAACGTGGAGAAGATTTTCATGCCGAATTTTTAGTGTCTGCGGTAAACGGTATCCATAACATTAGTGTCGATATTCATGCTCATGGTCTTGAATTGGGCGATGGAGAAGTAGAATGGGATTACGAAGAAGTATATTCTGAATTCCACGAGTTAACAGAAGCCGAATTTCATAAACATATCGCTATTCCTGCAACGGCTCCAGCAGGCGAGTACCATGTAACGATTACTGTTGAAGATGAAGATGGTAACATCGTAGAGCACGAAACACATTTAGATATTACAGCTTAATATTTTAATTATACCGCATAGTAAGTTACTATGCGGTTTTATATTTTAAGACTATGAAATTTTTACTAAAACACAATTATATATTCGTTCTACTTTTAGTTTTAGGCGCCTGTTCCGACAGCGATTCTATCGATAAAGATGAAGAAAAACCTACAATAACCATTAATTACGATGGTGGATTTCCGCAATCTTGCGAAGAGCTTAAAAGAGGTGAGACCTACATTTTTAAAGCTAGAGTTACAGACAATCAGGCCTTGGCGGCGTACAGTTTAGATATTCATAATAATTTTGATCATCATACACATGACGATCAAGGGGAAAATTGCGCACTAGACGACAAAAAAACTCCGGTAAACCCGTTAATCTTTATCGAGAATTACCCTATAGCAGATGCCGTAACAAGCTATGAAATACAGATTACTGTAACTATTCCTAGCGATGCGGATACAGGCGATTACCACTGTTCTTATTCGGTAACCGATGCAACGGGATGGCAATCTAGAACCTCTGTTGATATTAAAATTGTAGAATAAAACTATAAATTACGTTTTAATTTTACCCCACGTTACACGTTAAAAAATAATAAAGATACGGGCCATTAGAATTATTGTTAACCCTAATAAGTAACTTACTATATACGTATAACACAATTTTAAACACAGCTTTAGTTATTTGGCTAAAGCTGTGTTTAGTTTGAAAGGTTTTAAAAATCGTCGGATTATTTTGTCGTTTTGGGGCATAAAATTTGGGTTAAGAACTAAATTAAGCATGTTTTATAACGGTGTAACTTATCAATTTTAATTCATGTTGTAATTTGCTTTCGCCCATTTTATTGTTGGTTCAAGCCATTCCTTTAAAGGTTTAAATAAAAATCCGTGTCGCATTCCTGTATTCAGTTCGATTTCTTTAAAATGTTTGATTTTACAAGTAGAAGTTTTTTTTCTCTCCAATGCTGAAACTCCAAATGGATCAGATTTTTCGTAAATCGTTAAAATATTCCCACAATAATTGATTTCGGGTATATCTTGAATGTCGTTATTTCTGAAACTTGCAATAAACACAAAATTTAAATCTGGATTATTTGCTAAAGTTGACACGTATTGGGCTATATATCCGCCTTTTGATGTTCCCACCACAGTTATTTTACTCGGTTCTGTTCCGTTTTTAATTAAACTGTCAATTTGTGTTACAATTCCGATGGCGTAATCTCTTGCGTTCACATTTCCAATCCGTTTTTCACTTATTACTTTTAATCCTTCTTTTTTAATTCAGCAATAATTTCTTTGTATTCAGTCCTCCCAAATTCGGGATGGGATTCATTCAATTTGTGTTCTTCTAAAAATCTGTTGTGAAGGAAGAAAACAAATCGGTCATCATTTTTGTTAGCGTACGTAACCAAAGTGGAGTAAAAAAGAATTACAAATACTAGGCTTACTTTCATTGATTTGAAGTTTTTATCAAATTGGGGGCCGGTTTTTTGTTTTTAATTTTCCCCCAGGCCAAAACTTTTACTCCTTTCGAATAATGTATTTTGCTGGGGTGTTCGTTTAATAATTTTTCAAACCTTGGATAATTTAATTCCAATTTTAGGATGTCAATTTCATTAATTGGCCATTCTAAATGATGGATCTCAAATTCGTTTATCGCCTTGTCTGTGTCTTGAAAAAGAGCATATCTTTCCGTTAACCATTTGTCAAACTCCGTTTTCTCGGTCAATTCCTTTCCAATTTTAAACTCAATATTTAATTTGTCGTTAAATTCCGAATTTTGGGATTGATATATCTTGTCTGTCCGTTTGATATTTGAAAATCTATACGGAAGTTCCGAAATACCTTTTGCGATTTTACAAGATAAATTTTTTCCACCTTCAATACTCAAGAAGTACACTCCAGTTTTATTGTTTGACTTAACATAAGTCCGAATATTAATTTCATCAAAATCCGATATAGGCGAAAATGAAGGTAAGTTTTTTGGTCTAATTCTTTCCATTGTAAAAGCAACCACTGAAATCCAGGGTTTACCTTCAAAAAGGTCAATTTCCAATGCGTCTGGAACAAACTTTTTTAAGTCGGTCAAATCAACCTGATAGTGAAGAAATATGGCATTATTCCACTCTTGGTAAAATTTCCAATTTTCAGTTGGAATTGACCAAGGTCTATGTTTTGTGCTGTTTAATATTTCTCGGATTTTCATTTTTTTAATTACTTACAACGTGTTTTTTTAGTTTGTATTAAAGACCTTAAGATAGAAAAAGAGGAGAACTAATACGGTCTTGAAGTTAACGTCTTATTACATGTTCAAGTCATCTTTTCTTCTTAATTGTAGCAAAGAACCAATGGGAATACTAGGTTCATTGTGTGATTGAGTTGCGTGTTTTGAACTTTAAATTTAATAAATAATTCCCGTATCGAGAAAGACTGTGCTTACTTTTGTAAGGTGGCTTCATTTTCGATACTATCATTTGATACTATCAAAAATACAATCATTTAATTTGAATGAAGTTACGTAACGAAATTTTTTAATTGGGCACAACAAAAGGGTATAAGATTTAAAATAAGAACCAAAGTAAGTTTATTTTATAAACAGCTTGTGTTTGTATTTTTAAGGTAGTATCTCATAAACTGTGTAAGTTTTAAAATCTCAGGTTAAATATTAATCTGAGATTTTTTTATTCATTAATTTTAACTTTTACACACTTATGAAACCAGAAGATTTATTAAACGAAGACTTTTTAAAACAATTCAAGAATGCACCAGAGCTAACATCCTTTTTAGAACAGTTGCACAAACGTGGTATTGAGAAGTTACTAGAAGGGGAACTAGATGCCCATTTAGACTACGATAAGCACAAAAAAAGCAAAGCAGCCAACCTTCGAAATGGTTACACTAAAAAGAAATTAAAATCCGTTTTAGGAGAAACAGAGATTCAAGTTCCTCGAGACCGTGATAGTTCGTTTAATCCTTTAATTGTAAAGAAAAGAGAAAGTACAACAGAAGGCATCGAAAATATTATTATATCGCTTTATGCCAAAGGCATGAGTAACAGTGATATTGAAGAACAAATACGTGAGCTGTACGATTTTAATATTTCTACATCCACTATTTCAAGGATTACAGATAAGATTACAGAAGATGTTATTGCTTGGCGGAACAGGCCTTTGGAGGCCACTTACCTAATTGTTTGGATGGATGGCATCGTATTTAAAGTTAGGGAAAACTCTAAAGTCATAAACAAGACTATTTATATTGCAGTAGGCCTGAGAACAGATGGCAAAAAGGAAGTCCTAGGATTATGGTTAGGTAAAAATGAATCTTCAGCCTTTTGGATGAGTGTTTTAACCGATATTAAAGCTCGAGGAACTCAAGATATACTTATCACAGCTACCGATAATTTAAATGGATTTACGGATACTATTAAAACTATTTTTCCGAAATCAACGACTCAAATTTGTGTTGTGCATCAAATAAGAAATTCGTGTCGTTACGTGGTCTGGAAGGACAAAAAGGAATTTACTCGTGACATGAAGCAAATCTATACTGCTCCTACAAAAGAAGCTGCAAAAGCTGCTTTAAATGACTTCAAAACTAAATGGGATTCTAAATATTCTTACGCCATTAAAAGTTGGGAAAATAATTGGGATGAGCTTACAGTATTCTTTGATTTTCCTATTGAAATAAGAACCATAATCTACACCACAAATCTTATAGAAAACCTAAATGGAAAGATACGGAAATACACAAAAAACAAACTCTCGTTTCCAACCGATGAAGCAGTTATGAAATCCGTGTTTTTAGCTTTGAGAGAAAGCACTAAAAAATGGACCATGCCAATCAGAAATTGGGGAGTGATACTAAATCAATTTTTAGCTATATTTGAAAACAGGATTAAGTTATAAATAACCTAACCCTGAAATTTTGAACTTACACACTTTTTAGGATAGTGTCATTTTTAATTTCCGAATAGAATTTTGTCGTTCATAAACGGACTTTCAAAAGTTGTCCAACTGGTAGTTGTTAATAATTTTCCGTCAGTATTCATAGGTGTAAACCTAACTTTATATTTGCCTTTGTTATTGTAAGTAAATGCTCCTGCACACATTCCGTGTCCAACATTAAGTTTACCATTCCATTCTTTGATATAGAAACATTTTAACAGGTTAGTACTCAAGTCAACAACTTCTGTTTTGTACCAAATTTCAGATTCTGATTTATTTTTCACTTTAAAAATAGCATACGCTGAAGGTCCACATCCGTAATGAATAACTTCAGTATTTTCAAATTCAACCTTTAGATTAGAATTCAGAGTTTCAAGTTCTTTTTTGTCTGTTGTTTTCCAATAAACTTTTTCTCTTTCTTTTTTCTCTTTGTTGTATTGTGTGAGGTCTCTTTCTTCATCTTCGGTTTGGTTAGCGTATTTAAGAAAGTATTTTGTATTAGGTTTTAATTCTGATGTTGGACAAAAAATGGCTTGAGTTAACTGCATTTGTCCAATATAGAATTCTTCAAGATTTAGCTCAATCAATTCTCCGATTTCACTTTCAAGGTATACTTTTCTGTTTTTAAAACTTTTTATAGTTTTTTGGCTAAACGCATATCCTTGAATTATGAATTTTGAATTCAATCCAATTTCTTTTGTTTCTGGAAAGAAATACATTGCACCCATTGAGCAATCCGCAAATGCTGTTTTAATTCCGAAAGTCAGTACTAAAAGAAGTATAATTTTTTTCATAATGTTAGTTTCTTAAATGACTTCAAATATCGTTCCGTTGATATTATGGCTAATGGTATCGTTTATGATTAGTGGCGTTTTTAGGCATGGAAGTCAGCAAATAAAAGCCGAATAGAATTTTCGGAAATAGGCTTGCACTAGCAATAAATTATTTACGGTGTTGCCATTTCGTTGTTTTTCATTCAGAGTTCGAGTCAGCAAAAAGTCCGTTGCGTTTTGTTTAGGTCAGTCAGATGTTTTTTATTCCACAAACTTGTTCAATTCCGATAGTTTATTTTTCGTTAGATTTTTCTTTAAGATTACTTCGATTAACTAATCCCATTGCAATTCCAAAAAATGAAAAATGGAAAAGGAATTTCCAAGTACTAAAATTTGCACTATTAAAATAATCAAATGCGGCCATACCAATTGCATAAGCCATACCAAGTAGGAAACTATTTTTTATGATTTTTATATTTTGTTTTGTCATACTTTTTAGATTTAGAGTGCGTTCCGCAATGAATGGCAACGTATTTCTTTAGTTTGTATTAAATAACTTTAGAAAGAAAAAGAGGAGAACTATAACGTGTTTAAGAATTGTAGATCCATTACACGTACGAGTCCTCTCTTTCTATAAAGTTGCAAAGAACCATTTGGAATACCAGGCGTATAAGATCCCGATAAAGGAAGTAGTTTTTGCAACGTATTTAATCACTCTAATTGTAAAAATATGAAAAATTACAAAGAAGTAGTTGGTATTGATGTATCAAAAAAAACAATAGATGCCTATTGTTATCATGGTCAAGCACACAAAGAGTTTGCGAATGATATTGTTGGCTATAAAAGCCTTGTAAAATGGGTTTTAAAGATCTGTAAAGAAGATGCTGTTTTTTACTGATTTGAGAATACAGGATATTACTCTTTAAAGTTAGCCCTTTATTTGTCTAGTCAACACATAGTTTATGTAGAAGAGAGCCCTTTAAAAATTAAACGTTCATCAGGAATAGTAAAAGAGAAAACAGATGTTTTGGATGCCTGTTTAATCGCTCGTTATGCGTGGTTGTATAGAGAAGAATTAAATCCAAGTACAGTAAAAAGTAAATCTCATTTAGAGCTAGGAAGATTACTAGCCTTAAGAGATCAAATAGTACGTAATAATGCAGGTTTAAAAGGGACTTTAAAAGAAATGAAAGCCCTATTAACGAGTCCAACAACAGATGCAGGGTGTATTAGTCTAAAACGTAGTATTGAATACCTGAGTAAGCAAGTCATATCTATAGAAAAGCGAATAAAAGAGATTTTGTCAGAAGATGCTTCAATGCATAAAAATTATGAATTACTAACAAGTCTTAAAGGTTTTGGTTTAGTAGTAGCAAGTCAGTTAATTTATCATACTGGAAACTTTACTCGTTTTGATAGCTGGCGAGCCTTTTCTAGCTATTGCGGAACCGCCCCTTTTGAGCATCGTTCGGGTACTAGTATTCATAAACGAAAACAATGCCATTATTTGGGAGATAGGAAGATGAAAAGTTTGCTGAGTATGGCTAGTGTATCGGCAATACAACACGATAGTGAATTACGGCTATATTATAATAAAAAGTTGGCAGAAGGAAAAGATAAAATGTTAGCAGTAAATAATGTTAGAAATAAACTTATAGCGCGAGCATTTGCGGTAGTTAAGCGAGGTACACCTTATGTAGTTCTTCAGCAGCATGCTGCATAATAAAAACTAAACTTTATTAGGATTTTATCTTGGAATACGTGTATGATTAGTGGCGTGTTTAAGCACCTAATTTAGCAAATAAACACCAGATAGAAAATCCGCAAGGATTTTCGTAAATAGGCGAGAACCAAGCCATTAATTATACACGGTGTTGCCCACAGTACTTTATTCTTTTCTAAATCCTAATTCAATTCCGTCTTCATCAGTCGGTTTTCTCCAATTAATTCTGTCATTTTCTATATGTCCAATTGATTTAAAATTAAACTTGACTTGTTTTGCCCCTTGTTTTAAAACTTTAAATTTAAATATTTTATAACACTTTATATGTTCCGAAACTACATTTGGATGTATTGCAAAGTTTGTATATTCTTGAAATGTTTGTGCACTTGGATACATTATTAAATCCGCATTATTCTCGTATAAATATTCATTTGCCAACATAGAACTTAAATAATATGGTTTTTGTTCTTTCATAAACTTATGAGTAACCAAATTCCTTAATGCTATTTTATGTTGTAGCAAATTTTTGTCTTTTTTGGATTGACTTTCAATAAGAAAGTTATAATGAAATCTTCCAAATTCTTCCCAAGTATTGCTTTTGGGCAAAATTTCAGGAAAGCAATTGGCATAATGTAAATCTCGACTTCCATTAATTTCCCAAACGCTTAAATATCCTTCGTCTCCATCTTCGACGCCACATTCCTTTATTGCTGGAAAAGCCTCATCTGCACAATAAAATACTGATTTAAATTTTATATTCGCTCTTTGATTGGATTTACAAACTGTAGGTGGTGGAAATGAAAAAGTTTGTATAAGCGATAAATCTTCTCCTTCCGCAATAGTTTTTGATAATCTTGCTCTATATAATCTGTGTCCATTTATTCCATTCACAGTTTTTAGTTTGGCTCCAATCATTGGAATTGTCAGAGCGAAATCGTGAAATGTATTATAGATTTCATCATATGTTGATTTTGAAAAATCAATTTGAGATAATAACTTAAGATTATGTTTATATGATTCTAAATCGGGATATTCAGCATCAATTGTGGTATAATTATTCATTAGTTAAGATGCGTTTTCGTATTGTGGGCAACGTGTTTGTATATGGTTTGTTGCGTGGTTTAGCACGTAATTTAGCAAATAAAAACCGAATAGAAAATCCGCGAGGATTTTCGTAAGTAGGCTAGAACTAGCAATAAATTATATACGGTGTTGTAGTGCGTTTTTTTTGTGTTGTATTTCAATTATTTCCTTCATTTCGTTAAAGTCAACTTTTAATGAATTGGCAGTTATGCTAATTGGTGAACCATATTTAGTATAATTCGCTTTCATCGCCATTTTTCCAATACCGTTTTTTTTAAGCTCAATATAATATTCGGGATTAGAAACGTCTATCATAACGAACTTTTGATTGACTACTTCTAAAACTCTAATTCCAATAATATCTGCCCATTTTACTAATCCAACGCTCGAAGCATTTGAATTATCCGTAATTCCGTTTTTATCAATTATCAATCCATACTTTTTGTCAAATACTTTGTTAAAAATAAAATACGAACAAACTCCAAAAAATGCTATTCCAATAATTCCGACTACTCTTATCAATTCAGCACTTCTGTATTGGAACACGGAAACTTTAAAATTTTCTGGATCAATTGCCAACCAAAATCCTAATAACACGAAAATTACAGTTCCTAAAAGCAATAATATAATTTTGTTCTTACTCAAAGGTATTTTTATTTCTTTATTCATTTTGGGTGATTTTTATTCAATTATATTCCGATGAATACTCGTATTGTATTTTTGAACTTTAAATTTTCTTTTGTCAATTAATGTATCTTTCCGTTTTTAAAGTCAATATCAAAAATCCCAAAATCAGATTTAACAACTTTAACTTCGTAACAATCATTTATTTTAATTCCTAACCTTTTAATTCCGTTTTCTGTTAAGTCTGTTATTTTATGGAAAACAGTGTCATTTTTTACGAAATAAAAATAAACAACATCTTTTCGAGTAGTTGTTCCTTTTTGAGAATTAGGTCTTAACTTTTCAATTATTCCATATGTTGTAAATGACTCATTTTTTAATTTTTCTTGTCTGTTTTGTCCATTAAAATATATCAGAACAAAAAGAGGTAAAGCAAACAGTAAAATATATCCGATTTTCATAAGAGAACTAGTTTCTTCCTTTTGTTGGTCTTTTTTCCGTTTGGTCATATTTAATATTAAAATTTCTTTCAGTTTTGAGTGAGCTCAAATGCACTACAACGATGGCGAATATGAAAAGTAGCAGGATCTACAAACTAACTTTTCGTATCGGCACAGGTTTAAATTTATAAATTATATTTCGTTTTTGCTCTTAACTGCTATTTTTTATATGCGCTGTTGTGTTTAGTATTTTTTATTTTCCAGTCTTTTATAGCTTTCTAAATTCTTTTTTTTACACCTGGATCTTTAATCTTCTCTCATCCACTAAATACGGTGTATGGAGGACGCTACATAAGGTGACCAGCACCCAAACTTGATTTTCTTTTAAGATTGGTTATATAAAGCTTTATATGACTTGTCTTAAAATAAAACTTGCTTCGATTCCGTTGCAGTTTAAAAATTTATAAAAATCTTAAGCCATTGATATAGCCGACTACAAACATCTTGTTATCAGATCATTGGCGGTGTTGAATAACACCAAAAACTTGACTTTCTCATTTTTTTTCAATAACTTAAAACAAACTGTTTAACGTTGCAAACGTTTTGAGAGCGCGCTCTCAACGATTTCTAGCGCACAGTTTGCGATTTGAAATTCTCCTTAACTCGTTTTTAAATCAACTGATTTTTATAAATCAAAAAAAACCTCGTAGCAAGCCGCAAAGTTTGGGGGATGACCGAAAGTCATTCATATTAAACGCAACGTGTTTGGCTATGGTTTCGTTGCGTGAAAATCCGCGAGGATTTTCCGCCGTAAACCGAAGATAGCAAATTTGCGAGGACTTTCCGAGAGGAAAGTCAGAAGCAATGAACTATAGCCGGTGTTGGCTACAGTTTTATTCCGTTCATATATTTATTTAATTTTCTAATTTTTTTATAAAAGTCAAAAAGCATAGGAAACATAAAGTCCAATTTTTCTTCTTTATCTAATATGTTTTCATTTTCTAAATAATGATGTCCCATAGATATAAATGGGCTTTGAACAATATCATTAATTAATTTAATATGTTCTGTTTCTAAATGGGGCATAAAAGCAAATAATTCAGTTTTGCTTTCTATTATTTGTCTTCTTGTTTTTTTAAAGTGTTCTAAATAAGTAATTTGGCTCACTTCGCTTTTAGTCCATTTAAAGTCAAACGAATCATGTAAACCTATTGATTTACAAATATTTTCAAATTCAGTTTCGCTAATTTCATTTGCTGAATCAGTTATATCCAAGTAACCCTCTTGTGTTTTTTTGGGTTTTATTATTCTACTACCAGTATGAATTATTCCGTATGTTATGAAACTTGTGCTTTCGTAAATATTTTTTCGATTTCTATTTTCAGGAATTACAACTACAATTCTATAAAAAATGTAACTTGAAATATAAGCTAAACTCAAATTATATATAATCTCGCCAAACTCATTTCCCTTATCTATTATTTCGGGTATGTCAGCTAAAACGAATTTGATTAAGATTACAGAAATTACTGCGAGTGCTAAAAGAAATTTGAGTATGATATTTTCGTTTTTTTTCATTTTTCAAATTGTAGCCAACGGTTTCGGCTATGATTTCGTTGCGGAAAAATCCGCAGGATTCTTTCCGCCGTAGCCGAAAGATAGCAAAAATGAGTTGATTTCCGTTAAGGAAATCAACCGCAATGAATTATAGCCATTGTTGTGCTACGTTATTTTTTTTAGGAACTTATCGTAAGTCCATATTCTTTCATTTATTGAACTTTTCTTTCCTCTTAAACGTCCTTTAACTTCATTAGTTTCTGGAAAATATTCTATTAAAAATTCGGAACAAGAATATAAAGAATAATCTTTATTATCCTCTTGAGTTTGACTCCATTTAGTTCTGTTGGTTTTATAAATCGAGAAAATATATGTTTTATTTATTTCAAAGTTTTGGAGAGGAGGTCGACAATCCCAACCATTTCCACCATATATTTCAAAAGTTTTTCGTTTTTCAGTTCCTTTTATAATTTCTATCAACTCGATTGTAATAGAATGTCCAGAATAATCTAAACTATCTATATGTGTTAAGTTTGTCAATTTTCCATTGGGGAGGTAATAGTTGTGTTTTAAAACTCGTGCCTTAATAATCAACTCACTGTTTTTTGATGCTTTCAAAAAATTAGTCCAAGAGCAACTACAAGCAAATGTCAGTGTTGAAATCAGAATAAATATTAATGTAATCGAGAGTTTTTTCATAATGGAGCACAACGTGTTTGTGTATGATTAGTGGCGTGTTTAAGCACCTAATTTAGCAAATAAAAACCGAATAGAAAATCCGCGAGGATTTTCGTAAGTAGGCGAGAACTAGCCATTAATTATACACGTTGTTGGCGTGTCGTTTTTTATTTGTTCAATAATTCTTTCCGATATTTTATCATTCGGATTATCAAGTCTTTGGGTAAAGGTTTGTCTAAAGGAAATTGAACCGAGCCTTTCCCACGTTTATATTCAGTCAATTCAGGTTCAAACTTTTCCATAGTCGTTGGATGTGGATAAAGTCCAACGTGTTTTTTATATCCTGCAATCATTATCTGTTGTTCTCTTTTTCCGTTCTCGACTAAAGCGTATGCTGGTATGTTATAATTCAGAAGTTCGGTAGCATTAGGTTCAGTCTTTAAAATACATTCTTTAAGTTCCAAAAGTGCTTTTTTGATTTGTTCAGGTTGAGCATTGATATACTCTGCTACAGAATTATATTGTTTTGTCTCACTCATTTTTGATGTTTTACTCCGTTTCCACGTACTTCTTGAAATTCCCAAGAATCGCTTGCCAACCCGCACGTTGTTGTTCGTCCGTATTTGTTCCCTCTGCGTCAAAAGTTTCGCTCACGCTTACTTCATCTCCGTTTTGCGAAAATTCAATATCTACTTTACGTCCGTCTGACATTTTGTACGAAATCAATTCTTTGTCAATTATTTTGTCATAGGTTCCCGTAAAGTCAAATCCCATACCTCCGTCTTTTGCTTCCATTCGCCAAGAGAATTTGCCATTCGGTTTTAGGTCGTTTTCAGCGTTTGGGCAACACCACTCATTAGTGGCAAAATTCCAATTTGTAATGTGTTCCGGTTTTGTCCAAAATTCCCAAACTTTGTCAATGTCCGAATTGATAGAAGTTTGAACTGTTATTCTTTCCATTTCTTCTGTTTTTACGGTTTTTTTAAATGCACGCCAACGTGTTTGTGTATGGTTAGTTGCGTGGTTAAGCAACTAAGTTAACAAAGATTTACGAGCCCGAGAAAATTCCGCAGGAATTTTCGCAAGTAAGCACATAAAAAGCAATTAATTATACACGGTGTTGCCAACAGTATTTTTATTTAATAATATATTGTCGTTTCAGATTTTGGGAATTTTAATTTCGTATTTCCAGGATAAAAACCATTCATTGTCGGTAAATTTTCCAATTTTCTAATCATTTCTTCTTTCTCTATATTTGAATTTTTACTCTCACAATCTTCGGTTTCTTTTACGTAATTTATTTTTCCATTTGATAGATTGTAGTCAAACGTAAAAAAATAATCACAAGGTGAACCAAAATTCACAGTTGCTCCGATTAATTGAAATTCTCCGCTTTGAAATCTAAACCTATGAGTATAATTCCATTTATGACGACTTCCTCCAAAATGGCTAATTACAATACAATTTCGTTCAATTGATATTCCCTCAAAAGGGTCACCCATCATTCCTCCGTGTTGACTTGGTAATATTGCTCCGACTGATTTTTTCCACAACTCCCATTTATCATACTTTTTTTTGTAAATAAATATTTGTCTTTCAGTTCCTAAATCAGTCTCCTTTTCTGTATCGTAAACAATAACTTTTTCAGATACTCCATCTTTGTCTAAATCGCCTTCTGTTTCGTCAAGAATTTTAAACGATTTTGGTGTTTTAGGTAATTCAGTTTGTTTTTTTTCCTGACTTTTACAAGACAAAAATGACATAATAAGAATAACTAAAATGTATGTAGATGTTCGTTTTTTCATATTGTTGGCAACGTGTTTGTATATGGTTTGTTGCGTGGTTTAAGCGACTAATTTAGTAAATAATTACTGACCAAGAAAGTCCGCGAGGACTTTCGTAAGTAAGCGAGAAGCCAGCAATAAATTATATACGGTGTTAGGGCAAGTATTTTTTCAGTTTAAAATTAAATATGTTTTTAGAAAAATCGATCCCTCTATAATTCTCAATTGTATTTCCAAAGTTAATTTCAATTTCGCCTTTGTTCAATTCAACCATTTGCTTAATTCGCCACATTCCAATACCATCTCCACTTTTTCCAAGTTTTTTAGCTGATGTACCAGAAAAACCTTCTTGAAAAATCTTTTTACGTTCACTTTCTGGAATATAAAGACTTATCATTTCCATTGATATAATTACATTGTCATTATCTTCTTTAAAGTCTATATAAATTGTAGAATCAGTTTTCGTGTATTTTGATGAATTTTCTATTAAATGATAAAGTGCAACTTGAATTGTTTCGTAATCTATTAAAACCTTTCCATAATAATCAGAAACGTTGACATAAACATTTTTAGAAGTAAAATCTCCGAAAAATGTATGTAAAACATTCAATAACACAATTCTTATAGGGTAGCCTTTAAATTCTAAATTAGCATTGTCATCTCTATCAAGTTTTCTATATATAGAAAATTCAGATTTCATATGAATATTATGTTTTGCAATCCTTAAAAACATCATTGATGCTTTATTAGATTTTGAAACTAATTCTTTTTCTATAAATTCAACCTGTGTTCTCCAATTTGATGCGAGTACGTCTTGAGGTATTAAATCATAAATCTCTTGAATATTATGAGCATTAATAGAAGTTAAATTATGGACTAATCTATTTACTTTTTTCTGCTCACTTTTTTTAATTTCACTAATAATTTGTTCTCTTGGTATAATTAAATCATAATAGGCATATGATAGAGCTTCTAATTTCTCTTTAAATAATTTTGTAGTTTTAGTAGTTCCACAGCATAAAAATGTAGTTCCTTTATTATTGATTATTTTACCTTGCCTTCTATTCTGATTGTAAATAGGGCATTCGGAGAATAGTTTTCCTGATGAATTACAATTAGCAAAACAATTCACACAATCATTTTCTAAGTTTTGAGAGATTATATTTTCATCTTTATCTGAAATTTTAAAATGATTCATATTTTTAAATCATTTGCTAAAGTCTCAATTAAACTACTAAATTGGAATGGTTCAGCATCTTTTGATAAACATCCATCAACTTCTCTTAAAGCTTTATGAAATCTGTCTCCTTTTGTGTCTGCTGAATATATTATTATTTTTTTGGATCTATATTTTTCCTTTAATGCAGAAGCAAGTCCAAGGCCTTCATCGTTAAACAAAGTAGTGCCAACACCATTAATATCTACAAAAATAATATCAGCATCTTTCACTTTTTGGTCGTCCAAGTTTATAACATCTTTAATAGATTTTGTATGAATCCAGCCACTTTTTTTCAAAATTGAAACAATCCTAAAATCTGTATGATTATCGTCAACGAAAAGGATTTTAGTTTTTTCTTTTATTCTGTTTTCTTTCTCTTTTGAAGTTTCTTTTTCTTCTTGTTTTGCTACTGAAGAGTTAATGTTGTTATTGTTATTTATTGTAATATTAGAAGATTTGTCCTTATTCTTGTCCGTTTTCTTCTTTTTATCCAATAAAAAATATGTCAAAATTAATCCAACAATTGTGGCTCCAACTCCACTAAAAATCCATTCGTAATTTTCTGTCATTTATTTCGTTTTTTTTATTTGCCCTAACGTTTATGTATATGAGCTGTGGCGTGTTTCGGCACAGACCTCTCCAAATAAAAACTGGCTTTGGAAAATCCGCAGGATTTTCCAAGTGAGCACTGACCAAGCCATAGCTTATATACGGTGTTACCCAACGTTTTTTATTCGTTTAATATAAGTTAAAATCTTTAAATATAAGTATGTATATCGCAACTAAAATAATCGACCAAATTTCTCCGACAACCATTTGTTTGGAAGTTTCAGTTAATTCAAGTTGTGCTTTTTTAAGATGCCAAAATTGAAATCCAATACTTAAAATAAATGCCAATAATGGTAAATTATAATCAAAAACTTTAAACCAAATGAAATTTATTCCGAGCCAAGTTAAGATTCCAGCTATTAGAACTCCGACGTAAATGTTGGTGAATCTGGAAATCAGTCCGCCAATTAATGTAATCGGTATTGCTTGAATCGCAAAATATTGAATTAGAAGCAAAACCAAATAACCTAAAATAATTGTATAATCCATAATTTTAAAAATATGACAGACGCAGTAGCTGGTCGTTTTGTTTGGGTAAATAAGGAGAAAACTGAAGTTAAATTTGTTCCTTATTCGGAAAATACAAGTTCCGAAACCATTAAAGGTTTTTCTTTAACTAAAGACGATAAAATAAGATGATTGTTGATTATTTGTGAAATACAAAAAACACAATATTTACCAAATTCTCCATTTTGTCTGAAATCAGTCAATTCAGTTTTTGAGTAATTTAAATCATAAATATTAAATACTTTTGAGTTTTTATCATCTATGATTGATAAGTTCATTTTTCCAGTTTCTGTCGGTCGGAAAACAATACTAATTTCGTCTTTTGTCAATTCATTTTGTAAAAATTGATAAGATTCAATTCCGTCTTTATCGTTGGAAAATATAATAGCAACTACAGGTGGTTCAACTTTATAATCTCTCGATTTAAAGAACGACAGTTTTATAGCTTTTTGAAAAGATTGCTCAAATTCATTTTCAGTCATATTCTTGATTTTATGGTTTTGGTCAAATGTTGGGTAACGTGTTTGTTTATGAAATGTGCGATTTTGGTAGCGAGGATTTTCCGAAGGAAAATCAGAAGCAAACAAAAGGGCACAAAACTTAGGCTTGAACTAAAGTAAGCATTTTTTATAAACGGTGTTAGCTACAGTTTTTATTTTCCGTTCAGTTCAGCCATTTAGATTTTTCTTTTTTTTTATCAGTGTGAGTGATCAATTCTTGAAAATTTGTATTTTTCTTTTTGGAATTAATTTTGATTAAATTTCCTAAAACCGACTGAGTGAGAAATTCCAGAAGATTTGTTTTATGTTTATTTTTTTGAAGATTTTAATTCCGTTTGAGTAAAAATCGGTTTGAGTTTTTGTTTTAATTAAACCTTTAAGATTCTAAAATCAGGAATTATTTTTTTGTGGAATTTGAGTGATAAATTTATCTCAAAACTTGGCGTTAAATCCGCGTTTGAGTGAGTTTTGAAATTGTAGCTAACGGTCTCGGCTATGAGTAGTTGCGTGGTTTAGCATTTAACTTTGCAAGTACACACCAAGCTGAAAATCCGCGAGGATTTTCAGAAGTAGGCGAGAACAAGCAATTACTTATAGCCATTGTTGTGTGTAGTACTTTATTTTTCATTAAATGTTAGTTCTGTAATTTCTTTTTCATATTCAAATATGAATGTTATTTCTTGACTTGAAATCAAATATCCAAATAGTTTTATATCTCTGAAAGTATATTTGTTTTGCTCATTATAACTGTAAATATTCTTTTTAGGTTTTTTATAGGTAGCAATAATTGAATTGTTTTTTATAACACCAGTTATAGAATGCTTCTCTTCGCCAATTTCCCAAGATATTTCTATTTTGTCATTGTCTTGGGAAACTATTGCAGGTTTTTCATTTAAATACCATTTATTCGAACTTTGAATTTTAATAATTCTCGAAGTAAAGACTGCATTTCCAAAATGATTAAAAACCTATATTTTTTGTTTGCTTTTTTTAATATTTTCTCCTCTAACTCTTTTTCTTCTGTTATTTTAGATTTGATAGAAGAAGTAGCTTTAAAAACATTCTCGTGAGGATTATCAAAATCTTCTGCCTTATTCAAATATTCTTCTGCTTCCTTTACAAATCCAAGATGAATTAATTGGTATGCTATATTCGATGCGGCTAAACTATTTTTTAATTCAAATGCCTTTTTATATTGCTCAATAGATTTAATTTCTAATCCAAGATTTTTGTATGCAACTCCAATATTGTTTAATGCATTTTGGTCTTTTGAATTAAAGCCTAATAGCTTTTTATATAATAGAAATCCTAAATCTTTTAAATCCTGTTCAGTTTCACTGTAATTATATGCAGAATCAAATAATAAGGAAGTGTTGTTAGGTGATAATTCTAAAGCTTTTTGATATGCTACTGATTCTAATAATTTGTCGCCAATTTTTTTATAATAATAAGCTAATGCTCTATATAAAGTTGTTTTCGGTTGCTTTTCATTAATAGAATCTATGTGTTTTAATATTATTTCAAGTGAATCTTTTTGATTGTCATTTTCCAAATAATACTCTGATATTTTTGAGATACAATATGATTTTTGTTCATTATCAGTAGTTATTTCTAAAGCTTTACTGGCTAAATCAATAGCTTTGTCATAATTGTTTGCCTCTTTATAAATTAGACTCAAATAATATAAACCAACGGATTTTTGTTCATTGTCATTTTCGATTTCTGATATATAATTTTCTAATTCATTAAAGGCAGAGGTATCTCCATAAAAATGTCTCCAGTAGAAATTTCGAATAATTTCCTCTTTACGTTTTTTTGAATTACTTTCCTTTTCTAATATTTTATCAAAAAAATCTTTGGCTTCTTTGAATTTTCTATCACTTAATGCTTCGTGGTATAAAATATGAATATTGTTCTCTTCTTTTATTTCTGGAATTTCTTCATTGTCATCTTCTACAGATTCTCCTTTAGGTTTTTCTTTCTCTTGATTAATGACTTCATTTTCTTCTTTGTTTTCTTTTCTATGAAGTTCAAATTCTGTATCACCTCTTTTTACTCTAACTTGAGTGAAATTGCTAACAAATGTCCAAATAGTTTTCCATTTGATTAGGAAAGTAATAATGAAAAAAACAACGAGAAGAAATTTCCATTGACTTCCGATAGTTTTAATTATTTCAATTGTATTGTTGTTCATTTAGATATTAGATTTTCGTTTCTATCGGTATTACACACAACGATGGCGAATATGAAAAGTAGCAGGATCTACAAACTAACTTTTCGTATCGGCACAGGTTTAAATTTATAAATTATATTTCGTTTTTGCTCTTAACTGCTATTTTTTATATGCGCTGTTGTGTTTAGTATTTTTTATTTTCCAGTCTTTTATAGCTTTCTAAATTCTTTTTTTTACACCTGGATCTTTAATCTTCTCTCATCCACTAAATACGGTGTATGGAGGACGCTACATAAGGTGACCAGCACCCAAACTTGATTTTCTTTTAAGATTGGTTATATAAAGCTTTATATGACTTGTCTTAAAATAAAACTTGCTTCGATTCCGTTGCAGTTTAAAAATTTATAAAAATCTTAAGCCATTGATATAGCCGACTACAAACATCTTGTTATCAGATCATTGGCGGTGTTAAATAACACCAAAAACTTGACTTTCTCATTTTTTTTCAATAACTTAAAACAAACTGTTTAACGTTGCAAACGTTTTGAGAGCGCGCTCTCAACGATTTCTAGCGCACAGTTTGCGATTTGAAATTCTCCTTAACTCGTTTTTAAATCAACTGATTTTTATAAATCAAAAAAAACCTCGTAGCAAGCCGCAAAGTTTGGGGGATGACCGAAAGTCATTCATATTAAACGCAACGTGTTTGTATAAGGAAAGTTGCGTGTTTGTGCGCGAGGATTTTCCGAAGGAAAATCAGAAGCTAGCAAACGAGCAACTGACATTGGTTTAGCTAAATCTAGCAATTTTTTTTATACGGTGTTGGCTACAGTTTTTATTTTTAATTCCGTTTTGATTTAAATTCACAGATAAACATTGGCAAATCAGTATTGAAGTCCGATTCCGGGTTTTTATCGGTCAGTTTTTTTCTCAAACTTTATCAATTCCGTAACTGTTTTGAAGTCAGTTTAAGCATAAAATAATCCGTTTTATTTTTAGATTTCTAAAAGGTCAAAACATTTGACAATTTTAAAAGATACATTATTAAAACTGTTCCTCCAGTACTAACAAAAATTGAGCTTTGCCAGAACCAAACTTTGTTTCCCCATATATTTAACCATTTTTTTCCAAAAGATTCTTTCACATAACCTTTCATACTTTTATAGTAGAGAAGATTAATTATCAAGAAAATTGCGATTCCAATTATTATTATCCAAATTTTATTCATAGTTCAAATCTTTAATTAGTGCTGTGTGTTCAAATTGTAGCCAACGGCAGTCCGTCTAATAACCGACTGCAATTTTATATATTTCTACTAAAATACAGTTTTTTCTATTAGATGGGAGCTAAGATTCTATATTTTGAATTTTGTTTGTAAGCTTCTTCAAAACCTGTTAGAACAGTTGTTATAAGCCTAATTAAAGACCAGTGATCTTGAACACGAGGTGTATTCGTTTTTCTAATGATATTCCAAATTCTTTTTAAGTTATATGCAATAAACATAAACCCTACATCTGCACTAGCGCGTTGCATCGTTTTTTTAGTCATAATATGATCAAAACTCCACTGGCGTTTTATGGTTCCGTAAGGATGCTCTACAATGGCTTGGCGTTTTTTATAAGCATCAGGATTTTGCAATACGCTCTTTGCGTTGGCTTCAATATATTTATGGAATTCACTGCGTTGTACTACTTTTCCATTTGCTTTAGACGTTGTGCATAATGCTCTTGCGGGGCAAGCTTTACATTTGTTTGTTTTGTATTGTTTGAAACGATAATTACGCCCTTTATAAGTACTGCCATTACTTTTAAGTATGTTTCCTTGTGGGCAAGTATAGGTGTCGTGTTCTTTATTATATTTAAAATGTTCTGAGTTATAGTTAGGATCTGGAGCTTGCGATGCTCTTCCTATTCCAGGGATAGCAACAAGGGTTTTAATACCTAGTTTATTAGCAGTTTTAAATTCACTTCCCGTATGATATCCTTTGTCATAGAGCGCCGTAAAGGTGTTCGTTCCTAAAATAGTTTTAGCTCTCTGTAACATCTGTCCCATAGCCTTGGAGTCGTTTTTATTGGTAACCAAGTAGTCGAACGGAATATTGTGATCTGCGTCTACAGTAGATTGTACACAGTAAGCAACTTCAGTAATATTGTTACGCACAATTAAATGCTTGCTATCGGGATCAGAGGTAGAAATTTGTGGTTCTCCCGAAGCCTTCAACTGTGCATTTAGTTTTTCGTATTCTTTTCTGCGACCTTGATGCTTATCAATATCTTTCTTAATTACCTCTTTTTCATTTTCACTATCACTTTGTTCAAGAGCTTTGTTGTATTGTTCTAATTTATTGTCAATATAATCTATGTGGCGCTGTATTTTCTTCTTATTAAAATTGTTTTTCTTACTATTCTGAGCTCTAAACTTAGTACTGTCTCCAGCAATAAGTGTAGCCCCTATAAGCCCAAAATTACGTGCCATTTGCACGGTAGCAAAGAACACTTTTTTAATAGCCTTTGCATTATCTTTTCTGAAATTGCTGATGGTGTTGTGATCGGGAGCTAGCGATTCGAGCAGCCACATGACTTCAATGTTACGCCTGCATTCTTTTTCTAATTGTCTTGAAGAACGAATACGGTTCATGTATCCGTAGATGTAAAGTTTGAGAAGAACAGCTGGGTTATAGGCCGGAGGACCGTTTTCGGTAAAGTCTGAACGGAATCCTAGTTCTGCAAGGTTAAGTGAATCTACAAATTGATCTATAGACCTTACGCTATTCTCGGAATCTATTGAATCATCAAGAGAAACAGGAAAAAGGCAGGTCTGTTTTCGGTCTTTTCCAGGTATGAATTTCATAACTAAAAGATACAAAAATCACCTGGAAATTACTTGAGAACTTCTAAAAAATGTAACTAAAAAAGCAATAGTTATTAGACAGTCTGACGGTCTTGTATATGAAAAGTAGCGGGTTTTAAGCACGAACTTTTCGGTTTGGTACTGACCTTAAATTTATAAAATTCATTTTCGATTAAGCACAAAAACCGCTATTTTTTATATACGTTGTTACCTGGCTGGCGTTTTTCCACAAACTTGCTAGCGTTGGCAAAGACATACTCTTTTACAGTTTTGGTGTAGCGTGGATGGTGCGACTGGAAATGTGTATGGCTTTCAGCGTTGGCAATTCCACTATACCATTAAATCATAACTTTCACTTGGTGGAAATAGCAATTCAATTCCTTTTGGTTTGATTTTAAAAAGCGGACCTTTTTCAACAACTTTCCCTTTCGAGTTTCGCTTAATTAAATGGTCAAGCGTTATAATTCCTTGTTCAATTAGTAAATCAAATTGAGATGTAATGGGCTTTTTTGTATGCTCAACCAACTTATATTGAAAATGTTCTCGTTCATTTATTCTTGTACTTTCAGCTTCTACCCAAAACGTTTCTTTATGTTTAGATTTTAGTCGGTTGTGAAGTTTGTCTAATGTCCAAACCACAAAATCGCCAACTTCTGGTTTGTCAGAGTTTTCAATTAATTGCTTTATGTCGCTATCAATTCTTAAATTCAAGCCTTGTGAATTTCTTGTAATGGCTGAAACTGTGCAATAAAGCTTAAAATCTTCATCACGTTCGTAGCCAAAGTTATCGAGAATTTCTGCTGAACTTTTAAACTTGCTCAATTTCCAATCTGGAACTTGTGCAAACAAATTTTTTCGGTTCGTTCTACTATTTCTGAACGATTTAAGCTCAATTCCTTTATAATCTGGTTGTTTGGAAGAATTAATATCTATTCCGAGTGCAGTTTCAAGTGTTCGACCTACAGAAGTGTCAGCATCAACCATTGAAGGAATTGGACCAGCATTTGCAATTTTTCTCAACATTGCTAAAAGCTCAAAAGCAACTTCATTTTCTGTCGTACTGATTGCATTAATTAGTTCCTGAAATGGATTTAGAATAGAAGAATAAATTAATTGTTTGATATCTAATTTTGTCAAGTTAAAAACTTGAAAACTATCGTTGTAAAAAGTGATTCCAATAATATCATTTGGGTCAGCAACTTTTGTTAAACCATAAAACCAAATTCTTGGGTCTCCTTTTTTAGTTGAAGGACGATATAGAGATGCTTTTGATTTTATAATCTTAAAACCAGTATGAATAATTGCTGGAATCATTACTTTGCTCTCTGTACCTTGATTCTGCAACTCATAATCGTGAATATTCTCACTTTTCAAATAACTACGAACAGAACCAGTCGCATCCATAATGGATTTTTTTAATCCGGTTTCGGTTGGCTCAATTAAAGTAAGAGAAACTTGGTTTTTGGTCAGTAATTTTATTTTTTCTTGTTCTGCGTTAGTAAGTTTTCTCACTTGATATGTTTTAAAATTTCATTTGCTACTGCTCGTGCTAATAAAGGTGGTACAGCATTTCCCACTAAAGTGTATTGCGGCACTTCTGTTTTTCTATTATTTCCTCCTGTTGAGCGTTTTCCTTGAAATACAAAAGAGTCGTCAAAAGATTGTAATCGTGCCATTTCTCTAACTGTTAAAGACCTTGGCGAATTATAATGAATATAATCATCTGCAATAGTCATTATTGTAGAGCTTTGTTCGTCTGGTTTTAAAACATTATAGTTTCTTTTGTTCGTAGAAAGATTTAATTTCTCAAGTTCTGGTTGTGCTTTTTTATAATTACCATTTTTTAAAATCACACCAAGCCTTTTAATAACGGTTTCGTTCTGATTACTTGTTTTGTGATTGTTAAGTATGTCGAAGTATTTTTCTCCGTTTTCTAAACCTTCTGTGTTCTTTACGTAAAAAGGTTTTGTTTGAGGTTTAAAACGGTCAATTAATCTACCTTTTTTTGACCATTCTGCAAAGGACTTTCCACCTTTTGAAATTGGCTTCCCATCAATTTTTCTTTTCTTTAAAAGTTTAGCCATTTTCTTTGCAGTTCCATTGTATTGAGTTGAAATGTCAACTAATTCGTATCTGTGAGCTTCTTGATTATTACCTATAAAATCTAAATCATACAAAGCTTCAAATATGGTTACTTTTTCTGCTTCAGTTACTGTTGCTGGGATTTCAGAAATATATTTTTGGTCTTTACGACAACCAATAAAAAGTACTCTTTCTCTGTTTTGTGGAACACCGTAATTGGATGCGTTAGCAACAAAAGGTTGTTCTATTTTATAAAGTCTAATACTTTCAAGAATTGTTTCTAATTCCTGTTTTTGTGTTTTATTACAATGAGTTTTTAATATCTCAATTGACTCGTCAAAAGAAGTGGTGTAAATTTTTAATGCAGTAATAATATCTTCACAATCTTTTTTATAGTTGGCAGGAACTTTTAAATTTTTAAATGAATTCTCGATTTTTGAAATAATATTTTCAGAGCCAATTTCTGTAAGGAAGTCAGTAAAAGCAGTTGTGAAATTATCACTATCAATATTACAAAAGTCTTTCTCTTTAATAATATCACGCTTTAATTTATCCCATTCTTTGGTTCGTGCTAAAAGATTAAAACCGTGACGGATTGTGTTTATGTTTTCGTCTGTTTTACTGGTTTTGTAGTCTGCAATTTTTGGTGTTATCTTTTTAAATCTGTTTTCTACAAAGTTGATGAAATCAGCTTTTCCATTTTCTTTGTGTTTCTCCAGTAGCTTTTCGATTTCAACTCTTTTAATTATTGTATCGAAAAGAAATGAATTTGATACTTTACTGACTTTTTTTATAAATGAAATTAATTGAGGAATTTCTTTAGTGTCAACAATAGAGTTGATTTCTTGAAGAATTAACTCTTTTATTTTACCACCTTCTTTAGTCAAAATGCCTTTTACATTTTCCATCACAAAGTATTTAGGTTGTAAAACCTTAATGACTTCTAAATAATGAGAAAATAGGTCGTCTTTTTTGTCGAATTTTTTTCTCTTTCCTGCAAGACTAAAACTTTGACAAGGTGGTCCACCACAGACAACATCTATTTGACGACCGTCAATTTTTTCTAATAAATTGTCTAAAAAGTCTGGTTCAGTAATATCTTGTTTTAAAAATTCAGCATCTAAACCTAATTGATGATTGTAGCGAACAACGTGAGTTAACTCACAGTTTTCGTTTATATCATTAGCCACAATAAAATCAAAGAATTTATTGTTATGTTCAGCTTGTAAAAATCCTTCGCTAAAACCACCTGCTCCAGCAAATAAATCAACAAAAGTGAACGGTTTTCCGTAAAGTGAAACTTGTTCTTTTACAATGTTTACATTACTGTTTTCTTTGTAGTTTTCTATGTGTTGATTTAAAAGGCTTTTAACTTCGTCTTGGATAAAAGTCTTTTTGTTGGAATGGTGAAGAAGTTCGTCAGCTCTTTCTCTTAAAAAATCCAAATAATGATTTATTTCGTGAGATTCTGTAGTTAAACCAATCGCTTTTTGCTTGGATTTGTCAAATTTTTTAGGTTCTATTTTTTGACCTGTCGAAACCTTAACTTGACTTCCGTTACAGTTTATTCGCAGATGTATTGGTGCCAACCCTTTTTTGTCAGGTTTGTCTAAATAAAAATTAATTGTTGCCATAATTATTCACGGACGTTTTTACGTACACGGACAAATTTACGGACATTTTTTGTGATTTCTAATTTAATTCTACTTTTTGTTCGGATTATGCGTTGGATAAAGGCAAGCTCTTTTTATTTTGTGAGGCACGAGCAAAATAAAATGTGCTTGACTGTGCGGCTGGTTTTCGCTTGCAGGTAACGGTTTTGTGTATGATTTGTGGCGTGATTCAGCACCAAATGTAGTAAATAAAAACGAATAGAATATTCCGCAGGAATATTCATAAGTAAGCTTGAACTAGCCATGAATTATACACGTTGTTGTGCCTAGTTGTTTTTTAATTCAGTTCGATGTTTGTCCGATAGACAAGGTTCCGCAAATTCAATAATTCCGTCATTTTCATATTCGTCTAATATTTTTCTTATTCCCGAATAATTGATTTTTTCTAAAATTTCCATTGAAAAGTAAGTGTCATTAAGTCCTTCACTTTCACAATCCTTTTCTATAAATCGGTTTCTAATAATTTCTTTGTCAAATCCTTTTTTGGTTATGATTACTAAAATTATAGAGTTTCCAGAATGTTTGGTTGTCTTTTTGTAAGTCAGCATTTTTTCCGACTCGTCAAATTCCGCGTAAAATTCGTCATCGGTTGCGATTTGTGGTCCGTAAAATGGAATATTGTCCAATTTATAAATTCCGTTATCCTTGTCAATTATTTCCGCCCACATAGTTTCTACAGTCAGTTCGTCCAGAACATTGCTGTGATATTTGAATAAAATTTTCTCGTATTTTTCTTTAGTTTCTGTCATTCCGCAATTAGGCACAACGTGTTTGTATAAGATTAGTTGCGTGGTTAAGCAACGAATTTACCAAATACAAACCGCATAGAAAATCCGCGAGGATTTTCGTAAGCAAGCTCGTACCAAGCAATTAATTTTATACGTTGTTGGCAACTGGCTTTTTATTTCAATATTTCGAGTTTTCCTTTTCTTTTTACGATGTTTTTATAATCCCATTGAATTTCTTTGGACTTTTTGAGCCATCGTTTTAATTTAGTTTCATCAACTTCTGTGACGGATTTATAAAAAACTGAAGCATCCTTAAATTTTGTGCCTCGAATATTCAAGTCTTCTTCTTCAAAGTCGGCTCCACTCCAAAACATTAATCTTAAACCTTTTTTTTGTTTGCTGTAACCTACTATTGGATTGCCATTTAAAAACCAAACTGGGTGTCGATGCCAAATTTTGCTTTCTGCATCAGTTAGTTCTCTGTTTATAATCAGAGCAAGTTGGTTGCAAATTTCTTTGTCCTCAAATTCTTGCTTTTCGTTATATTCTTTTATTTCTCTGTTCATATTTGTCAACATTGTTATACAATTGCTTCAAATTTCAACTACGTATGATGTTATTGATTTTATTTTAACACCTTTTGCTCCCTTAAATTTATAAAAGTCCGAAAACGCATATTTTTTTCCGTTTTGCATTTTCATAATTCCGTTTGTAGCTCCTTCTTTTCCGTGCGATAAAATTTGGTCAATTATTAATTCGGTCGCCTTTTTGGATTTCATTTTTTCCAATTCCTTCGCAAACGTTTCTTTTCCTTCGATTTTTTTGTCGCCAATGATGTTCCAAACAATATCATCAGTTACGCTTTCGACAATAAATTCCACGTTTCCTTTTGCAAAAGCAATATTGAATTCTTTTAGAAATTCCATTTTCGGTGAGTTTCCACAATTTGGACTTGAAACAATTTTTGTCATTTTACAGAATTTTAATTTCAGCACGATGTTTCTTTAGCTTGTTGCCAACGGTCTCGTATAAGAATAGTGCGGTTTTGTGTGCGAGGATTTTCCGAAGGAAAATCAGCAGCTAACAAAAGAGCACTAACTCTTGATTAAGCACTAATTTAAGCATTATTTTTATACAATGTTGTGTGCAGTATTTTAATTTAAATTATAACAATAACTTTGCAAAAATGAATAATGACCATTTAATAATGATTTATAAAGTTGCCCTTTTTTAGTGCCAAAAAAGAATATATTTATATGATTTTCCCCAACTAACGGAATGATTTGGTTATTAATTTCATAAATTAAATGCACATCCATTTTTGCAGAAAAAAAAGTGAAAGTCCAATCAATTTTTTCAATTTTGATTTTTACATAATCAACGGATTTTGTTGGTATACCAACTGCAGCGCTATTTTCAATATCCAATTTAGAATTTTCAGCAAAATCCATAACGCTACTTATAAAAATGGATTCGTAGTCAGGAAATTTTGAATCCCCGAAATGATCCCCATTCTTAGTTAATGGGGCAAAATTACTATCTCTGTCAAAAACGAAACATATTTTCTTGTCACAATCTAATTTTTTAGCAGAGGAGTAAATCTTTTTGCTGGATGAACATGCTCCAAAAAAGAAACTAAGGATTATGATTTTTATTAATGTTTTGTTCAATTGTAATTCGATTTAAAAAATATCATTATCATTTTTTTAAAGGCTGCCGATATTGCACACAACGGTCTTGTGTATGATTTCGTTGCGTGGATTAAGCACTAAAGTTAGCAAATAAATCACAGATAGAAAGTCCGCGAGGACTTTCGTAAGTAGGCTAGAACTAGCAATGAATTATACACGTTGTTACCTGCTGGCTTTTTCTTTTTCATAGTCCCAATATAATTGTACAAATCCGTTTATAGATTGAAGTCTTAATGTCAGGTTTTCAAATTTCCATTTTCTTCCTTCCCATTTCTCATTGTTAAATTCATCTGGTTTTAATTCGCCTTCGTTATATAAGTCTGTACCAAAATATATTAATAATCGTTTGACGAGTATTTCTACTTCTTTTGGTATGATGAACCAATTAGTTGGCTTATCTTGACTTAAAAAGGTTGAACTTTCTTCTGATTCATCTGTTGGGTAAAAGCAAATAATTTTATTAAAAAAACCAAATAAAAAGAATGGAAAGTAGTATGTCTTGTAAATTCCATCTTCGGTTTTTGATTCATAAAAGTTATCTGAATTAAGAATGTCTTGTATGATTCTTAAATCTATTATCGGATTGTTATAATCTAAAAATTTTTTGTAAAAATCGATGAACTCATCTGGTTTAAATACTCTCGTATTAATGTTCAGTTTTTCATAGACTTTTTTGGTCTTTTTATAAGACTTGTTGTCGTTAATCACATAAATATTACAAGTTGATGCAAAAGAGGCGTGAAATCCATCATCAGTTGTATTTTTGAATGTTTCCTTTCTTCCTTTTTTAACATTTACTTTATCTTCTTGATAACCGTGCATATCTAGTTTAAGATACTCATTTGTAATGTCATCAAACCATTGTGGACTGTATTTTGATTCCTGTTTTAATTGGTCAAGTGAAACACCTAGTTTGTCATAACTTTTTTGAATTAAATCAAAAGGATTTTCTGTGTCGAAAATTTTATCTCTATTGATTCCTGTACCACTTTGGACAGTTTGTCTTAAATCTTTGTAACCCTCTAATTCGTTTAAATTAAAGTTCATTTTACTGAAACTTTTAAAAAATCCATCCATAGTTGGGTTTTCTTTTAAACCAGGAAACATTTTATCCATAACTTTAGAACTTTCCGGATTATCGAAAGCCTGCTTAAAAGATTCCTCGATAGGTAAGGATTTAAGTAAGTCAAATATTGGTTTTACTAGACTTTTAGATAATTCATCATCTTCAAAATTTTTCATTAGTCCATCAATACTCAAGTCATTAAAAGTGTCTTTGTCAGAGATATTTTGTTCGAATAATTCTTTTGGTGGATAAAAATCTAAGACAATTCCTTTACCATTATTAAATAGACAATATTCGTTGGTAACGCTTGAAATAAATTCTAAATCAGAATTAATATATTCTTTTTGTTTAGGTGAATTATTGAAATTTGAAGATAAATCGTTTATATGTGATGTTGAAAACGGAATTAATAATTTTTCGTTGTCTTGAATTATTTCTTTTAACTCGGAATGCTTACCGTTTTTCATTTGTGAAAGAACATTCCAGTCAAAATATATTTTAATCATTTTTTAGTATTTCAAAGCGTATGAGTGAGTCAGCTTGCAGGTAACGGTTTTGTGTATGATTTGTGGCGTGATTTAGCACCAAATTTAGTTAATAAAAACTGAATTGAAAATCAACAAGGTTTTTCATAAGTAAACGAAAACCAGCCATGAAACATACACGTTGTGTGTGCCCAGCATGAGTATCTTTTGATTTACGGAAAGGTAAATAATTAATCTATAGGGTGCAAGTCCCTTATGCGCAGGAGTAACGTCTTGAAGCATTAGTAAGTCGCAAGGGTGAAAACCGTGAGGTTTTATCTGAAGGAAGCGGAACTACAAAACTCGGTACTGACGAACAGAAACCGTATACAGAGGCATATTTACTTGGGTAAGCAACCACATCATTGTAACGCCCCAAGATTACTAAAAGGGTAAGTATGTAGATACGGCAGGAATTGAGGGAAAGAAGATGCCATTACCTGGGGAGATCTCTACAACTACGAGTTGGTTATGTAGAGAAGTCAGCAGAAGTCATAGTACTTACAGGAAACGAGGTACAACAAGAATTGTACAGGTCTCACGGGTAAGGAAGGACTGAACATTAAATTAGGTTGGAATTTGATTAGGATGCTTAGCTAGCCTAGTTTTAAACTAACAGAAGTACACGAATTATTAAACCTATGATTGAACAGGTATTATCGGCAACAAACCTATTTAAAGCGACACGACAAGTGGAGCGCAATAAAGGTGCGAGCGGCGTAGATGGTATGAAAACAACGGCACTTTCAGCATACATATTAGAAAACCGTTCGCTTATATTATCTGCTATTCGCACAAATAGCTATGTGCCAGATTCAATTTTAGGAGTAAGCATTCCTAAAGGACAGGGTAAAACCCGACTATTAGGAATTCCAACAGTAGTAGATAGGTGGCTACAACAGGCAGTAAGCCAACAATTAATGGTTCATTTTGAATATGATTTTGAACCTGTTAGTTATGGTTTTCGTCCACAAAAGAACATCCAAAAAGCAGTATTACAAGCCCAAGGGTATATCAATTCCGGTTACCAAGATATTGTAGATATTGATTTACAAGGATTTTTTGATGAAGTAGACCACTGTATTTTACTTCAACTTATCTACCGCAAAGTAAAATGTCCAACCACCTTGCGATTAATCCGAAAATGGCTAAGAGCTCCCATTTTAATAAATGGGAAGCTGAAAAAGCGCAGAAAAGGTATTCCGCAAGGCAGTCCCATTAGTCCTTTATTATCTAATATTATGTTAGATGTTTTGGATAAAGAAATGAAAAGTATGATCTTGCGCTATGTGCGCTACGCAGACGACTTTAGCGTTTACGCTAAAAGTAAAAGCGAGGCAAAAACTATAGGAAATAAACTGTTTATCTTTTTAAGAGATAGACTTAAATTACCTATAAATAAAACCAAAAGTAGCATCTGCAGACCTGTAAACTTTGAGTTACTTGGTCATGGATTTGTACCCATTTATAAAAAGGGAGTCAAAGGACAATACGTACTTGTAGTGGCTAATAAAAGTTGGGCAAAGTTAAAACGTGACCTAAAAAGCATCACCAAGAAAACCAAACCGATGTCGTTATTCGAACGCCTAGAACGGCTTAATCAAGTCTGTCGAGGCTGGATGAATAACTACCGCTTAACCAATATCTATGCAAAAGTTAAAAAGCTAGATGAGTGGTTAAGAAATCGGTTGCGCTATTGCATTTGGCACGATTGGAAAAAGCTAGAGCGGAAACGTAAAAACCTAATTCAATTAGGTATAGAAATCGGACAAGCCTATGCTTGGAGTAGAACAAGAATGGGAGGTTGGGCAGTCGCTCAAAGTCCTATTTTAAAGACTACTATTACAGTTTCTAGGCTTAAACGAAAAGGGTATAAACCTTTGCTAGATTACATTAATAATACGCAATCTTCAATTTGGTGAACCGCCGTATACGAGACCCGTACGTACGGTGGTGTGAGAGGCGCAGTGACGACTTTTAAGTCGTCACCCGTCTACTCGATTGTGCGCAGTTTTTTTGTGTTTTGTTTAAATTTCAGTTGTTATAATATTGTTGTTTATTTTAAAATTTCAATAATAGCTGCTTTTCAATCCGCAATATTTGTTCGCAACGTTATTACATAAAATCATTCAACCAAAACTTTGGATTTCAAAAATGGTTATCGTCAAAAACTGAATTTTGGAAAACTTTTTAAAGCAATCTTTCCGCAACATTTAGCGGTTCTGTTTTTAAGCTAAAACTTTTCGTGAAGCTCAATTTTCGATGTAAAAAAATGAATTTTGACAAATCCTTAAATTCAACATTTTCCGCACGTTTTGAAAATCCGTTTGAGTGATAAATTCCGCGTAAATTTATGAAAATCAGTTTATTAAATTTCAGTTTTATTAATCTTAAAAATCGAAAAACTCTAAATGAAGCATCAAATAATGTTGATTTGGCAAATTGCGTAGAACGTGTTTGTTTATGAAATGTGCGATTTTGGTAGCGAGGATTTTCCGAAGGAAAATCAGAAGCAAACAAAAGGGCACAAAACTTAGGCTTGAACTAAAGTAAGCATTTTTTATAAACGGTGTTAGCTACAGTTTTTATTTTCCGTTCAGTTCAGCCATTTAGATTTTTCTTTTTTTTTTATCAGTGTGAGTGATCAATTCTTGAAAATTTGTATTTTTCTTTTTGGAATTAATTTTGATTAAATTTCCTAAAACCGACTGAGTGAGAAATTCCAGAAGATTTGTTTTATGTTTATTTTTTTGAAGATTTTAATTCCGTTTGAGTAAAAATCGGTTTGAGTTTTTGTTTTAATTAAACCTTTAAGATTCTAAAATCAGGAATTATTTTTTTGTGGAATTTGAGTGATAAATTTATCTCAAAACTTGGCGTTAAATCCGCGTTTGAGTGAGTTTTGAAATTGTAGCTAACGGTTTTGTATATGAAAAGTAGCGGATTTTTAAGTGCTAATTTTTCGGTTTATAACTGACCTTTTATTTATTCATTTACTTTTGATTAAGCGATTAAACCGCTATTTTTTATATACGTTGTTAGGGCTAGTTTTTTATATCATTTTTTTGGGAATTAATGCATTTCCATTCTTAAATTCAGAATCGACTAGGTAAACATTTTTCATATCTTTAAATAAATTCTTTGAAATATGTTCAAATACAATCATTTGGAATTCACCTCCATTTTCGTTTCTTTCTTCAATGAATTTATCTAATAATTTAAAAGCCTGAGTTATTTTGTAATCATCACTATGGTCTTTATCCAATCTTGTTTTTCCATCATCTCCGTAATAAGGTCTACTTGGTTGGTCAATAACTATAAATGGAGCTACATAAGGAGATTCGTTTTTAAAAATTATTTCGTGTATTGCTAATGAAAAAAATAAATGTAAAAACATATGATTAGAACTACTTCCAACATTTTCATAAAACGTTGTTTTAGGTTTTCTTAATAATAAAGATTTGGTTTTGTAATCAAACACAGGTAAAAAATCTTTATAATTTTCCATTGCATTATCAACAGTAATCATATACTCTTGTATAATTTCTTCTATCAACTTTATTGTTAATTCTCTTTTTGTTTCTGTGTCAGTAATTATTATTGATTCTAGCTCTTCTTCTATTTTTTGTATTTCTGTTTTTACAGAAACTGATGGAGATGAGTCTGATTTTGAGTATAAGTTTATTTTGGCTTTTACTTCTCCTATAAACATATATTTTTCCTTCTCATTTTCGAAAATTTTATTCTCCTTAGGTAAGGATTCTAATTTATCTTCTAAAGAAGACAATTGTGTGGTTAATTGAGAAATTTCGTCTAAAACCTGTTTGTCAATTGGAGTTTTTGTTTTTCTAGCTTCTTTTATTTCATTTAGCTCGGTGGATAATTGTGAAATAAGACTTTTGAAATTACCTGTTTTAATTATTTTGTCTGTTTCTCTCTGAATAAAAGTTATAGGTTTTAAACTGTCTTCAACATCCGTTAGATTCTTTTTGAAAATAGAATATTCATTAGTGAAATCTTTTAAATTCTTGATTTTTCGTTTAATGATATTTCTTTCTTTTTCTAATTTTGCTCTTTCAACACCTGTTCCAGTTACTATTATAGCACCATTTACAACTTCATTTAATTCGCCTACGGCTTCTTTTTCAACTGTGTCAGGGTTTATTAAGGAAAATTCTTTAGCTTTTTTTACTAATGCTTTTTGTTCTCGTTGAAAATATTCTGTTTTTTTAGATATTTCAGATTCTTTACGTTTTAGTTTTGCTAGTTTCTTTTCTAATTCTACTTTTTTCTCTTTTTTGAGTATGTTTTCAATTTTTTCTATACCAGTAGCAATATCAAAAATTCTAGGTAACGCATCTCTGTATCTCGATTCATTTTGTTTATCAAAAAATATTCCTTGTGAGTTTGTAATGAGGTCTTGAGAAATAATATTAAACATCAAAAAATATCGTATTGAAATCTTAGAACCTACTTTAATATTATTACTTCCATAACCAATAGGAAATGAAACTGTTTTATCTATGCTAAATTCAGTTTCGATTATTGATTTTATATTTTCCTCAGTATTATTTGATTCTGGAATCTTTAAAGGAATTTCACCTATAGATGAAAAATAATACTCACTTGAAACATTTCCTTCAAATAAAGCCTTTCTTCCAATGGTATATTTTTTATCGTTTATGTTTATTTTTAAACCATACCAAGAAACATTCTCATTAATAATACTTTCTGAAATTGTTGATTTACTAGAAAAAAAACAATAATCTATTATTTCTAAAATAGCTGTTTTTCCTGTATTACTATCTCCCGTAATTACATTAACCTTGTTAGGCTTAAACTCTAATTCTCTTTTTTTTCCATTTTTAAGCCAAAGAATTATTTTTTCAATATTATATTTCATAATTCTATTCTAAGATTTAAGTAAAGTTTTTCAGTATTTTCATTTAGTAATTTTGATACATTTTTAGATGCTAAATTTATTTTATCAGCTCTTTTACCCATAGCTTTCTCAAAATTAAAGTGCTGATTATTAATTAAATTACCATCTTTAATTAAAATGCTATTAGTCTCAATTAAAAGTTGTATTGCATTTAGTGAATTAGCTAATGTATCATAATACCTTTTATTAAAATTTGAAAATAAAGGAGTTTTTTCAGATATTAATTTTTCAATACTTTTTATTTCAGTTGTTTTTCTTGATAAATGTGCTGTTAAGGCTTTGCTTGTAAATAAAGGCATAATAAGTAAAGCTTTAGATATAGAGAGCTCTTTAGATAAAGACAAAACAGAGCTTATGGCTATAGAGGTGATTCCAATATTGTTATAGTTTTCTAAATTCATTTTTTATGTTTTTCCCAATCTTTTTTCCATCCAATTTCTGGTAAATCAGATAAATAATAAAATTCACCATTACTCAATTCAGTACTTAATTCTTGACCATCAATTTTAAGTTTTACTTCTCTTAGATGATTTAAAATATCCAAACTAAATTCATCATTAAAATCTGATTTTTTAGTTAGAGCTCTAAATTTATTAAACCACTTCAATTTGGCTTCATCTCGGTAACTGTTAATCTCTTCAATAGTTATTTCTCCCTCTTTATACCAATGAGCAATATTGTTTTCTAGATTAAGTTTAAAACGTGTGAATTTAGCCATCAAATCTATTTCATCAATTTCAATATCATTAATCTCTAATAATTGTTTAATGAATATTTGACTTTCTAATTTATCGGGTAAATCGATTGTTAGAGGTACAATTTGTAGCTTTTCTGTTCGGGTATTATTAAAATACTTTCTGTATTTTTTCTGAAAATCTTCAAAACTGATTTGAATTTTATTACCAGTTTTAATTTCTATAAAATTATCTTCTCTTATCCTTGAATCAATTTTTGCAAAAACATCATCAACTTTATTTTTTGGAATTAACTTTGTTTCTATTGCGTCTTTACAATTTTGAAGTATTTCATCTTCACCTAGTTCAAAAGTGATTTTTGATATGTAATGATTAAGAACATTTTTATCTAAAAGTAAAAATTCGGTTATGTATTTTTTTATTGTATCATTCTCTGAGTTTTCCTCAAATTTCTTGATGTTTTTGATGAAATTATCAATAGAAATAGTCTTGTTCTTTAGTTTTTCTATATTGTCAATAATTTGATTTTTAGAGCTATTATTTTTATTACTCCACATCACAAAATGAGATTTATGAATAAATTCCAATTGTGATTTTATTTCTTTTCGGTTGTCATTTTCATCACTTATTACTTTCGCCCAATTATATAACGTTTTCCATAAATCAATATCAGATGCGGTCATATTTTTATATCACCCTGCTTATTTTTTGTACAGAGTGCTTAACTTGATAAAAAATATTAATATCATTTTTTAGTTCAGTGTGTACATCATCTTTTACCTCTAAACCAACAGATTCACCTTTATTTAGGGTTAATAATTTCCACAAGAAAAAGTAATATTGAAAATCGAATCCAATTGATTTTGTTTCGGCTCCTGTTTTCTCAATATGTGTTTTATTACTCATAAAGTATTTTGTTTTGGAAATTAGCCCTAACGGTCTCGGCTATGAGTAGTTGCGTGGTTTAGCACTTAACTTTGCCAGTACACACCAAACTGAAAATCCGCGAGGATTTTCAGAAGTAGGCGAGAACAAGCAATTACTTATAGCCATTGTTGGGCATAGTTTTTATAGGTTATTTACCATATTTATTTTCGTGTCTATTCCGTTGAAATAATCCACATAATCGGTTAAGTCAGCATCTATCCATTCCAATAATTCGTAAATCTCGTTTTTTATATTTGTCGCTTCTGTAAAATCAATGACATTTCCATTAAAGCAAATCGGTTCGTTGTGATAAACTCGGTTTCTAAATTCTCTAATATTGTTGAGTTTCTGATTTAAAATATTTCGATTCACGTGATTTGGTTTGTTTGGAAAACAATGAATAACTACTCCTCCAATTAATCTGTAATGGTGAGTATCAAATAGACTTGTCCAAAATCCAAATGACTGTTCCGCTATTACTTTTCCTGATGTTACAATTCCACCTTTTCTGCGAATAGTTCTTTCTGCTTTGGTAATTGAGTTTTTCAAAAAGAATCTGGATGAAGTTAGTGAAGGGTGATTCATAAAACCATTTCTTTCTGCGATTATCCAATTCGGATTAGCAAAATGTGACGACACTTGATAATTTACAATGTTTCTAAAGAATATTTCAAATAAGTTTAGCACAGGATAGAAAGCTTGCGCTGTTCTTAAATTAATTCTGTATAATTTTTGAGCTTTAGATTTTGAATTACCAGTCGCTATTAAAAATCGGTCTAATCTTGGTTGCGACAGGTAGTATTCTAATTTTTGATATTCCAATATTTTCTTGCTTTTATTTGTCTATTACAAATATATTCACTTATTTTGTACTGTAATGCTTAATCAAGCCTCTTTCTTTATAGAAACGTAATTAAGTGAAAGATATACAGAACCTCTCGATTTATTTTGAGAGGTTTTTTATTTTGTGTCATTTTCCTCAAATTATGCCCAACGATGGCGAATATGAAAAGTAGCAGGATCTACAAACTAACTTTTCGTATCGGCACAGGTTTAAATTTATAAATTATATTTCGTTTTTGCTCTTAACTGCTATTTTTTATATGCGCTGTTGTGTTTAGTATTTTTATTTTCCAGTCTTTTATAGCTTTCTAAATTCTTTTTTTTACACCTGGATCTTTAATCTTCTCTCATCCACTAAATACGGTGTATGGAGGACGCTACATAAGGTGACCAGCACCCAAACTTGATTTTCTTTTAAGATTGGTTATATAAAGCTTTATATGACTTGTCTTAAAATAAAACTTGCTTCGATTCCGTTGCAGTTTAAAAATTTATAAAAATCTTAAGCCATTGATATAGCCGACTACAAACATCTTGTTATCAGATCATTGGCGGTGTTAAATAACACCAAAAACTTGACTTTCTCATTTTTTTTCAATAACTTAAAACAAACTGTTTAACGTTGCAAACGTTTTGAGAGCGCGCTCTCAACGATTTCTAGCGCACAGTTTGCGATTTGAAATTCTCCTTAACTCGTTTTTAAATCAACTGATTTTTATAAATCAAAAAAAACCTCGTAGCAAGCCGCAAAGTTTGGGGGATGACCGAAAGTCATTCATATTAAACGCAACGTGTTTGTGTATGATTTCGTTGTGTGTTTAAGCACTAAATTTAGCAAATAAATCACAGATAGAAAGTCCGCGAGGACTTTCGTAAGTTGGCTACAACTAGCAATGAATTATACACGTTGTTGGCATTAGTTTTTATAAATATTAAATATAAAATGAAATAATTTTTTTTCCGCATTATCTCCGAAATAATGAGAAGAATGATAAAATTTGAAATTATCAATTGTTATAGTTTTTAAGCTGTTTTTTATGTAATCTGATGAATCACGTTTAATTAATTCAAAATATTCATCTTTAATTCTTTTCTGTTTGTCATTAATCATAAATATAAAACCATATTCGTCAAAATCAGTTAAATATTGGTTTATTTGACTAACTATTTCTTTTTTGTCATTATTCCACCAACCTTTGAATTCAGCTTTATAAACGTCTAAATTTTTATAAATTTTTAAGTCAATTCTATTAGCTCCTTTTTTTGATTCAGAAATTGTTTTGTAACCAGCACCTTTTAGATAAAAACTAAGATTGTCTCTAAAAAGGGACTCACTTTTTTTATTTGAAAATATTTTTTGTAATACTGTTAAATCTAATTCTTCCTGAAGATGTGAAATGCCTTTTATTAAATCATTTATAAAGATATTTACTTTGTTTTTCTTTGGTTTATTATTTAAATAATAGTCGTAAGAATTTAATAATTGAGTAGCTTCAATTAAATCTACAAGAAAAACTAAATCAACTTGATTTTTTACTTTTTCAATAAATTCAAATTCAGATGTAGTATTTTTAGATATAGTATAAATTGCATATAAGTCAACTGTTTGAATTTTCTGTTTTAAAAAATCTACATTTAGAATACTTTCAAACAACTCGTCAAGAAATATTCCATATAAATATTTTCCATCTTCAATACTCTTAATTGCAGAAATAAAGTTTGAGGAAAACATACTATTTGTCTTCTTAATTATCTTAGAACGATAATCTATTTCTGTATTTAGTTCACGTGAAAAGTCTATTTCTTTTTTATGCTCAAAAGCGATATCCAAACTTATTAATTCAGAATATAAATAAAACAATTTTTCTTTCAATTTATCCATTATTCTCAAATTAATGCCAACGGTTTTGTATATGGTTTGTTGCGTGTTTAAGCACTAAAGTTAGCAAATAAATCACAGATAGAAAGTCCGCGAGGACTTTCGTAAGTAGGCTAGAACTAGCAATAAATTATATACGGTGTTGTGCAACGTATTTTATCCTTTAATTTGTTCTCTAAAGGTTTTTCCAATCTCCATAATTAAGTTGTCATAATTGTCCTTAATTGATTTATTCAAACCTATCGTTTGCTGTATTTGTTCTTTAGTAAGTCCTAATTCAATTATCTCCTCTGGTGTTTGTCCTCTTAAATCGACAAGCCTAATTTTCCCAAATTGAAACTGTTCAAACTGTTTAATTAAAACCATTAACTTTTCATAATGGCTCTCTTCTATCAAAAGCATATTGTCATCTATTGCGTCTTTTGAAAGTTTGATTTGTTCAGAAAAAGAAGGTATTTGGTCTGGATTAGCAACTTCCCATAATGAATCGGCTTGATTTTTTGTATAAAGCAATACTTTCCACAAGTCATTGTACAGTTCAAATTGTTTTTCTGTGTAACGTAAAAATTGTGATTTGGCTTTGTCAAGTTCAACTTTTGTAGATTCTAGTTCTTTTTGATATCCGCTTTTTAAGTCTTCAAGGTCTTTTTCGTGTCTATTCTTGAAACCAAGAATTAATTTTTGAGCAAAGACATCTCCAAACCATTTCGAAAGTCCCAAAATGATAACAGTCGAGCCTCCTAAAGACACAAATACTGCACCTAAAATTTCTATATAATCTTTAAAATTAAAATCAACCATATTGAGTTATTCCTTTAGATTTCATCCATTCAAAAAGTTGGTCAGGGTCAATATTAGAATTCCCATAACCTACATATCTATTCTTGGTCAAATAGCCTACTTTTTCTCCTTTGTAATAAACAGTTGGTGGTGTATTTGTGTATTTATTAAAAGGACTTAATGAAGAATATTGACTTCCATAATTGCTATACTTGTTAAAAATCGAAGTTGAGGAATACTGACTTCCGTATGAGCCGTATTTATTTAAAATCGAATCAGAATCGTATCGACTAAATGTAAGTTTGCCCAAATATTGACCGTCATTTGCTAAAAGAAATGATTCCCTATTCCTAATTTTGGTTATTATTTGTTCTTTCATTTAATATGCAGTTCTTCGGTTTTTATATGTTGCACAACGTGTTTGTATATGGTTTGTTGCGTGGTTTAAGCAACTAATTTAGTAAATAATTACCGACCAAGAAAGTCCGTGAGGACTTTCGTAAGTAGGCGAGAAGCCAGCAATAAATTATATACGGTGTTGCCACCAGTTTTTTATTCTTCTGCTCGTTTCTTTTCAACTTTCAGTATATTGTTTTGAATATCTTTCATTATTATTTTTCCCCACCAACCAGCATAAAAATTAAAAGTTGTATTCATTTTGAAATTACTATATAAATGTAAACGATATTTTCCTTCAGTAAGTTTTTCAAGTTCATATGTCCCATTTAGTACATCAAAATATTCTCCTCCGATTAGAATGTGTTCGTCAAGAGTCGTAGATGGTATTTCGTAAGTATTAGCCTTAATTGAAAAGACCATTTTCTTATTCGCCTCATATTCTGTAACGGTTTCTCTGAATATTAGTCCGTTTGTGAAAATTGCTTCTCGATAAGCACCAACTCCATTATAATTTAATTCAGCTTTTAAAGGTCTTGGGAATCCCAAAAATTCTGTCAAATATCCAGTATCTTCATTTTTTTCAATCGTTTTAACTCTTGTTACATTTTCCCAGATTTTCTCAGCATTTGAATTAATATCTATATAAGTATAAGCTTTATATGTTCCTGGAATCTTTTCAATTAATTGTTCAACTGGTGAAATTAGGAATGGAATAAGAATTAGTAACGAAATGTTTAGTCTGTCATTTCTTCTTTTTAATTTTAAATAACCTCCAATTAATCCTCCAATTGATGCAGCTATTAAGAAAACAGGAAGAATCATTAACCAACACGCCCAACCTTCAATTGCTAAAACAAGTGTGATAATGAGAAATAAAATTATTGGAATCCAAGGTGTGAAAATTCGATACCATAGTTTTTCAACTTTATTTTTATCTGAAAGATAAACGGTTAATGCACCGACTATTGTTGGAAGAAGAAAAAGGAATGTAACAGACATTACAGAAAATAATTCATTCCAATCTTTAACTCCGAAAGCTAATCTTAAAACTATTGCATAAAGAGTTGGAATTCCAATTGCAATAAGTATGTTCTTTAATTGTCTGTTCATTTTTGAAATTGGTGGCAACGGTCTCGGCTATAATTTCGTTGCGGAAAAATCCGCAGGATTCTTTCCGCCGCAGCTCGAAGATAGCAAAAATGCGTTGAATTCCGATTAGGAATTCAACCGCAATGAATTATAGCCATTGTTACCTGTAGTTATTTTTTTTATATACTTTTAAATTATATTTTAATTCCTTTCCATCACTTTCTAAAAATTCAAATATTTTCAATTCCGTTTGAGTGATTTTCGCTATTTCTATTTCACTATTGGTAAACTCAATTAAAGTACCAGATTTTTTTAATTGTTCCAAAAGGCCAGGTGCAAGTTTGTCAATTGGCACGTTGTATTTTGGTTTGTCAAAAGTCATTTTAAAAATCTTTGCTTTTGAGTCATATTCCCAAATTCCGCTTTCACAGTTTGCTGCATTTTCACAACCAAATAGCTCATACGTTTTGTCTTTTTCAATTCGCATATTAGGTCGAGAAACAAATTCAGTCGCTGTAATTGTGTCATTCACGATATGTTTCACTTCCGCAATTGTTTTCCCGTTCTTATCTGTCAATTTTTGAAACTCCCACGTACCAACAATCAACTTTTCAATTTGTTCCGCACTTTTCTTTGTTTTTGCGTTATCAACTAATTCTAAATAAGTCTTGGAGGACTGGGAATAAGTCAAAATTGGTATTAATATGATGGCAAGCAGGATGTTTTTCATAATTACAGGTAACGTGTTTGTATAAGATTAGTTGCGTGGTTAAGCAACGAATTTACCAAATACAAACCGCATAGAAAATCCGCGAGGATTTTCGTAAGCAAGCTCGTACCAAGCAATTAATTTTATACGTTGTTGGCAACTGGCTTTTTATTTCAATATTTCGAGTTTTCCTTTTCTTTTTACGATGTTTTTATAATCCCATTGAATTTCTTTGGACTTTTTGAGCCATCGTTTTAATTTAGTTTCATCAACTTCTGTGACGGATTTATAAAAAACTGAAGCATCCTTAAATTTTGTGCCTCGAATATTCAAGTCTTCTTCTTCAAAGTCGGCTCCACTCCAAAACATTAATCTTAAACCTTTTTTTTGTTTGCTGTAACCTACTATTGGATTGCCATTTAAAAACCAAACTGGGTGTCGATGCCAAATTTTGCTTTCTGCATCAGTTAGTTCTCTGTTTATAATCAGAGCAAGTTGGTTGCAAATTTCTTTGTCCTCAAATTCTTGCTTTTCGTTATATTCTTTTATTTCTCTGTTCATATTTGTCAACATTGTTATACAATTGCTTCAAATTTCAACTACGTATGATGTTATTGATTTTATTTTAACACCTTTTGCTCCCTTAAATTTATAAAAGTCCGAAAACGCATATTTTTTTCCGTTTTGCATTTTCATAATTCCGTTTGTAGCTCCTTCTTTTCCGTGCGATAAAATTTGGTCAATTATTAATTCGGTCGCCTTTTTGGATTTCATTTTTTCCAATTCCTTCGCAAACGTTTCTTTTCCTTCGATTTTTTTGTCGCCAATGATGTTCCAAACAATATCATCAGTTACGCTTTCGACAATAAATTCCACGTTTCCTTTTGCAAAAGCAATATTGAATTCTTTTAGAAATTCCATTTTCGGTGAGTTTCCACAATTTGGACTTGAAACAATTTTTGTCATTTTACAGAATTTTAATTTCAGCACGATGTTTCTTTAGCTTGTTGCCAACGGCAGTCCGTCTAATAACCGACTGCAATTTTATATATTTCTACTAAAATACAGTTTTTTCTATTAGATGGGAGCTAAGATTCTATATTTTGAATTTTGTTTGTAAGCTTCTTCAAAACCTGTTAGAACAGTTGTTATAAGCCTAATTAAAGACCAGTGATCTTGAACACGAGGTGTATTCGTTTTTCTAATGATATTCCAAATTCTTTTTAAGTTATATGCAATAAACATAAACCCTACATCTGCACTAGCGCGTTGCATCGTTTTTTTAGTCATAATATGATCAAAACTCCACTGGCGTTTTATGGTTCCGTAAGGATGCTCTACAATGGCTTGGCGTTTTTTATAAGCATCAGGATTTTGCAATACGCTCTTTGCGTTGGCTTCAATATATTTATGGAATTCACTGCGTTGTACTACTTTTCCATTTGCTTTAGACGTTGTGCATAATGCTCTTGCGGGGCAAGCTTTACATTTGTTTGTTTTGTATTGTTTGAAACGATAATTACGCCCTTTATAAGTACTGCCATTACTTTTAAGTATGTTTCCTTGTGGGCAAGTATAGGTGTCGTGTTCTTTATTATATTTAAAATGTTCTGAGTTATAGTTAGGATCTGGAGCTTGCGATGCTCTTCCTATTCCAGGGATAGCAACAAGGGTTTTAATACCTAGTTTATTAGCAGTTTTAAATTCACTTCCCGTATGATATCCTTTGTCATAGAGCGCCGTAAAGGTGTTCGTTCCTAAAATAGTTTTAGCTCTCTGTAACATCTGTCCCATAGCCTTGGAGTCGTTTTTATTGGTAACCAAGTAGTCGAACGGAATATTGTGATCTGCGTCTACAGTAGATTGTACACAGTAAGCAACTTCAGTAATATTGTTACGCACAATTAAATGCTTGCTATCGGGATCAGAGGTAGAAATTTGTGGTTCTCCCGAAGCCTTCAACTGTGCATTTAGTTTTTCGTATTCTTTTCTGCGACCTTGATGCTTATCAATATCTTTCTTAATTACCTCTTTTTCATTTTCACTATCACTTTGTTCAAGAGCTTTGTTGTATTGTTCTAATTTATTGTCAATATAATCTATGTGGCGCTGTATTTTCTTCTTATTAAAATTGTTTTTCTTACTATTCTGAGCTCTAAACTTAGTACTGTCTCCAGCAATAAGTGTAGCCCCTATAAGCCCAAAATTACGTGCCATTTGCACGGTAGCAAAGAACACTTTTTAATAGCCTTTGCATTATCTTTTCTGAAATTGCTGATGGTGTTGTGATCGGGAGCTAGCGATTCGAGCAGCCACATGACTTCAATGTTACGCCTGCATTCTTTTTCTAATTGTCTTGAAGAACGAATACGGTTCATGTATCCGTAGATGTAAAGTTTGAGAAGAACAGCTGGGTTATAGGCCGGAGGACCGTTTTCGGTAAAGTCTGAACGGAATCCTAGTTCTGCAAGGTTAAGTGAATCTACAAATTGATCTATAGACCTTACGCTATTCTCGGAATCTATTGAATCATCAAGAGAAACAGGAAAAAGGCAGGTCTGTTTTCGGTCTTTTCCAGGTATGAATTTCATAACTAAAAGATACAAAAATCACCTGGAAATTACTTGAGAACTTCTAAAAAATGTAACTAAAAAGCAATAGTTATTAGACAGTCTGACGGTTTTGTGTATGATTAGTGGCGTGTTTAAGCACCTAATTTAGCAAATAAAAACCGAATAGAAAATCCGCGAGGATTTTCGTAAGTAGGCGAGAACTAGCCATTAATTATACACGTTGTTGCCAGTAGTATTTTTTATTCGCAAACATTTTTTCTTCCAACTTTTACAATTTCTTCAATTCCGAATTTGTCAAATTTTTCAAGTAAATCACTTGCGCTATTTTGTTTTTTAAATTCAAGTTCTTCTTTGTAAAGTGGAATTAAAGTATAAATGTCAATCACTTTATTATTTTCAAGTTCGATTTCGGTAAAATCAGCCGATAATTCCATTGAGCTGGCTAACATTACTGAATTAAATCCAATTCCTTCTGCAAGTTCATCATCATCTTCGTGTCCGAAAGTGTGTCCAAAACCTAACCAAGTTTTATTCGGATGTGGTAACATCATCAATTCCTTCATTATTCTAATTGGCCAATAATTTCGTTCGTCACTAAAAGATTCATATTCTAAATTCCATTCCTTTGGCAACAATATCATAACTTCTGCAAATTCAGATGATTCAATATCTTCAGGTACTTTCATTGGTAAAGCACTCATTCCACAGCTCAACAAAATGTGATAAGGTCTATCTTCTGTAGCTTTTATGAAAAAAATGTCTCTGTGAATTATTTCAGATTCTATTTCGTCAAATACAACAATGTCTGCATCTTCATCAAAGAATTGGTCTAAATGACTGTCAACAATTTCAACACTATTAGGTACTTTATTACTCATATTTTTTTCGGCATTTTGGGAATACACAATTGTTGAAACAAAAATCAGAAAGATAGTTTTATAGTTCATTATTTTCATTTGATTTTGGTTTCCTCATATTACTGGCAACGTTTATGTGTAAGGAACGTTGCGTGTTTGTGTGCGAGGATTTTCCGAAGGAAAATCAGATGCAAGCAAGCAAAGCAACGACCAAACGGCTTAACTAAAATAAGCAATGTTTTTTACACGGTGTTACCACACGTTTTTTATTCCTATTAATTTTTTCATTATTTTATTATAACGATAGATAATTCGAGATTCAGAACTTAAAATTATACATCCGTGAATAGGTTCGTATTCAAACCCGTATTCTTTGATAATTTTTTTCTCCGCATTGATGATTCTTTTGATACAAAACCAGCTCCAGTTAGAATCCGTTTTTTTCCATTCTCAAAGTCCGAATACGCTTGATTTTCGCTATACATATTATAAAATTTAGGAGAAGCAATGGAGTCTTTGTAAATGTCCATTTTTTCGTCCGTAATTCTTAATTTTAAAGTGTCATTTAATTGATTTGAACTAAATTGAAATTCAGATGCCAATAGCTTAGACTTTTTATTGACTGTTATCTTAAGATTTTCGTCAAGTTTTATATTGATTTTAAAAATTCCAGTTGTGTCAGTTTTAATTTCTGTAATTGAATTTCCTTGAATTAATTCTATTTGTTGTCTACGAGAATTTAGGTACTTTATTGTTTTTTCTGATGAAGCAGCAAATGATGGAATGTCGTAATTATTTGAGATATAATATTCCACTTTTCCAACGATTTCTTTTGTGAGTAAAGATTTTGTTGGAAAACTAAAATTGTCAATATGAAAACTATTTTTCTCAAATGTGTGGTAACGTGTTTGTTTATGAAATGTGCGATTTTGGCAGCGAGGATTTTCCGAAGGAAAATCAGAAGCAAACAAAAGGGCACAAGACTTAGGCTTGAACTAAAGTAAGCATTTTTATAAACGGTGTTAGCTACAGTTTTTATTTTCCGTTCAGTTCAGCCATTTAAATTTTTCTTTTTTTATCAGTTTGAGTGATCAATTCTAGATAATTTATATTTTCTTTTCAGGATTAATTTTGATTAAATTTCCAAAAACCGACTGAGTGAGAAATTCCAGAAGATTTATTTTATGTTTAATTTTTTGAAGATTTTAATTCCGTTTGAGTAAAAATCGGTTTGAGGTTTTGTTTTAATTAAACCTTTAAAATTCTAAAATCAAGAATTATTTTTTTGTTGAATTTGAGTGATAAATTTATCGTAAAACTTGGCGTTAAATCCGCGTTTGAGTGAGTTTTGAAATTGTAGCTAACGGTTTTGTATATGGTTTGTTGCTTGGTTTAGCACGTAATTTAGCAAATAAAAACCGAATAGAAAATCCGCGAGGATTTTCGTAAGTAGGCTAGAACTAGCAATAAATTATATACGATGTTAGCCACTGGTTTTTTTTCGCTTTTTTATTATTCCGCTTATTAAATTTATTGGATAGATAACTTGTCCAAATATCGTAATCAATAATATTATAAATATTATAATGTCCAATTTCTGGTTAAAGTCAAAATCTGAAAGTATTGTATCAGTTTTTGGTTCTCGATATAATTGGGAAAGAATTAGAATGAGTATTATTCCGCCAAAAGTCAGTCCAATGTGAATCCAATTCAGCCATTTTGATAGTTTTCTATCCGCTTTTTGCATAATCCAATATCCAATTCCAATTATTCCAAAAAGTATTGAAATCAGTATTGCTAAATGAAAATGAGCAATAACATAGTAGGTGTCGTGAATATTTATGTCCAATGCTGCATCTCCACTTAAAATTCCAATCAGCATTATAATCGGAATGGAGATTAAAAAATCAGATGTGGTTTATCAGTTAGGATTTTCATTTCTCAATTTCAGTTTTGCATTCGGATTAGATTTTCATTCGTTAAAAATCTAAAAAGTTCAATTATTCACTAAATTTTGTTGATTTAGTTAACTTGTGGCTAACGGCAGTCCGTCTAATAACCGACTGCAATTTTATATATTTCTACTAAAATACAGTTTTTTCTATTAGATGGGAGCTAAGATTCTATATTTTGAATTTTGTTTGTAAGCTTCTTCAAAACCTGTTAGAACAGTTGTTATAAGCCTAATTAAAGACCAGTGATCTTGAACACGAGGTGTATTCGTTTTTCTAATGATATTCCAAATTCTTTTTAAGTTATATGCAATAAACATAAACCCTACATCTGCACTAGCGCGTTGCATCGTTTTTTAGTCATAATATGATCAAAACTCCACTGGCGTTTTATGGTTCCGTAAGGATGCTCTACAATGGCTTGGCGTTTTTTATAAGCATCAGGATTTTGCAATACGCTCTTTGCGTTGGCTTCAATATATTTATGGAATTCACTGCGTTGTACTACTTTTCCATTTGCTTTAGACGTTGTGCATAATGCTCTTGCGGGGCAAGCTTTACATTTGTTTGTTTTGTATTGTTTGAAACGATAATTACGCCCTTTATAAGTACTGCCATTACTTTTAAGTATGTTTCCTTGTGGGCAAGTATAGGTGTCGTGTTCTTTATTATATTTAAAATGTTCTGAGTTATAGTTAGGATCTGGAGCTTGCGATGCTCTTCCTATTCCAGGGATAGCAACAAGGGTTTTAATACCTAGTTTATTAGCAGTTTTAAATTCACTTCCCGTATGATATCCTTTGTCATAGAGCGCCGTAAAGGTGTTCGTTCCTAAAATAGTTTTAGCTCTCTGTAACATCTGTCCCATAGCCTTGGAGTCGTTTTTATTGGTAACCAAGTAGTCGAACGGAATATTGTGATCTGCGTCTACAGTAGATTGTACACAGTAAGCAACTTCAGTAATATTGTTACGCACAATTAAATGCTTGCTATCGGGATCAGAGGTAGAAATTTGTGGTTCTCCCGAAGCCTTCAACTGTGCATTTAGTTTTTCGTATTCTTTTCTGCGACCTTGATGCTTATCAATATCTTTCTTAATTACCTCTTTTTCATTTTCACTATCACTTTGTTCAAGAGCTTTGTTGTATTGTTCTAATTTATTGTCAATATAATCTATGTGGCGCTGTATTTTCTTCTTATTAAAATTGTTTTTCTTACTATTCTGAGCTCTAAACTTAGTACTGTCTCCAGCAATAAGTGTAGCCCCTATAAGCCCAAAATTACGTGCCATTTGCACGGTAGCAAAGAACACTTTTTAATAGCCTTTGCATTATCTTTTCTGAAATTGCTGATGGTGTTGTGATCGGGAGCTAGCGATTCGAGCAGCCACATGACTTCAATGTTACGCCTGCATTCTTTTTCTAATTGTCTTGAAGAACGAATACGGTTCATGTATCCGTAGATGTAAAGTTTGAGAAGAACAGCTGGGTTATAGGCCGGAGGACCGTTTTCGGTAAAGTCTGAACGGAATCCTAGTTCTGCAAGGTTAAGTGAATCTACAAATTGATCTATAGACCTTACGCTATTCTCGGAATCTATTGAATCATCAAGAGAAACAGGAAAAAGGCAGGTCTGTTTTCGGTCTTTTCCAGGTATGAATTTCATAACTAAAAGATACAAAAATCACCTGGAAATTACTTGAGAACTTCTAAAAAATGTAACTAAAAAAGCAATAGTTATTAGACAGTCTGACGGTTTTGTATAAGATTAGTTGCGTGGTTTGAACAACTAATTTAGCAAATACAAACCGAATAGAAAATCCGAGAGGATTTTCGTAAGTAGGCTTGGACTAGCAATTAATTTTATACGTTGTTGGCATTTCGTTGTTTTTATTCCACTATATTTTTAGTTCTGATTTTATTTCAGATATAGTTCCTTAAAATACTCAATGTGTTTTCCCGGAATTATCATTTTCCAAATATCTTTTTTAGGAATTACATTTTTGTCAGATAATCTTTTTCCATCTATATAAGTTCTAAAAATTAATAAATAGAAAAATAATAGTCCTACAAAATATTTCGAACTTATTGATTCGGTTTTGATTAACCAAATTATAATAGCTAGTGGTGTCAAAATTGTCAGATAATAAATAAAGATATTTTTCATATTTTGATTTTTATATATTTTTTCAATTCCGATTGAGTTAGCAGTTCCGCATTCAATTCAGGTTTTGGTTTTTAGTTCAGTTTCTGATTACGCAAACGAACTAAAAGTCAAACGTTTTGTTTTAAATTACTCTTTTTTATATTTCTTATGTTCAATATTTTTCTTTTCCAAAATTCCGTAAAATTTTCGTGGCGATATTTTTAGGTCTTTTGTTATTTCACTCACTTTTTTCTTTCCTTTTTTATACAACTTTAAATTCTCGTTTATCTTTTTGTCAAAGTAGTGTTTTTCGAGTTTCTCAACAATTTGTAATTCAGTCAGATTTGATTCATTCACATATTTTTCAATTGCTGATTTAATGTCTTTTAAATTACTCATTATTATTCTTTTTAACGGTTCCGCTCAATGAATGCCAACGTGTTTGTGTATGATTAGTGGCGTGTTTAAGCACCTAATTTAGCAAATAAAAACTGAATAGAAAATCCGCGAGGATTTTCGTAAGTAGGCGAGAATAAGCCATTAATTATACACGTTGTTGTACACAGTACTTTTATATCCATTTTCTTATTAATTCATTCAGTCCGAGTAAAAGTCCATCATAATATTTTCCGTTCTTAAATTCAGGAATCATATTCTCGTCGATTACTTTTTGACAAAATTCATCTGTCAAATAGTAGCGAGTTTTCTCAGTGGTTGATATTCTTATTTTTCTCAACGATTTGCTCAACACAACAGTAAGTCCATTTCCGTCATTATTTTTTCCAACATTCCAATTGTCAGACATTTTGATTGCGTACTGTTCAAATTCCGTGTTTTCTGGAATCGAATCTATTGTAATTACTGCAACTTGTCTATTAGAATTTTCTTTATAATAAATCAGTAAATTGTCCAAAAATTTAATTTCCTCCTCGGTAAAAATATTTTCAAAATCGTTTACAAAACCGACTTGTTTCGGGAATTCCGACACAATTATTTCAGATTTCGGCTTTTCAGTTTGGGTTTCCACTTTGGCTGATTTGCACGAAACTAAAATCAAAATTAAAATTACAAATATGTTTCGGAATGTCATTTTTCGTATTGTGTACAACGATGGCGAATATGAAAAGTAGCAGGATCTACAAACTAACTTTTCGTATCGTCACAGGTTTTAAATTTATAAATTATATTTCGTTTTTGCTCTTAACTGCTATTTTTTATATGCGCTGTTGTGTTTAGTATTTTTTATTTTCCAGTCTTTTATAGCTTTTTAAATTCTTTTTTTTATACCTGGATCTTTAATCTTCTCTCTTCCACTAAATACGGTGTATGGAGGACGCTACATAAGGTGACCAGTACCCAAACTTGATTTTCTTTTAAGATTGGTTATATAAAGCTTTATATGACTTGTCTTAAAATAAAACTTGCTTCGATTCCGGTGCAGTTTAAAAATTTATAAAAATCTTAAGCTATTGACATGGTCGACTATAAATATCTTGTTATCAGATCGTTGGCAGTGTTAAATAACACCAAAAACTTGACTTTCTCATTTTTTTTCAATAACTTAAAACAAACTGTTTAACGTTGCAAACGTTTTGAGAGCGCGCTCTCAACGATTTCTAGCGCACAGTTTGCGTTTTGAAATTCTCCTTAACTCGTTTTTAAATCAACTGATTTTTATAAATAAAAAAAAACCTCGAAGCAAGCCGCAAAGTTTGGGGGATGACCGAAAGTCATTCATATTAAACGCAACGTGTTTGTATATGGTTTGTTGCGTGGTTTAGCACGTAATTTAGCAAATAAAAACCGAATAGAAAATCCGCGAGGATTTTCGTAAGTAGGCTAGAACTAGCAATAAATTATATACGGTGTTGTGCACTGTTTTTATTCCGTTTATTTAGTCAATTCCGTTTGTTATTTTTTTTTAAAATATATCTGTCTTTTGCGTGTCCACCTTCATAATATCCAATTCCAGATTTCGGACAATAAATAATTGTCTCAACTAAAAATCCTACAGAATCAGATAGTTTTTCAGATAGGTCGCACTCATATTCATTATTCTCCAAATAGTCGAGTAGAGAGTAACATTCAGTTTCTGCTCCTAATTTTATTAATTCATTGTAAATCGGTTCGCTGTATTGTTCATTCGGCTTAATATCTTTCAATACGCTTTTGTCAAATAAAGTAGAAGAGTGAAATTCATTCGTTATTTTCCACCAATTTTTTTCTTTTTTTAGAAATTGAAAAACTCTGTCTTGTTTGTCCTTTTTGACAAAATCTAAAATGAAACTTTCAAATACTTTTTTAATGTCAGTCGAATTTTTATTCATTTTTCGGTTTTTCTCAAATAGTGCACAACGGTCTCGGCTATGAGTAGTTGCGTGGTTTAGCACTTAACTTTGCAAGTACGCACCAAACTGAAAATCCGCAAGGATTTTCAGAAGTAGACGAGAACAAGCAATTACTTATAGGCATTGTTGTAAAACGTTTTTATTGTTTGTTGTTATTTCTTTCATTTCTCTTCTTCTCGGCTTCTTTTCTTCTTTCCTCCGCCTCTTTTTTTGCAATCTCTTCTTTTTCCTTTTTGATTTCCGCTTCTGTTATTAAGTTGTCTTTCCAATAAATGTCTGGGTCTAGTGAAGAACCCTGACACCTTATATATAAACTTAATGCCAAATACGTAGGACAAATATTTGCTACCAATTCTGGACCAGATGCATCAAAACCACCTGATAATGACGGAATAAGCCCCATATAATTCAGACTATCAAGCTCTCTGTCAATTCTATGTATATTTTGAACTCCAGTTATCCTTTTTAAATCTTCAGCGTGAACTTTTAAGTCTCCATCTGTCGTGACCAAACCATTGGGATAAAGTACTTTTCTCGAGTTTTCAACAGCATATTGAATTATTTTCGCCTGTGCTGTAGTTAAGCTTTTTAAAATATCAACAAAAATCAAATTTTCGTCATCTTGTCCGTCTAAGGTACAAGAGGAAGCGAAAAGCCCTGCCCATAATTCTAAGACAAAATCATTGTCAATTAAAGAGCTATTTTCGATAATCGAAAGTCCAATTCTTGGATGAGATTTTAATTCAAAACTATCATTTTGGAAGTCCAACTTTCCTTTAGCTTTCTCGAGCATTTTGATGGTGTTGTTTAATCTCCAATAGCGAACTTTATCTTGAGCCATTTGTCCAATTTCACCTAAAGCAGGTTTGCAAGTCAATAATAAAAATCCTTCTATTCCTTCTAAACTTTTTTTAACAGTAGAATCGATTGCTGATGCAATTGGTTTAATTCCAAATAGGTCAAGTCCTTTATTTTCGCTCATATTTTGTCAAATGTTTTACAACGGTTTTGTGTAAGCGTCAGTAACGGGAAAATACGCGAGTATTTTCCGCTGACGCAACCAAGATAGCAAAAAGGCGAGAATTTTCGGTAGAAAATTCCGCCGTTATTGCGCTTACACGTTGTTGTAAGTAGTTTTTTTTCTTATTAGTGTTATTCCAACTATCAATCCGACAATTCCCAATAAAATCAGCAATTCAGTTTTAAAAACGGAAAACAATTTCCAAAAGTCAGATTTACCAGTTATTTGATTTATTACAGAGTTTTTTGGTAATGAAATTTGATTAAAAAAATAGTCAGAGTCTGTAATTCCCGTATCATTTTTTGAAATACAATTAAACAAGAACAATTGATTGTTCATTAAATAAACTTCCGATTCATAAAGTCGATTTCCACTGATGTCAGTCAAGGTCAATTTTTGTCCGATAATACCATTTTTGTTAATTTCTTTTTTCGAAACCGTTGTATTCGGATAGCTTTTTGAAATGTTGGGAACTGCTTCATCATAAAGACTAATTAATTCTTCTTTGGAATTAGGTAGACTTTGTTCCTCAATCAGCATTTTATTTCCACTGTAAACGATATCATTTTTTTTAGCTGATAGTTCGTACATTTTTATTCCGTCCTGTTCAGAATCGAAAAGATTGGTATTTTCAGCAGGCAGTTTAAACCTAACGTTTTTGTCTAATTCAAAATCAAACCATTGTTCGTTTTGAGCGAATGATTGAAAAGAAATCAGTATTAAAATCCAATAAATATTTTTCAAAGGTGAAGTGTTAAAATTACTTACAACGGTCTTGTGTATGAAACGTAGCGTATAAATAAACACTAACTCTTCGGATTTAGCACGAGCCAAATTTTTTATTTTTATGTTTTATTTTCTTTTATAAATATAACCAAATAAAAAACTTGGCGTACTTTGTAAATATACAAAAACCTCTCGTAAAGCCTATAAAAGCTATGTTTTATACACGTTGTTGTGCATAGTGCTTTTTACGTTCAGCTTGTTTTTCCGATGTTTCTTATTTAGTTCGGAATTGAGCCGTTGGCAAGACATACTCTTTTGCAATTTTGGGCTTGTGTTTTGGCTGAAGCGAATTGCAAATGTGTATGGCTTTTAGCGTTGGATTCTTTTTTCTATTAACTTTATTATTTCCTTAAATTCCTTTTTACCCTTTTGGTTTAGAGATTCCATAAACTTCTCAATTCGTTCTTTTGATTTGTAATCTAAATTAAGACCATTCCATAAGTTGACTTTTTTTTCCAAACTTTCGGTAAATAATTCAGATTCATTTTCTTTTACGATACTTAATAATTTCGCAAATCGACAAAACTGTCCATTATCAAATTGAACATCTAAAATCAGATTGTATTTTCCTTTTGTTAAAGTCTTTTGTCTGTCAATTGCTTCAATTCTTCCATCTCCTAAAGTTTCAAGAAAGACTCTTTCGTTAATTTCAAAACTGTCATTTTCTATCTCTGAAATAGATTTTGTTTTTTTTGTGCTTATTGCCTTATTAAATTCTGCTCGACTTTCGGAAATCTCAAGTAAACGAATTGAAATTGCATCAATATAATCAAGGTCTTGAACGTTTTTCCATTTTGAAGGAATAATAGATTGTCCGTGTAAAGCACCAATTAAACCACCTGCAAATGCAGCAATACTGTCTGTGTCAGTTCCAATTGAATTTACTGCTTGCTCAATTCCTTTTAAGGGTTCGTTAGAGTATTTACAAGCTAAATAAATACCTGCAATTACAGTAGAAGTGCCTGAACCTTTTGTCTCGTTTTTGTAACAACCAAGTTTAGATAATGCATCAAAATCAGATGAATTATTCGTAATCAATTTATAAGTTGTTCTTAAATATTCTTGTGTTTCATCAACAATAGATTTGAATAAAATTCTAAAAGGTTCTTTAGAATTTTTATTCCATTCAATCTCCCAACTTTTTAATTTTGGACTATCTAAAAAGTCGATTGAGAATTTTTTATGAATGTCTTTCCCTAATTCAGTAAGAAAGTTCTTATAGTTAAAATTTTCTGGATTAAACCTCAAAATAGTGTCAACGGAATACCCATAAAGCATAGCTCCTAATATTGCTCGTGGATGTCCGTGAGTAATTATGCTATTACCAAAAATTTCTTCTTTGATTTTATCTTGCTCTCCGAAATTTGCTAATGCAATTGGCAAGATTCTCATTGCAGCACCATTTGCACCACTTTCTCTGTAGTCAATTGTAGTCTTACCTGCTTTAAATGTGAAAAAGTTATTATTCCATTTAGCTGATTTTCTTTCTATTTTTCGAGCTGCATTTTTTATAGTTCTTCCTGCACCTCTTGAATAAAGTAACCAATCAGGCAATTCTTTTTTTGCAAAATATTCTTGGTCGACAAAACCATTTTTGTTGATTGAACGAGCCACTGAAAGTAAGAGTTGCGTATCATCAGAATACGAACCTGAATTAAGTTTATCTACATAACCGTAAAATCGACCACCAACATTTTTTTCCCAGTCGTGAAACGAATTAATGTAATCAGTTCCAAATTTTTTCTTCAAAGTGGTTTGACTTTTTTCAAATTCAGTCATCCAGCCTAAAGCATCTCCAATAGCTGCGAGCTTTAAGCTACCTTTATATTTTGTTTCTGCTTTCATATTGAACGATTTGGTGAAAATATTTCTTTATCAACTATAAATTTACTCGTGTCAAAAGAAGACATTGCAGCTTTAGCTTCTGCCATTTTTTCTTCTGATTCAAAACAAACAGCTAAAATACTATCTGATGAAATTTTATCTTTCACTAATATTTCTGCTTGGACATCAGTTGGATATTTTGAGTGAGCTGAATTTCTGGAAATAGTGCGAATACCATTGTAAGCATTTATATTTAATTGTTCTGTGAAAAGCATTTTGAATTTATCTAAATCTCCCGAAATCCCGTATTGTCTTTTAGCTGCATTTGAAGCTGCATTTGTGATTGCGAATAGAGTTTCACTATCGTAAATATGTTTAGGGTTTATTTTAATTACACACCAATTTATAGTAAAGTCCTCTTTAGTTTTTTGTCTAAATTTTGAAAATAAAAAGGTATTTGGACCTGAAAGGGAAAGGTTAATATAATTTTTATCATCATATCTTACGTCATCTGTAAATTGAACATAATCTAAAATGTCAAATTGCTCAATGTCTAAATTTTCCAATTTAGCTCTACTCATTAATTCATTATTTTCTAAAATACTGAATAAATTTATGGTTGGCGTAAAATGAATTAAACACTCGATTTCTCTATGTTTTATTTCATTCTGAAATTCTATATGGTTTGGTTTTAAACTCATAGTTATTTTTTAAAAAGGTAAGTCATCATCATAAGTTCTATTAGAAGAACCTTTTGGACTTATATCTTCTAATAAATTTGCGTTTATTTCTTTCAAATACCTTGACGGATTTACCTTGTCACTTGAAAATAGATAAAGTTTGTTTCTTGCTCTTGTCATACAAGTATAAAGTAATCTTCGTTCTGTTGAAATATGAAATTCATCGTCTACTTCAATAAAACCTGGCGGATAAGGTATAATGTCATCATTGAGGTCAAGGATAATTACATTGTTAAATTCAAGTCCTTTTACTGATGACATTGTGCATATTTTAATGCTATCACTTCCATAATTTACTGCAAGATTAGATTTTACTAATTCTGTAGAAAAACCATTTGCATCTAAAAACTCTTTTATTTGTTTTACTCCACTTGTTGACCTATGTAAAACAACCGTACTTTTAAGATTACTACTGTTCTTTAGTATTGTTAGTTGGTCATCAAGATGATTTAATTGCTCGTCAAAATCTGAATAATAAGCAATTTTAGGTTTTTCTCCACCTGTTAATGCAGTTTCTACTGTTGTAAATTCAGATTGGTCTTTCTCGTTTGAAAGCAGAGAAAGTGCAGCTTTAGCAATATGAACAGTATTTCTGTAATTCTTCTTAAATTCAATTGTTCTACCACCTCTTACGTTAATACCAACTTCACTCCAAACGAAACCACTTTTGAAAATACGTTGTGCTGCATCAGCAATTATTGATAAACTGTTTGTTTCTGTATCTACTAAACTTGAAATAGTTAAAATTTGTGCTTTATTTAAATCTTGTGCTTCATCAATTATTATGTGGGTGTATGGCGGAATAAAACTACTATCATTTTGTATCTTTTTTAATGCAAGAATTGCATAGTCATCAAAATCTACTTGACCTCTGTTTTTTAATCCCTGATTATATTTTTCGTAAACTACCCAAATAACTTCTTTATCTACTTTTGTAACACGGTCAGAAGTTCCTCTACCAGTTCTCGCAGCTTCAAGATATTCTGATTTGTTATTGAACAATTTACCTTTCATCCAAGAAATTTCTTCTTGAAAAAATTCTGCACTTTTATCTAAAATGTTGGATGTACTTGAAGATAGTCCGCTGATTATGTCTTCTATATATTCAATTTGAGTCCATTGCATAACAGTTTGGTTGTACTGTATTCCTGCAAAATGATAAGCCCAACTGTGAAAATTTATAATTTGGACATTTAGTCCATCTGCTGTTTTAGGTTTAAGTTCATCACTATCTTTTTGATAACCACCATTTATATATGGTTTAATAGCTTTGATATACGCAGCAAGTGTTTTATTGTATGTAAATATTACAATTTTAGTTTCCTTAAAAAGATTAGCTTGTGTTTCAAGTAAATGTTTTGCTCTATAAAGTGCGACTGTGGTTTTTCCACTTCCTGCAACTCCTTTAATCTGAACTGGATTTGTTGGTGGTAAGAATAGTACTTTCTTCTGTTCTCCTTTTAAAGTAATTTTTTTCAGCATTTCAATTCAATTTGGTGTTGAGCGTTGGCAAGAAACAGCTCTTTTGGTTTTTTCAGCGTTGGCTTATGTGTGGGCAAAAAACCAAATGTGCTGTTTGTGCGGCTGGCTTTTTTATTTAAAATGTTCAATTTTTGCACGATTTTCGCATTATGCACAACGTGTTTGTATATGGTTTGTTGCGTGGTTTAAGCACTAAATTTAGCAAATAAAAACCGAATAGAAAATCCGCGAGGATTTTCGAAAGTAGGCTAGAACCAGCAATAAATTATATACGGTGTTGGCAACTGGCTTTTATTTTAAATTTAAATATCTTTCCACGTATGAAGTAGGTGTAATATTATCTAAAAGAAGATAAATTAAAAATGAATCTCCTAAAGTCATACTTTGTCCATTCAAAGTGATTTCTATTGCTCTATTTTCAAAAACAAAAGGTCTGTGCCTTTTTTCAAGGTCAAGAATTTTATGAGTTTCTTTTCTACTTAACCATTTTGCAGAAATTCCCTTTTCATTAAATAGTTCTATTAGTTTTTCTAAATTGATTGCGAGGTAAATTTTTACTCTTCCAAACAATATGTCAAAGATTCTTTCCACTCCAAATGGTTTGAAAAACATAGGTTCTTTTAAAGGAATTCCAATCAGGTTAACATAATCTATAATTATATTTTTTTCATAGATATGGTCAACAATTGCTTTAAATAAATGCGGTGAAACAGGTCTTTTATTCTCTCTATAAATTCCGATATAAACAATGTTTTCTACTTCTCCGTATGTTGAATTATTCTTTTTTGATTCCTCGATTAAATTTATAAGATATTCAAAGTAATATACTTGTGGGTTTGTTGATTCTAGGACTTTAATTTTTTGCTCAGAAAAAGGGTCAGTTCCTTCTTCTTTTTTTAGAAACTCTGTAACCCTAAAACCTTTTTCCATTTGTTTTAAGGTTCTTTCTACTTGGTCAAAGAACTTGTTATTTTTGTCACTATAGTCAATTTTTGTAACGTCAAAATCGTCTTGTCCAGCATAATCTAAAAAATCAAATACTTTTTTTTGTACTTCTCCTTCTTTGCATTCTACAATTCCGATTTGCCCACCTTTGATTAATAAAATATCTCCAATATCAATAAAAGAAGTCAAATCCGTTATTAGGGCGAAATTTATATCATTTTCTTTGTGAAAGTGTTCAACAGCTGTGAGAACAGATTCTAAGTTGGTGTTCAGTAAATCAGGTCTATTTCTGTCGCCTGAATAGAACCTACGGGCTTTATAGTAATCTTTTTTGAATACTTGCCAAGCAATAAAATCCGCAAAATGTCTTAAAATTTTGACTTTGTAGTTAATTAAATCTATTTCCGTTTTGATTTGCTGTAATAAATCTTTGTCTTTGTCTCGCTTGGCTCGTTTTTCTTTTTCTTTTAGTTGTTTCAGTTCTTTGAGTAGAGGAACAATTTCTTTGATTATTAAATCTTGTCCCAATCTAAAACCTTTATAAACCTGAATAAAAAATTCCGTTTTATCTTTTTCAGTTATTTTTTCTGGATTTCTAAAGTCAAGCGGTTTATTTTTAATTCCATATTCGGCAATTAAATGAAAAATCTCTCTTATTATTTTTTCAAACTCTTTCAAATGTAGTTATGGTTTTAGCTTGTTGCCAACGATGGCGAATATGAAAAGTAGCAGGATCTACAAACTAACTTTTCGTATCGTCACAGGTTTTAAATTTATAAATTATATTTCGTTTTTGCTCTTAACTGCTATTTTTTATATGCGCTGTTGTGTTTAGTATTTTTTATTTTCCAGTCTTTTATAGCTTTTTAAATTCTTTTTTTTATACCTGGATCTTTAATCTTCTCTCTTCCACTAAATACGGTGTATGGAGGACGCTACATAAGGTGACCAGTACCCAAACTTGATTTTCTTTTAAGATTGGTTATATAAAGCTTTATATGACTTGTCTTAAAATAAAACTTGCTTCGATTCCGGTGCAGTTTAAAAATTTATAAAAATCTTAAGCTATTGACATGGTCGACTATAAATATCTTGTTATCAGATCGTTGGCAGTGTTAAATAACACCAAAAACTTGACTTTCTCATTTTTTTTCAATAACTTAAAACAAACTGTTTAACGTTGCAAACGTTTTGAGAGCGCGCTCTCAACGATTTCTAGCGCACAGTTTGCGTTTTGAAATTCTCCTTAACTCGTTTTTAAATCAACTGATTTTTATAAATAAAAAAAACCTCGAAGCAAGCCGCAAAGTTTGGGGGATGACCGAAAGTCATTCATATTAAACGCAACGGTTTTGTGTATGATTAGTGGCGTGTTTAAGCACCTAATTTAGCAAATAAAAACCGAATAGAAAATCCGCGAGGATTTTCGTAAGTAGGCTTGAACTAGCCATTAATTATACACGTTGTTCTACGCAGGCTTTTTTCCTAATGTTATGTCTCTGACCATTTGTAAATTTCCTAAATCTGGGCTTTTTTTTAATTCAGTCAGAAGTATTTCGTTGATTCGTTTATATTTTAGTAATGAAATAATTTCATAAGGTTCTTTAGTCAAAATCGAAAATACATACTGTTCGTTTAATAAGGAAAGACTTAATTCGATAAAAATTTCTTGAACTATTAAAAGTGTTTCCCAGCATTTTTTCAGAGTCACATTATATTCCAAGTCAAATTTTTTCTTGTCATTATGAGCGTAATGTTTATCTCTCAAATTTTTAAAATTTTCTAAATGTTCAGAGTTCAGATTTTCAATTTCGAGAATGAGTTCATTTATTCTATCAGCTTTTAATTCTCTTTTCCATTCTATTCTTTTTCGATTTGATTGAATGTAATTTAAAGTTTTTATTAAACTAAAATCTTCATTTGGGTTGAGTAATTTACAAATGTCAATTACAAATAACTTAATTGAATTTCTATAAATTCGATAGAAAAAAACTGATTTTTCCACAACTTCACTAAAATACTCGGTTTCCTTATTTGATATAAATTTGATGTCGGTTTTCAGGCTTTCAAGCTCAATTAAAGTGTCCCGAGTTTCGTTCAATTTATTTTCGAGAATTTGTGTTTCCATATGAGTGATTTCAGCTTGCGTAGAACGTCGTTGTGTATGATTAGTGGCGTGTTTTAAGCACATAATTTAGCAAATAAAAACCGAATAGAAAATCCGCGAGGATTTTCGTAAGTAGGCGAGAACTAGCCATTAATTATACACGTTGTTGCCATTAGTATTTTATTTCCGTTCTTAAAAATTCCAATTGATTATTGGTAGTTTACGTTTTTCGTTAATATTCCAAAGTCCTAATTGAATTCCTTTCGTGTTTTTACTTTTATTCCAAATTCCAATTTGCAGTCCAACCATTTTTTCATTTGCGTAATTTGCACCTCCAATTTGCAATCCTGTCATATATTCAGTTGAATTCGATAATGCAATTTGAATCCCATTACTATAAGTTGCTTCGTTAAGTAATCCAGCAATTTGAATTCCGTTCGATTTGTCCATTCCATTCCACAAACCAGCAATTGCAAATCCATTATTTTCTGTTCCACTTTGAGTAACTAAAGCTAATGTGATTCCATTAAAGGAAACGTTTCCCATTGTTCCAGTCGAAATATTTAAACCGTTTACAATTTCATCAGTTTCCTCATTCCTAATTAAACTTCCATTAGCCATAAAACCAACAAGTCCAATTCCTGGAACTTCCAATCTTATTCCGTTAGTTCTTACGAATCTCTTTTTGTCATTAAACTGTGGAAATGCTCCAACTGAAATTCCATTAATAGTCGTATTCTGTGTGTGAAAAGTTCCTAATAAATATCTCGTTTTTTCATTAAAATCTTGACTAAAGGCTTTAATTGAAATCAGAAATATTATAAGAATCGTGAGGTTCTTCATATTAATGGCAACGGTTTTGTGTATGATTAGTGGCGTGTTTAAGCACCTAATTTAGCAAATAAAAACCGAATAGAAAATCCGCGAGGATTTTCGTAAGTAGGCTTGAACTAGCCATTAATTATACACGTTGTTCTACGCAGGCTTTTTTCCTAATGTTATGTCTCTGACCATTTGTAAATTTCCTAAATCTGGGCTTTTTTTTAATTCAGTCAGAAGTATTTCGTTGATTCGTTTATATTTTAGTAATGAAATAATTTCATAAGGTTCTTTAGTCAAAATCGAAAATACATACTGTTCGTTTAATAAGGAAAGACTTAATTCGATAAAAATTTCTTGAACTATTAAAAGTGTTTCCCAGCATTTTTTCAGAGTCACATTATATTCCAAGTCAAATTTTTTCTTGTCATTATGAGCGTAATGTTTATCTCTCAAATTTTTAAAATTTTCTAAATGTTCAGAGTTCAGATTTTCAATTTCGAGAATGAGTTCATTTATTCTATCAGCTTTTAATTCTCTTTTCCATTCTATTCTTTTTCGATTTGATTGAATGTAATTTAAAGTTTTTATTAAACTAAAATCTTCATTTGGGTTGAGTAATTTACAAATGTCAATTACAAATAACTTAATTGAATTTCTATAAATTCGATAGAAAAAAACTGATTTTTCCACAACTTCACTAAAATACTCGGTTTCCTTATTTGATATAAATTTGATGTCGGTTTTCAGGCTTTCAAGCTCAATTAAAGTGTCCCGAGTTTCGTTCAATTTATTTTCGAGAATTTGTGTTTCCATATGAGTGATTTCAGCTTGCGTAGAACGATGGCGAATATGAAAAGTAGCAGGATCTACAAACTAACTTTTCGTATCGTCACAGGTTTTAAATTTATAAATTATATTTCGTTTTTGCTCTTAACTGCTATTTTTTATATGCGCTGTTGTGTTTAGTATTTTTTATTTTCCAGTCTTTTATAGCTTTTTAAATTCTTTTTTTTATACCTGGATCTTTAATCTTCTCTCTTCCACTAAATACGGTGTATGGAGGACGCTACATAAGGTGACCAGTACCCAAACTTGATTTTCTTTTAAGATTGGTTATATAAAGCTTTATATGACTTGTCTTAAAATAAAACTTGCTTCGATTCCGGTGCAGTTTAAAAATTTATAAAAATCTTAAGCTATTGACATGGTCGACTATAAATATCTTGTTATCAGATCGTTGGCAGTGTTAAATAACACCAAAAACTTGACTTTCTCATTTTTTTTCAATAACTTAAAACAAACTGTTTAACGTTGCAAACGTTTTGAGAGCGCGCTCTCAACGATTTCTAGCGCACAGTTTGCGTTTTGAAATTCTCCTTAACTCGTTTTTAAATCAACTGATTTTTATAAATAAAAAAAAACCTCGAAGCAAGCCGCAAAGTTTGGGGGATGACCGAAAGTCATTCATATTAAACGCAACGGGTTATGGTATGAAAAGTTGCGTTTTTGAAAACGTAATTTTCCGATGTATAAATTTAAGTTTTTATGTTTTAGAAACGTACTGTTTTATTGAATTTAGCAATTTTTTATACCAATTGTTGGGCGTAGTAATTTGTATTTATAGATATTTCATAATATAGAGTATCAGTCCTAATATAATAATTATGTTCGTGATACAAATCATAGTCATCAAATTAATTTTTTCCTTTTGATTCTTTAAAGTATTAACCGATTTTTTTTCTGATCTTCTACTTAATGAATTTTCAATTTTATTGATTTTTCTGTTAATTTCAGAAATTTTAAAATTTAGTTTTTCTTCACTTTTATTTATGTTTCCTCCAGGTCTATTATTTAGACTGTCCAAATTAGATTCAACATAGTTTTTCCAATCATACTCATCTTTTTTCTTTTCTAATAAGAAATTTGTTATCTCATCTATATTATTATCACGTTCATAACCAGCGTTTACATTTTCACTTTGCTGCTTTTTCAACACTTTTATTTCACGTACACTTTCATTTAATTGTGTATATGACATTGTAGATAAAATAGTTAGCCCTCTAATCATTTCAGATTGAGTCCTTGTGTTTCTATTTGAGTTTACAAGTAGTTTACTTATATTCGAAATAGTTTTTGATACAGCATTGTTTTCTTTCCGAATTAAATCTAGTAATTTTTCTTTGTCAATAGTGCCTAATAACCACCAAGGTTTACCTTCTTCGCCACTAACTACTTTCTGAATATCTCCTTTTGAATTATTTAAATTTTCCAGTAAGTTTGTTGCTCTTTGTTCTGATTCATATAATCTGCTTTCAACACTTTTTAACGCTTTATATATTTCTTGGGATTTGATAATTCCGTTAGGGTTTTTTGAAATAATAATATCTTTCATATTTTTTATTTATAGAGAACGTAATTTGTTTAATGAAACACGGGTATTTGACCTTACCAAATTAGCTCTTTTTAATGTTTCTTTGATGACCTCATTATATTCCTTAATTTCTTCAAATGATTCATCTATTTGATTTTTACAAGACTCAATAATTGGCAATGCACCTTGAAAAATGGATAATGATAAACTTATAGATTCTGTTGCTTTCACATCACTTACTCCTGCTTGTGCTAAATTGATATTAGATAATTTCTGAAGTTTAGAATTTTCCTCTCCCTGAAGTTTATTAAATACAATTGTGCTTTGATATTTCTGAAACCCTTGAAGAATCAAAACAGATCCAATACCAACAATTAAACCTGATAAAACAGGTGATACAAAACCAGCAAATGGCGCTGTAAATGGGAAATTGACAACTAATGCCTTTTCAATAATTTCATCAAGTGCTAAACCAATTAATGAAGCCACGGCAACTCCTAAAATTTTCATAGCTTCTTTTAATCTAACTTCCCAAGAATACTCACTCGAAAACAAGATTTTTATAGCTTTAAGGATGGATACAATCGCTAATTTCACAAACTTAAATATGTTTTTTGCAATTTTAAATAAGCTATTTAAAATTGCATCTAAAAATGTTGAAAGAAAACTACTTATTGACTGATCTTTAAATGTAGATAATAGGTTTTTAGATTTTTCCTTAATTCCATTCGAAATGTTTTTAACCCTTTGAGTTATCTCAATATTTTCTTCTTTTTTATACTCATTAATTACTTCAACGACGGTAATTGAAAGTAACTGACCAATTGCTGCTTTTGCACCACTTTTTAATGCATTTGAAGCTGCTATTTTTGTTTTAGATTTAATTCCATATGTAATAGATTTGTTTTTCAATAACTGATTTTTAGCTTTTAAACTAGTCTCAATTGTTTCTTTCATTTTTTGATCATCAACTTCAAAATACTCCTTATTTGTTTTAGTTGGATCTTTTTTAGATGTTGCATTTTTCCAATTTTCGAGATCTTCAATTTTTGTATTTCCGAGAGATTGATTCAATTCACCATCGATAGCAACCAAATTTTCTTTAGAATTTGCAAATTTTTTCCTCTCTTCTAATGTTGTGGTATAGTTTAAAACTTTATCCTGGCTAATTTCGTTTGTAGATGTCACGTGTTCATAATGATAATTTTCACCGTGTTTCAAGTGTTTTCCAGTATATGCATCAGTAAACCCATCTGGGTTTTCTGATCTTAATTCATTTGTTGCCTTTTTAAAGCTGTCTCCAGTTAAATCATTTCTATTATAATTTAAATTTTTTGTTTTATCAAGCATCTTTTGAAACTCATTTCCAGTAGTGAATTTCGGTTTATACTTATAACTTCTATCCTTTATCGGCGTGTTTTCCCATTTTTGAAATCCTTCAAAATCATTTTTTAGATCTATAGCTTTAGTATTATGAGCTGTATTCTCGAATATATCAGAAACACCAAGAGCCATTGTAATTGTTTCAATGGATTTGGATTGAATAGCAGACATCATTTGTCCACTCATTTTTGAAGGATCTACATCTTTCATTTTTTTTTGAAGTTCAATTATTTCGTCTAATAAATCCTGTTCTTCTTTCTTTAAATCTATTTCTATTTTTTCGTAGTTCATTTTTTTTGTTTTTATTACGCCCAACTGGTTATATCAAAACAAATATAAACAATAATCATTCAATATTTCGGGATATCAGCACTTTGTTGTTTGTATATCCCAGACCTTTTAGTTGGTCTACCGCAACGTCTAACGGACTGCGAACATTCATTAAATCTTTTTGGGCAACATGGGTGTAAATCATTGTGGTTTCTGGCTTGGCATGTCCTAATAAATCTTGAATATAACGCAAGTCTACGCCATTTTCCAACATATGGGTAGCGTAACTGTGGCGCAGTGTATGCGGACTAACGCGTTTGGTGATTTTTGCAGTTTTGGCAGCGGTATTTATAAGTTTTCGTACAGCACTGTCACTATATATGCCACCATCTCGTCCTTCAATAAAATAGTAGTTAGGAACATACGTTTGTATATAATTATATAATAAGGGCTTTATAACTTCACTCATAACCACCACACGGTCTTTCCTGCCTTTTCCTTGTTTAACGAGTATCTGACTTCGGTCAAAATCTAAGTTTTTAACTTGTAAATGCAGTAATTCGCTAATTCTTAATCCACTAGAATAGAGTAAACAAATTATAGTACGGTGTTTAAGATTTTTTGTCACCTGAATTAGTTTAATAACTTGTTCTTTAGATAATACAGTAGGCAGATATTTACTCTTTTTTGGTCGTTCTAACAGACTCGCATCAAAAGTTTCAAAATTACAAAACGTACAAAATAGTTTTAATGCACTTACGCACTGCCTGTGGCTACTAATACTATAACCTTCCTTTGCAATTACATCTTCTATAAAACGCTGTAAATTATTAAAATTCCACTCATGCATGTCGCCAGATCTATTGTAGTGTATGTACCTTAAAACAAATGCGCCGTAAGTAGAAATTGTAGATTTGCTATACCGTTTCCCTTTTAAAAATACTATAAACTGTTTTAAACAATCTCGTAATTCTAGTGGCAATTCTTTATAGAGTAAAATACTGCTAAACGTATTTTCTTTCTGAGTTTTAGGAATAGGCTCCAGTCTTTTATCTTTTAAGGCTCTATAATTCACATAATAACCCTTGGCCTGAAAATACTTAAATAAGGATTGAAGCACACCGTTTTCATCTTTAATGTAATAGGTTTTATGGGTTTGAGACCAGCACATGCCAGGATAAGACTTTATATAGGTCTTTAAACTTTCATTATATTTAAAGGCAACAGCAATTTGTCGTTCATCACGATGAAAAAGTGGAGTTAATATGACGACCTTGCTCATTATCAATGAATTAAGTTGTTCTTAAATTTACAATAAAAAAATAAATTAAAAATGGGTTTCGGGAAAAAACTTGATAGGAATGCCTAAAAATAATTGCAAACAAAGGGAATGGTAAATAATTGGTAAACAGTTGTTTTGTTGATTTATTTTGAAGAAATAACTTATGATATGATTAGATTCATTAGAAATTTGGAATCGCATAGTTTTATCCTAAAGAAAACAAGCTGAATGTTAAAATATTACATGTTTTGGGTTGAAATAGGTAAATATAAAAAGTAAGGAAATAATTAGTATTGTAAGAGTTATAAATCTAAAGTTCAGTAAATTTTAAAATCTGAAGTAAAACGCCATAACAATGAAAAAAATATTACTCATAATTAGTTTAATCCTCACGTTTTATAATTGTCAGTCGCCGGAAGAGATGCATATGTCATCTCCAAATGGTACTATAAAATTAGAGCTGAATAACGAGGCAGAACAATTACAATATAGTGTGTATAACGCCGGAAAGCCCTTGATTTTAAATGCTGATATTTCTATATTCCAACAGACGGGGGTTAAGGTTGTAGAAACTAAAATACATCAAGTTCAAAATACATGGAATCCCGTTTGGGGCCAGTTTAGTGAGATTGAAAATCATTATAATGAGCTGGAAGTTAGTTTAGATTATAAAGGTACGCCTGCAACCCTTTTTGTAAGAGCTTACGATGCTGGGGTGGCTTTCCGATTCCAGATGGATACTTGGACGTCATCTGAAACACCTTCATTTTTTATGGCTTATAATTTAGCCGATTCCAACCAGTTGTACTCCCCAGCAGGAGAAGGGTCTCCATTTGGTCCTATTTCTATTCAGGAATTAAAAAATAAAGACGCCACTAAGCAAAAGCTAAAGATGCCTTTATTAGTGGAGGGGACAGACAGCTATTTGTCTCTTCTGGAATCCGATTTAATAAGTGCGCCTGGCTTCGATGTTATTAAATTTCAATTCGATGTCCAGCGCAACAATTTAGTCTCTAAAAATGATTTTATTTCAGACGAAAAATCACTTATTACTCCGTGGCGACTTATTCTTATTGAAGACCACATAGGTGATTTATTAACTAACACCGTGCCGTTAAATGTAGCTGCCGAAAATCAAATTAAAAATACGTCGTGGATTAAACCCGGGAAAACACTATGGGATTGGAGAGTACATGGTTATACAACAAACGATGGATTTACATACGGAATAGATAACGAAAGTTATTACCGCTTTATAGATTTTGCAGCAGCACAGGATATTGAATATTTTTGATAGATGATGCTTGGTATACCGATGTAAAACCCGGAAAAATGACCTTGTCTGAAAAATTAGATTTAGATAAAGTAATTCGCTATGCCGAAGAAAAAGATGTAAAACTGCTGCTTTATTACGATAGAAGACAGGGAGATTACGGCGATGAGGCTTTGTTTCCATATTATAAGTCGCTTGGCATGAAAGGGATAAAATATGGCTTTATGGGAAGTAATGTGCCTTTTACCCGAGATGCAATTAAAAGAAGTGCCGAAAGTAATTTACTCATCGATTTTCATGACGGTCCCGTGCCTTTTACAGGTGTGTCTAGAACTTATCCTAATGCCATTACAAGAGAATTTTGTCATGCACAACAAGATTCTAGACGTGCTTTCACGCCTAAAACCTTTATTAGAATGGCACTTATAAATGCTATTCAAGGGCCTCTAGATATGAATAATGGTATTTTCGATATTTCGGGAGTAAATGCCGGAGAACGGGAAAAGGGACCGAGAAACTTAAATTCGTTACAAACAACAGTGACCGCCGAGGCCGCTAGAACGCTAATTATTTTTAGCGGCTTGGTGTGTATTCCAGACGCTCCAGAAGCCTATCTGGATAAATTAGATATCTTTGAGTTTATTAAAGAATTGCCTGTAGGAGAATGGGATGAGACTAAAATTTTGCACGCCAAAATGGATAGCTATATTTCTACAGCCCGTCGTCATGGAGACGATTGGTTTATTGGTTCTGTGCATGCCGAAGGGGGGACTTTAAATATCGCTTTAGATTTTCTGAAAGCGAACGAAACATACAAGATCACCTATTACGAAGATACCGAGGAGACGGATAGTAAAACGAATCCGGAAGCGTATCGCGTACGAACAGAATCGGTTAAAAAAGGCGATGTGGTAAACGCTAAAATAGTTGCAGGCAGCGGCCATTGCATGTGGATTAGGAAGGAATAGGGTAGACTCTTAAAATGATTTGAATGCAATACAGAGAAACAATATAATTAACGTATGAATAAAATATTTTGCCTGCTTTCGGTGTTAATTACACTGCATTCTTGTAAGTCAAAAACAGTAGAACCAGAAGAGACTAAACCTAATATTCTGTTTATTGTTGTGGATGATTTAGGTTATGCCGACCTAAGTATTATGGGAAGTAAGTTTTATGAAACTCCCAATATAGATGCCTTGGCTAAAGCAGGACATATCTTTACTAACGGGTATGCTACTAGTGCCGTTTGCAGCCCGTCACGGGCAAGTTTGTTAAACGGACAATTCACGGCTAGGCATGGGCTTACACAATATGAGGGAGCCCCATCGGGTTTAAAATGGAAAAAAAGAAACCGATATACTAAATTGTTGCCACCAGAATATAAGCATCATTTAAGTCAAGACGATATCACGTTACCCGAAGTGCTAAAGGCGTATGGTTATACCACTTTTTTTGCAGGCAAATGGCATTTAGGGAGTGCAGAAAATCAGTCCTTGCCAACAAATCATGGGTTCGATGTCAATCAAGGAGGTTACGAAAAAGGCGGACCATATTCAGGAGGTTATTTTTCGCCATTTAATAATCCTTACATGACAGATTATGAAGACGAAAAAGGAATGTCGCTTTCCATGAAATTAGCAAAAGAAACATCAAAATTTATCGAAAAAAATAAAGATACTACTTTCTTGGCCTACCTATCTTTTTATGCCGTTCATGCTCCAATTCAGACCACACAAAGCAAATGGAAAAAATATAGAGATAAAGCGGATAGCTTGGGAATTGCAGAAAAGGGATTTGAGATGGAGCGTGTGTTGCCCGCAAGAAAATACCAAGATAATCCGGTGTATGCAGGGTTAATAGAACAAGTAGATGAAGCGGTGGGAAGTGTTTTAAAAACTTTAAAAAATAATGGTTTAGATCAAAATACCATCGTGGTATTTACCTCTGACAATGGCGGCGTGACTTCGGGCGATAATTATTCAACTAACCAACTAAACCTTCGAGGGGGAAAAGGCTATCAGTGGGAAGGCGGTACACGTGTTCCCCTATTTATTTATCTGCCTTGGCAAAAGCATTCGCACCAAGTTATTGAGGTTCCTGTTACTGGAGCCGATTTATATCCAACGCTGTTAGATTTAGCCAATATTCCGCTTAGGCCTCAAAACCATAAAGATGGGCTAAGTTTAAAACCCTTATTTGAAGGAGGAATTATTGCAGATCGGTCCTTGTATTGGCATTATCCGCATTATGGCAATCAAGGCGGGGAGCCAGTTTCGGTTATAAGACAGGATTCTTGGAAACTGATTTATTATTGGGAAGACAACCATGCCGAACTTTATAATCTTGATGCTGATTTAGGTGAAACCCAAGATCTCGCTTCAAAATATAGCAAGAGAGCAAACGATATGCAAACGGAATTACTAGATTGGTTACACAAAATGAACACACAGTATGCCGTAGAAGATCCTGATTGGGACGAGCAAGCAAGGCAACAACGATTGGAACAAAATAGAACGAAACTGATGCCAAAATTAGAAGCACAAAGAAAAGATATGTTGCGTCCAGATTGGCGTCCTAATAACGATTGGTGGGGTAGTGCAGTTAGCCCAAACCAAACAAATTAAAGTTTTAGTTGTATGAAAGTATTGAATTCAAGGAATAACGATGCCTTAAACATGTTCAATGCAATTATAAAACAAATAACATGAGACCTGTTTAAAGACAAATATATTTTATTATAAATACCCAGATAGTGTACTAGTAAATAAAGCAAAACACGGCACCTTTAAATTAAAATGAATCCATCTAAATATGATATTTAAAATTCCCATAGCTATAACCCTAACATTTTTAATGATTATGACAACATCCTGCAATAACAACAAAAAGTCTGAACAAGAAAACAAGGCTTCAGATTCTACTCCAGAACAAAATACACAGCTACATGGCGCTACTTATGGTGATGATGTGCGTTTTATGAAACATTACATCGAAATTATTGAACTTACAGATGATGCCAATCAGGCAAAAGTAGCTGTGTCGGCGTCATTGCAAGGTCGTGTTATGACGAGTAGTGCTTTTGGTAATGATGGGCGTAGCTACGGGTGGATTAATAAAGACCTGTTTAAATCTGAAATAATTCAAGAACATATTAATGTTTTTGGTGGGGAAGAACGATTTTGGTTGGGGCCCGAGGGCGGACAATTTTCGATCTTTTTTAAGAAGGGTGCCGAATTTACTTTAGAAGATTGGTACACGCCAAAATTAATCGATTTAGAACCTTTTGAAGTAAAAAATATAACGTCAACTTCTGCTACTTTTACAAAAAAAGCGGCTTTAAAAAATTACTCCGGATTTGAATTTGAAATGGCCATAGAGCGGGAGGTGGCATTGCTTTCAAAAGCAGACACTCAAGAGCAATTAGGATTGGCCGTACTTCCAGAAAATGTGAAAATGGTAGCCTATAAAACAACGAATAGTATTACGAATGTGAGCGAAATTGCTTGGGAAAAGGAAACAGGATTATTGTCTATTTGGATGCTTGGTATGTATAATCATTCTCCAAATACAACCATTGTGATTCCGTATGTTCAGGGCGATGAAACCGAACTTGGCCCAGTGGTTAATGATGCTTATTTTGGTAAAGTACCTTCCGACCGCTTGGTAGTAAAAGACCATGCTTTATTTTTTAAGGGTGATGGCGAATACCGCAGTAAAATAGGTTTGTCTCCTCTAAGAGCAAAAGATATTGCAGGGTCTTACGATTCTAAAGAAGGAATACTTACGATTGTAAAATATAACAAACCGCAGCGTGAAACAGCTTATGTAAACTCGATGTGGGAAATGCAAGACGAACCTTTTAGTGGAGATGTTATTAATGCTTATAATGATGGTGCGCCAGAGCCGGGAGCTAAACCTTTAGGGCCGTTTTATGAGTTGGAAACGTCTTCGCCAGCATTAGCATTACAAGCGGGTGAGCGTGCCACACATATCCAGTCAACGTTTCATATTGAAGGCGATGAATCGACTTTAAACCCTATGGTTCAACAACTTTTTGGCGTTGATATAGAAACTATAAAACATGCTTTTAAATAGAGCTTTTTAAAAATTTCATCTATAAAAATCCGCCACGTTTCATCATTAGTAAGAGAGATTGATAACTCATTCAGTTTTTAACTGGTGATATGTGGCGTTTATCTTAAAACAGACTGATAAGCAAACAAAAAACCTTTCAGAAATATATTAAGAAAGGACAGGATTATTGCTTAGTAAAAGACGAAGCATATGCCTCTACCATCAGCTTATGGCTTCAACTATTTAAATAGATTTATAAAGGATGTTTATGCTGTGATATAATCTTTCATAAGCATGGCCGCGCCTAAAGCACTTGCATTTTTGCCGTTCGGGAATTGTATGTGTTGTTCAGGCATCATTTGTTGTAAATATTCAACAAATATATCATTTCTATTAAATCCGCCAGAAATATAAACATCTTTAAGGTTGTGCTTCGCGTCTAAAATGTTGTTAATGCCCTGGTGTACCCGTTGGGCTATTTCATAAATAAGTTGATAGTAGGCCAATTCGTAAGTTTCGAAAGTGTGCAACTGATTTAAATCGCCTATAAAATCGTCTGCGATCGTGCCGGGGAAAAATTTGGCTTTCCCTTTTTCTAAGATGTCGGTACACAGGGCTTTGTTCAGTGTTAATTTTAGAAAATGACTTTTATCTACGCCAAAATGGTCGCTTAATGCCATGGCATTCACTTCGTGCACGCGCCCTAAAAATTGCATGGAAGATTTAATTTGCTTTTTGTCGGGCGTCATAAAGCACAAGCAATCGTTCTTTAATTGTTTGGCAGTTAAAGTTTCTTTACTAAACGGATTCATACAAATAATCCAAGTTCCGGTAGATAATAAAATGAATTCGCGATTAGAATTTGCATGCTCTTCCAATAAGGGAATAATAGAAGAGGAGCTGTCGTGTAAACCACTTCCAATAGCAATGTCTTGCCCGTTAACTAAAGCTCGTGTTGCCTTCTTTCCAGGTGTTGGCTGGGGAAGCGAGATATTTTCTTTTGCTAACCAATCGTGATATTGCATGGTGTCGAAATCCCAAATAGCGGTATGGGCACCTACAGAGGTAAAGTCGGCTGTGATTTTGTTAGAAAACAAATAACTTAAATATTGCGGATAATGTAAAATGGTTTGCGCTTGCTTGTAAAAATTGGGTTTACAGTGCTTCAACCAATACATTTGTAAGCCAGAGTTAAGCATACCATAAGCCGGCGATGCTGTTTTTCTGGAAAACTCTGCTACACCACCGTAGGTATTGTAAAATGGTGTGAAGTCGAAATCTAAAGGTTTTAAATAATTATATAACGGTGTAATTCGGTTGCCGTCTTGGTCTAGATACATTAAAGTAGCACCATGGGTAGAGAAATTAATGGCTTTAATATCGAAGTCTTTTTGATCTTGAATTGCTTTAATTTCTTTCCAGATCCAAGTTTCAATAGCGTCTATGTCATCGCACGGATATTGATCGTCGTCTACACTTTCTTCAAAACGAATAGAATTGGTGTAAACCACATTAAAATCTTTGTCGAATAAGAATATCTTTTTATTGGTTTTACCAATATCGAAAACCGCTATAACCTGTGTCATATTTAATAAATTTAGAAAGGAAAAACGTTCTGCTTTGTTGTAAAACTTGCAAAAAGGACGTTTTTTAAAATTAAAAAAAGCACTTATAAGAAGGATTTAGGCCCATCCTATAAGTACTTTTTAGTATTGTGTGTTTTAAGATTTAAATCCGTATAAAGGGCCGTAAGTAGCACAAGCTCTATAATCTGCAGATTCTAGATTTTCTCCAAAAGCACTCCAAGAGGCTGGGCGGAAAACATCTTCATCTGCAACATTGTGCATGTTTACAGGTATTCTTAATAGTGCAGCTAATGAAATTAAGTCGGCACCTATGTGTCCGTAAGAAATAGCACCATGGTTTGCTCCCCATTTCGCCATAACGGTATACGTGTCTTTAAAGAATCCTTCTCCGGTAACTCTAGGTACAAACCAAGTGGTTGGCCACGTTGGGTCTGTTCTGTTATTTAATACATTGTGAATATCATCTGGTAAATCAACGCTCCAACCTTCTACAATTTGTAAAACAGGACCGATACCTTTTACAAGGTTTATACGGCACATGGTTAAAGGCATAACACCTTCGGTTTTAAAGTTAGAAGAGAATCCGCCGCCTCTAAAATATTCTACAGTGGCTGGTGGCCATTGTGTTTTGTCTAAGCATTTTTGAACTTCATCTTCGGTAATTTCCCAAAATGGTTTCATTGTAGGATTGCCATCGGCATCGCGTTGTTGCCCTGTTGCATCTAGTGTGGTAGAACCCGAGTTAATTAGGTGAATAATACCGTCTTTGGCAAGACCTTCTAGTTTTTTTCCGGTAACACGTTCTACAGATTCTGGACTCCAATAGGTTCTTACATCCGAGAATATTTGCGCTGTATTGGTTAATAAATGTCCAAATAACATAGAAACGGCGTTTAAACAGTCGTTTTCTGTGGCGAAAACGTAGGCTTGACGAATCCCGTTCCAATCGAAAGAGGAGTTTAAGATAGACTCTGTAAAATCGGCATTAGGTTGGTAATCGGTCCATTGGCGTTGCCCCTGGAAACCACCCATAATAGCGTTTCGACCTTTAGATTCTTCCCCAAAGCCTAATTCTTTTAGTTTAGGGTTTCCGTTCATTATGTCGCGACAAATTAAGGTCATTTTTACGACTTTTTCCCATTCTTTAGCTTTGACTTCGGCAGACTTTTGGGCTTCAGGATTATTCCTATCGGCGCCTTCTTTACAATTCGCTTTGGTCCAAGCTAATGCTTTTTCGTATTCTTCTTTATCGTAAATGCCCTCATCCATTCTGCGTAATAATTCAACAGATTCCACGAACTCGGCACGAACTCCAAAATAGTCTTGTAAGAAATTAACATCGACCATAGACCCTGAAATCCCCATAGAACTATAACCTATAGATAGGTATGATTTTCCGTTCATTTGTGCTACAGCTAAACCAGCTTTAGCAAAACGCAACAGTTTTTCTTCTACATCTTTAGGAATGCTTAAATCGCCAGCATCTTGAACTTCACGACCGTAAATTCCGAAGGCTGGAAATCCTTTTTGAGCATAACCTGCTAATGCTGCAGCTAAATATACCGCTCCAGGGCGTTCTGTACCATTAAACCCCCAAACTGCTTTTGGTCTTAAAGGATCGGTATCCATAACTTCGGTACCATAGCACCAGCACGGTGTAACGGTAATAGAGACTTCTACGCCTTCTCTTTTAAATTTATCGGCGCAAGCAGCGGCATCTGCAACACCTCCAATAGTGGTGTCTGCAATAACACATTCTACTTGTTCTCCGCTAGGAAATCTTAAATTGTCTTCAATTAACTTGGCGGCAGCTTTTGCCATATCCATACATTGATCTTCTAAAGATTCTCTAACCCCAAGTTCACGTCCGTCAATGGTAGGACGAATTCCGATTTTTGGTAATCTACCTATTAATCTACTCATTGTATATGGTTTTATATTTTAGGTGAATTGTTCTAATTCCGTTAATTGGTCATTAGACAAACCTGCTGGTTCAAAACCTGCAGCCCAACTCATTAATAATAATTTGGCACCTTTATTGGCTACATCCAAATAGTCCCACGCTTTTTCAACATCTTCTCCTGTTGCAGTGGCACCGTGTTTTTCCCATAGCGATACATTTCTAGTTTTAAAGGCTTCTATAGTTACTTTAGCTAAAGCTGCTGTACTAGAAAGTGCGTAAGGTGTACAGTGAATACCTTTTGGAACAAATACACGAACCTCCGGACACATCATCCAGATTTGTCTGTTTAATTCTTCTTCGTTGTCGAATAATGGGTGGTGACTCATTACTATTAACTCTAACGGATGTGTATGTACTATAGCTAAATGCGTCGGGTTGTGCTCTGTGTTAAACAGGTGAATACTAGAGTGGGAGATCAGCTCGCAAGTTGGGCCGAAACCTTCGCGTTTACCACCCCAAATAATGGTGTATCCTGTAGCATCATCGTTTATATAAAGGATACATGCTGCTTCCTCAATCTCATCAATTAAGCTTCTTAAGTAGCATCCTGTACCCGTAATAAACAAGACATAACCAGCAGTGCCTTTAGGAAAATCGAAAGGAGTAAAGGTTTTACCTTTGGTTTTTTTTAGGATGTCTTCTTTGTCAAAAAAGAAGTTAAGTTCATAGAAATGTTTCCTGCATTTCGTTCTGCCCATTCGCGTTGCCATAAATATCCTGCTACCTTAGATATTTTTTTTAGCTCTTTCTTTACTTTTTTTGGAAGTTTTATATCGCTCATAAAAGATGATTTTTTAAATTTTCTTGAATTGTAAAATTAGGAGAACTTATAAAGTTTTAAAATATTTAAAACGCTTATATTTGTGTATAATTTAAACATCGCTATGGCAAAATTGATAAATAAAGTAGAGTTAGGAGACCCGTCAACTAAAAAGCAAAATTTTATAGATGTTAATTTAAAGCTTCTGTGTTGTAGGTATTGGTATCTCGATTTGTGGGACTGTCACGATATGGTGTATCCGTTTTGGAGAATATATTGGAATAAAAACGAAGGCGGCGAGCTTACGCTACAGGACAAAGTATATAAGATGGAGCCCGATTTCCTGTATATTATTTCACCATTTACCTCTTTTTCTACACGTTATTTAAAGCGTCATGAATTTGATTCGGGGATTCATGTGTCTGGAAAAAACTTGTCCGAACGCCATAATGAAGCCTATTACGAGCGTAAATATTTAATTCATTTTTTTACGCATTTTAATTTGGGAACGCCTTTCGATAATGTGTTTCCTGGGATTTTTAAAGTGGAATTATCCGATCATTTAAAAGAGCGTTTAATCTATTTAACGGAGCGGTTAAAGGTTGAAAATCATGATTTTAAATTGACCTTTAATTTGAAATTACAAGCGTTTATAAAAGAGGCTATATCTAATATAGGAGTCGAGCTGTGGAAGACCATTAATATAGACGAACGTGTTTTGGTTGTGTTGCGTTTTATAGAAGCTAATATCGAGGAGAAGCTGAGTAATTCTGAGTTGGCAGAGCTAGTAAATATGGCCCCTAATTCGTTTTCTAGATTGTTTAAAGAAGAAATGCATGTAACGCTGCATAGCTTTATTCAGAATCGTAAAATTGCTAAAGCTTGCGAAATATTTGAACATACCAACGAAACGATTGAAGGAATTTCGTTTAAATTAGGCTTCTCAGATCGCTATCATTTTTCTAGAGTTTTTAAGGCTATAACTGGACTTTCTCCTGCTTTATATAAATCTGGAAGGTACACCTCTTAGGTTTTGGTTTGTGGTTTAAAATTGCAGTTGGTAAACGTTAATGTTTAAATTATACATAAAGTAGTTTGTTATAGATAAATATTTTTATAATGATAATTGTCATATTTGTAACTCTACTATTCAACTTTATTAAATTTTAGAGATGCGATTTTAAATTTGAATTCGATTTCTAGCTATTATATTATGAAGTGAGAGTATACAAATTCAGTAAACTAATTAATTAAATTATACCGTATTATGAAAACATTTAAGCAGTACATAAATGGAAAGTTTGTAGAATCGACGTCTACAGATGTCATTGAAATTTTAAACCCGTGCACCGAAGAAGTTTTATCATTAATGCCTGTTGGTAGTGTTAAAGATGCACAACTTGCATTAGACGCTGCACAAGCATCGCAACACGCTTGGAAATCGCTTCCAGCAGTAGAACGAGGTCGATATTTAAATAAAATGGCCGATGTTATTCGTGAAAATCGTGTGTTTTTAGCTGAAACTTTAGCAGCAGAACAAGCGAAGGTTATGGGTTTAGCACAGGTTGAAATTGATGTTACTGCAGAATATTTTGATTATTATGCTGGATTTGCGAGACGTATTGAAGGCGAAATTATACAGAGTGATAGAAGTAAAGAACATATCTTTTTACACAAAGCACCAATTGGTGTAGCGGTTGGAATTTTACCTTGGAACTTCCCATTGTTTGTAATGGCTAGAAAAGTTGCAGGATCTTTAATTACAGGGAATACCTGTGTGATAAACCCAAGTTCTATCGCACCAAATACGGTTATGGAATTTGCTAAATTAGCTTCAGAAATAGGTCTTCCTGCTGGAGTTTTAAATTATGTTTGTGGTAAAGGTAGTATTGTTGGTAATGCCCTTTCTTCTAGTCCGATAACAGGAATTATTAGTTTAACAGGTAGTGTTGGTGCTGGCCAAATGGTTATGGAAGCAGCCGCAAAAAACATTACAAAAGTATCTCTAGAATTAGGAGGTAAAGCACCAGCTATAGTTTGTGCTGATGCCAATTTAGAATTAGCCGTTAATGCAGTTGTAACCTCTCGAGTAACGTTTAGCGGACAAGTATGTAACTGTGCAGAGCGTCTTTATGTAGAAGAATCTATTCACGATCAATTTTTAGATATGGTCGCTAAGAAATTAAAATCTTTAAAAGTAGAAGATGCATTTTCTAAGAACAATCCAGATATGAGTGCTTTAGTGTCTAAAGATCAATTAGATAAAGTAACCGAAATGGTTGAGTATGCTAAAAAAGAAGGAGCCGAAGTTATTGTTGGAGGTAATAGAACACCAGGATTTGATAAAGGTTATTTCTATCAGCCAACCTTACTAACAAATGTAACTCAAAACATGCAAATTATTCAAGAAGAAGTCTTCGGGCCTGTTTTACCTGTGATGAAATTTAGTACTTTAGACGAGGCTATCGCTTTAGCAAATGATTGTGAATTTGGATTAACATCTTCTATATTCTCAGAAAATTTCAATAAAGTAATGCATGCTGCAGAAGAATTACAGTATGGTGAAACCTATATTAATAGAGAACATTTTGAAGCCATTCAAGGTTTCCATGCCGGTTGGAAAAAATCGGGTATAGGTGGAGCAGATGGAAAACACGGAATGGAAGAATATTTACAAACAAAAGTGATTTACGCACAGTATAGATCGTAATAAAATCAAATCCATTACTATTAAAAAGCGTACTATAAAATAAGAGGTTCTTAGACTATTATAGTATGCTTTTTTTGTACAACGCTAGAAGCGGGTTCGAGTACTAACTAACATATCAAAATGAAAAATACAGAAAAAGTTCCAGTGGTATCAAAAGAGGTTTTAATACCCTTTATTTTAATTACCTCATTGTTTGCGTTGTGGGGATTTGCGAACGACATTACAAACCCTATGGTGGCAGCATTTGGAACCGTTATGGAAATATCTACGGCCAAAGCCGCTTTAGTGCAATTTGCATTTTATGGTGGTTATGCTACCATGGCCATTCCTGCAGCTTTATTTGTTAGAAAATATAGTTATAAAAAGGGTATTTTATTGGGGCTCTCGCTTTATGCTTTTGGAGCATTATTGTTTTTTCCGGCCGCCAAATACGAGGTGTTTGGGTTTTTCTTAGGATCACTTTATATACTAACCTTCGGATTAGCTTTTTTAGAAACTACGGCCAATCCCTATATTTTAGCGATGGGCGATGAGCGTACGTCTACCCAACGTTTAAACTTGGCACAAGCCTTCAATCCAATCGGGTCGTTGTTTGGTATGTTTGTCGCTTCAAAATTTATTTTAACTGTTTTAGATTCTGATAAACGTAACGAAATGGGGGAATTAATTTTCACCACTTTAGATGAAGCTCAAAAAGCTGTCATTCGAACGCACGATCTCGCAATCATTAGAAATCCTTATGTTATTTTGGGCGTGGTGGTTATTATTATGTTGATCATTATCTCGCTAGCAAAAATGCCTAACATCGGTAACCAGGAGGCTCATGGTCCGGCGAAAGAATCGTTTAAAAGATTGTTTAAAAACGGAAAATACAGAGAAGGTGTTATCGCCCAATTATTTTATGTGGCCGCACAAATTATGTGTTGGACGTTTATAATTCAATATGCCGATAATTTAGGAATATCTAAAGCAACAGCTCAAAATTATAATATAGTGGCCATGGTTATCTTTTTAACAAGCCGATTTATTAGTACGTATTTAATGCGTTTTATAGATTCTAAAAAGCTACTTACCATATTTGCTATTGGAGCTATGATTACTATTTCTGGTGTTATTTTAATAGAAGGAATGTTAGGTTTATATTGTCTTGTAGCCACGTCGGCGTTCATGTCGTTAATGTTCCCAACCATTTACGGAATTGCGCTTAAAGGACTTAGTGAAGAAGATTCTACACTGGGTGCGGCAGGGTTAGTAATGGCTATTGTAGGTGGTGCTTTAATGCCTATCTTACAAGGAACTATTATCGATAAAGGCACTATAGGCGGCTTTGCAGCAGTTAATGTGTCTTTTATTTTACCATTTTTATGCTTTTGCGTGATTGCTATTTACGGGTATAGAACTATGAAAGTGTATAACGATTAATATCTGGTATATATGATTATGGAGATTAATGGAAAACGAATTGAAGAATTAGGGTTTGAAGCATCAAAAAAAGGATTTTATAATGAATGGAACGCCTTAATAAATGCCTTGAAATTGGAGCAAAGGATGTCATGTAATGAAGCCTCCGAAATGGCTTTTAATAAGTTGCTATCTAAAACTCGCTAAACTTTAAAAAATGAAAGTAGGATTATTTATCCCTTGTTATATCAATCAATTGTATCCACAAGTAGGAAAAGCAACCTTAGAATTGTTGGAAAAACTAAATGTGGATGTGGTGTATCCTTCAGGGCAAACCTGTTGTGGTCAGCCTATGGCTAATTCGGGTTACGAAAACGAATCTGTAGGCGCTTGTACACATTTTGTAAACAATTTTAAGACCTTCGATTATATTGTAACCCCTTCTGGAAGTTGTGCCTATCACGTTAAAAAGCATTTTGATGTGATTCCGCAAACCGAAGATGTTATTAATGTTAGAAACAATGTTTACGAACTATGCGATTTTATCCTCAATGTGTTAAAAATTAAAGATGTTGGTGCAAGTTTTCCGTATAAAGTGGGTATTCATAAAAGTTGCCATGGATTACGAGGATTGCGTTTAGGATCGTGTTCAGAAAAAGTAACTCCAGAATATTCGTATATCGGTGAGTTGTTAGCCGAAGTGACGGGCACAGAAATTATTAAACTAAGCCGTGAAGATGAATGTTGCGGATTTGGAGGAACCTTTGCGGTGGCCGAAGAAGCGATATCTGTAAAAATGGGTAAAGATCGCGTTCAAGATCATTTAGATCACGGGGCAGAAGTTATTACCGCTACAGATACGTCTTGCTTAATGCATTTGGAAGGGTTGATAACACGAAACAAACAACCTTTAAAAGTGTTGCATATCGCCGAAATTTTAAACAGTGTAAATTGAATTAAAACATGAGTCATTCACAAGCGGCAGCTATATTTAATAAAGACGAAAAGAAAGTTAATTGGCACGACAAAGCCCTTTGGTTTGTACGTCATAAACGCGATAAGGCTGCTCATTCTGTTACAGGGTGGGAGGCTTTACGTAATTTAGGACAAGGGATTAAGGCGCATACCTTGTCTAATCTTGATAATTATTTAATTCAGTTTGAAGAAAACGCATTAAAAAACGGTGTGCAGGTGCATTGGGCTAAAAATGCCGATGAGCATAATAAAATAGTACACAGTATTTTAAAAGCGCACAATGCTAAAAAAGTGGTGAAAAGTAAATCGATGCTCACCGAAGAATGTCATTTAAACCCTTTTCTAGAAGCCGATGGTATAGAAGTTATCGATACGGATTTAGGGGAACGCATCGTGCAATTAGCTAAAGAACCGCCAAGCCATATCGTACTACCCGCGATTCATAAAACTAAGGAAGATGTCGACGCATTGTTTCAAGAGCATTTGGGTACGAAGCCCTGTGCTGGCGATCCGCAATACTTAACCGGAGAAGCTAGAAAACACCTTAGAGAAAAATTTGTAAATGCAGATGCGGCCATTACAGGGGTTAATTTTGCGATTGCAGATACAGGTGGTTTTGTGGTTTGTACCAATGAAGGTAATGCCGATATGGGCGCACATTTAGCTCCTGTTCACATCGCCTGTATGGGGATAGAAAAAATTATTCCAAAACAAGAACACTTAGGTGTTTTTCTTAGATTATTGGGGCGCAGCGCTACTGGACAACACATTACAACTTTTTCATCTCATTTTAGAAAGCCTCGTGAAGGTGCTAAAATGCATATCGTTATTGTTGATAACGGCAGAACCGAGCAGTTAAGTCGTCCAGATTTTAGAGCTTCTCTGCAATGTATTCGTTGTGGTGCTTGTATGAATACCTGCCCGATTTACAGACGTAGTGGCGGACATAGTTACGATGCCACGATTCCTGGTCCTATAGGTTCGATCTTATCACCCGGAAAAGATTTAACCAAGCACAGTACTTTACCATTTGCTTCCACCTTATGCGGATCGTGTTCGGATGTATGTCCGGTGAAAATAGACATTCATACACAACTCTATAAATGGCGACAAATTATAACGAAAGAAGTGCCGCAACCTTTTGTGAAAAAATCATCTATGAAATTTATGGGTACGATGTTCGCCAAACCTGCCACGTTCGAAAAAGTGGGAAAGGCAGCGCGTTGGTCCTTAAGAAATCTGCCTAAAGGTGTAATTAATTCGAAACCTAATGTATGGGGAAATGCACGCGATTTACCATCGGGACCTGAAGAAAGTTTTGATGAATGGTACAAAAAAAGAAAAAAAGATGAGTAGTAGAAATGACATATTAGCAAGCATAAAAAGCAATAAACCAGAACTATTAAGTATACCGACTATCGATTTAGAGGTATTTGAGGATTCTAGAGCTTTGGTAGATGAATTTGTTTTAAAAGTAGAAACAGCTGGCGGACAAGTGGTGAAAGTGGATTCCAAAGACAAGGTAATGAATCATGTGGGTACTTTGTTTCCAGAAGCCAAAGTAAAATATTCGGCCCTTGATTATACCGGCCAGTTTAATACGGTCGATTTTGAAACATTGACCAATCCAAAAGATTTAGAAGATTTAGATGTTTTGGTCTTAGAAAGCGATTTAGGTGTTGCCGAAAATGGCGCCGTTTGGGTTAAAGACAACTTGCTACCTATGCGTGTACTACCTTTTATAACCAAACATTTGGTTTTAGTGGTGCATCAAGAACACCTTATGCCGTTTATGCATCAAGCCTACCAAAAACTAAATGTTGAAGATACCGATTTTGGTGTTTTTATTTCTGGCCCATCAAAAACTGCAGATATCGAGCAATCGTTAGTTATTGGCGCTCATGGGGCGTTAAGCTTATCTGTGTTTTTGGTTTAACTCCAATTTTAGTGTGTATGCGGATGTTTTCTAAACCTATTGAAAGCGTGTTTTAGTAAATTTTGTTGACCTGTTTTAAGGAGAGCTTTAAATAGCTGATTTCGCTAAACTCACGATGTGTTTTGCTAAAATTAAAGTAGGATCAATCAACTCAACCTTGGTGTGGCTATGCTTCTCTTCTTGTGGTTGAGGGAACATGAGCGGTAATTCTGTACACCCCAAAATAATAACTTGAGCTTCCTTTTTTATCAGGTAGGTCACGCCTTTAAGAATTTGTGTTTTGCAGTGCCCCTGCGTATATCCAGCTTTAACACCAAATTTACCGTAAATACTGTCCATCACATAGTTTTGATGGGTTTCATCTGGAATCACAACCTGAAGTCCGTAATGGGTAAGAACCTGAAAATAAACCTTACTTTGTATGGTGCCACTGGTAGCCAATAATCCAACCTTAGAGTCTTTTCCAAAATGTTCTAAAATGTATTCCGCAGTGGTGGTTATCATATTCACAATGGGTACATTAAGATGCTCTTGGATTTCTGTTAAAAAGGCATGCGCGGTATTACACGGTATAGCGATAGCATGAGAGCCCGCCGCTTCTAGTTTTTTGCAAGTTGAAAATAAGGCGAGGGTGGGGTCGGTGTCGTTTTGAATGAGATTTGCTGTTCTATCAGGAATCTGCGGGTTTTGTTCAACAATCATTTTTATATGATCCTGATCTTTTTCTGCTGGCGTACTTAGAATAATCTTATTCATAAAATCGACCGTTGCCGAAGGACCAACACCTCCAACAATTCCCAATTTAAAGGGCTTAACGGGCTCGCTATGTCCTTTAGCCAAAGCGTAATCTGCATACACCTCATTCACGTCGATTATCGAAATTCCTCTGGTTTGTAACTGATTTACCAGTAATGAGATTTCGGTGATACATGGCAAAATAACTTCGCAACCTTTTGTTTTTAACTCCATGCAAGCCTCGTAAACATACTCTAATGGCAAGCCATCTAAGTAGCCGTTTTTTATTCCCGATTCTCCATAAATGGCCTGCATTAATTGACTTTGATTGGTAGGATATATTAATTCGTAGTCCTGAAAATAGTGTTTTAATAAGGACGATTCTTTTACAAAACTAGACGTAAGCACACCTATTTTTGTTCCTTTTTCAAAATTAGAATGGAGATAATGGGTTATGGCATCAAAAATATTGACAATAGTAATGGATGTTTCCTTTTGTAATTCTTCTATAAAGGAATGGCTTGCAAAACAAGGCATAAGAATTTTAGAAACTTGTTTCTGCTCAAAATTTTTACATAAATTAAACGTATAAAATTTTCTGGATTTTATATCCTGAGCTTCAAATAAGGCAGATTCAATTTGGCTGTAAGGTTGTTGTTCAAAAATGAAATGATAATGCTTCTGATTTTTTAAAGCGGATTTGTTTTTAAGTAGTTTAAAAAATAAATCGGCTCCAGACAAAGCTCCTAAGCCACCAATTACAGCAATTTTTTCCATACTATTTTTAAGAATTTTTATTGAAAACTTACGCGTTGTACCTTAGTGTTTTTCTTTTTATTTTGAGACTCCATTTCCATCTAGAAAATGAGAAAGAGTACAACTTGAAGCGCCTAAACTAGTAAATAATAATTAATCAGATAATTTTTATAGTATTTTGTTGAGAAATCCTTAGTATACAATAATATATCCCCTTTGTATTGTAAGCATTTTTAGTATATTTAACCATGGTTTAAACCGCTTAAAATTGGTAATTATGGCATTCTTAAATAAGTTAAAATGGATACTCGGAATTCTGATGATTTTTATTTTAATCATGGCTACGAATCTAATCGATAGAAATAATTTTATTCGTGTTCGCGATTCTGTTGTAACCATTTACGAAGATCGCTTAATTGCCAATGATTTAATTTTTGAAATGCTAAAGTCTGTACATCAAAAAGAATTGGCCCTAACTGTATCCGATTCCACTTTTTTTAGTAGCCATAATGCAAATGTCAACACGCATTTACAATCTTTAGTGATGCGGTTTGAGCAAACCAAACTAACTCCGGAAGAAGAAGTAGTTTTCGAGGATTTAAAAAGTAATCTTTCCGGATTAAAAGATGCCGAAACCCAATATTTAAGCTCTGGTTTTAGTAATCGTACTCCTGTTATCGGTACTATAGAAGATTTAAAGGCCAACCTAGACGATTTGTCTAAAATTCAGCTTAACGAAGGAAGCAGACAAATGTCTATTAGTAAACGTGCTCTAGATTCGGTGCAATTGTTTACACAAATCGAGATTTTTATGTTGGTTTTCTTGGCTATAGTAGTTCAGATTATTGTGATGTATAATCCTAAACCAAAGGATTAATTCAGAATTTTGTTTGGTATTTAAGCCATTAGAAATTGACTTTTTTAAGCAGGTTTTATGCGATTAAAATGGGGTAGAAGTAGGTTTAATACATTATTAAGTGTAATTCACGATAATGAAAATTATAACTTTATATCTCAAATAAACTTGGGAATGATCGCAGTTCATTCGAAAGTGATTAAGGCTGATTCTGTTTTAAAGCGGGAAAAGTTTTTCTTCTATTTTAATATGCAGCCATTTATTTCTCCAAACGGTTATGGTTCCAATAATTCCAATCAAAAAAACAATAAAAAAAGCAATCCCTATATTTTTAGGAAAAATTTTCAAATTAAAAACCATTAATCCAATAAGCGGAATTAGTGCTCCAGACAAAGGCATTTGTTTATTTAGAAATTCATTTCCGCTAATACTAATTTTTTGGTTTTCGGAAATATTTTTAAGCTCTAATGATTTACTTCCACACCATTGAATTTTTGCTTTTAAAGTTTCATTCTCAAGTCCATCAGGGATTTCAATAATTTTTTCTTCTCCGTTTTTAATAGTCGTTAGCACCTTATTTCCAACTAATATGTCATAGGTACAATTTGTATTAAATCGTTCTTCTGGTCTATAAATTGTAATTTTTTTCATTGGTGAATAAGGTGATTCGTAAAAGTTAAACACGTATAAAAGGGTTGAAAATTAACGGTCTAATTAATAAAGTTATGAAAATATCCGATCAAAAGAAATATAATTTCTATAAAATAGACTAAAAAATATTATCAGAATCAGAGTTCTAGAGGTCTTATTTTGGTGTTTCGATTTACTGTCTCCTTAGGTTACCCAAAAATTTTAGATTTAAAAATACGAGTATTCATTTCTGCAATGTTTACTATAGAAATCCCTTCCGGGCATTCCACTTCGCAAGCACCGGTAAACGTACAGCTTCCAAAACCTTCCAATTCCATTTGGGCTGTCATGGCAACCACACGTCGGTGCTGTTCTGCTTTCCCCTGAGGTAAATTGTTTAAATGGTTAATTTTTGCCGAAGTAAATAAAGCAGCCGATGAATTTTTGCAAGTTGCTACACAAGCTCCGCAACCAATACAGGCAGCAGCATCCATAGCTTTGTCTGCAATATCTTTGGGAATAGGAATGGCATTAGCCTCTGGGGCTGTTCCGGTTTTAGAACTTATAAAAGCACCTTGTTCAATAATTCTGTCAAAAGCTGAACGATCGACTATTAAATCTTTTATAATAGGAAAAGATGAGGCACGCCAAGGTTCTACAATAATGGTGTCTCCGTCTTTAAAACTACGCATGTGTAATTGGCAGGTGGTAATAGCGTCATGCGGACCATGAGCACGACCATTAATAAATACCCCACATTGCCCACAAATTCCCTCTCGGCAATCATGTTCGAAGGCAATGACTTTCTCGTTTTTAAGAACTAACAATTCATTTAAATGATCTAAAGCTTCTAAAAAAGACATGTCTTCTGTTAAACCATCCACCTCATAATTTTTTAGTTCTCCTTGATCTTTCGGACCTTCCTGTCTCCAGATTTTAAATGTTACTTTCATAGTGTTTTACTTATAACTTCTTACCGTAGGTTTCACAAATTCAAATTCTAAAATTTCTTTATGCAATTTAAAATCGCCTTTATCGTATTGCCAAACAGATACATAAGAAAAATGCTCGTCTTTCCGAACGGCTTCTCCATCCTCGGTCTGATACTCTTCACGAAAATGAGCACCACAAGACTCCTCGCGCTCTAAAGCATCTTTACACATTAAAATTCCTAATTCTATAAAATCGGCAACTCGCAATGCTTTTTCAAGTTCGGTATTTAATTCTTTATCGGTTCCTGTGACTTTAACATCGTTCCAGAATTCATCTTTTATTGTTTTAATTTCGGAAATTGCTTTTTCTAAACCGAGTTTATTTCGGCTCATAGCACATTCTTGCCACATAACTTTACCAAGCACCCTATGAAAATGATCGACAGTCTTGCTGCCATTTATAGCAAGAATTCGGTCGATGTGTGCCTTTGTGTCTGCTTCTGATTTGATAAATTCAGGATGATTTATAGTAGGAGTTTCTTTTTGAACTTCTGTTGCTAAATAATTATTTATGGTATTTGGTAAAATAAAATACCCGTCTATGCTTGCTTGTAATAAAGAATTTGCGCCTAATCGATTTGCGCCATGGTCCGAGAAATTACACTCGCCTATAGCGTATAAACCGGGAATGGTTGTCATTAATTCATAATCTACCCACAGACCGCCCATAGAGAAATGAGCTGCGGGCGAAATTTGCATGGGTTCTTTATAAGCATCAATTCCTGTAATTTTTTTATACATGGAAAACAAGTTGCCATAGCGATCCTTTATGGTTTCTAATCCAAATTTGTTAATGGCATATTTGAAATCTAGATACACCGCGTTTTTTAAATTTCCTACGCCAAACCCTGCATCTATTCGTTCTTTAGCGGCCCGAGAAGCAATATCTCTAGGAGCTAAATTGCCATAACTCGGATAGCGTCGTTCTAAATAATAGTCGCGTTCTTCTTCGGGAATGTCATGCGCTTTTCGTTTGTCGGCTTGCTGTTTAGGCACCCATATACGACCATCATTACGAAGCGATTCAGACATTAGCGTTAGTTTAGATTGGGCGTCGCTAGTTTGTGGTAACGCTGTAGGATGAATTTGGGTAAAACTTGGTGCGGCAAACAAAGCTCCTTTTTTATGCGCTTTCCATAAGGCACTCCCATTGCAACCAATAGCTAAAGTAGACAGTCTAAATACGCGAGAATAACCTCCAGTTGCTAAAACAACAGCGTCTGCTGCATACCGTTTTAGTTCGCCTGTAACTAAATCTCTTACAATGATGCCTTTTGCTTTACCATCAATAACAACTAAATCTAACATTTCGCTACGCGGAAACATCTCTACTTTTTTTGCCTGAACCATTTTATATAATTGCGAATAGGTGGCTAAAAGTAATTGCTGACCGGTTTGTCCGCGGGCATAAAAGGTACGTTGTACTTGTACACCACCAAAACTGCGATTCACTAAGGTGCCACCATATTCTCGGGCAAATGGAACCCCTTGTTGCACAAAATGATCTATAAGCGGAGCAGATAATTCTGCCAAGCGGTAGGTGTTAGCTTCCCGCGATCTAAAATCACCTCCTTTTAATGTATCGTAAAATAATCGGTAAATACTATCGCCATCATGTTGATAGTTTTTAGCAGCGTTTATTCCGCCTTGTGCCGCAACAGAATGAGCACGTCTAGCAGAATCTTGATAACAAAAACACTTAACATCGTAACCTGATTCGGCAAGTGTAGCTGCTGCTGCACCTCCAGCTAATCCAGAGCCTACAACAATTATATTAAGTTTTTTCTTGTTGGCAGGATTAATTAATTGCGACCGAACTTGATAGTTACGCCATTTATCTTCGAGTTTTCCTTCTGGAATTTTTGAATCTAATGTCATCTTTTTATTATTTGAAATACATTACTAAAGGAATAATACCAAAACCAACTCCCATTATTACAGCATAAATTAAGGAGACTTTTGCTAGAATTTTTAAACCTGTTTTATTGTAAAATCCTAAGGTTTTAAAGGCACTTTGTAAACCATGATGTAAATGCAAGGCAAGCGGAATTGCAAGTAACGAATAGAACAATACAAAGTAGATGTTATGAAATAATGTATAGGTTACCTCGTAAACATCTTTATTGCCCATAGGATCTAGCGAAACTTCTTCTCCCATACCCAGTTTAATACGCGCCCAGAAATTTGCTAAATGCACGATGATAAATAGCAATATAGCGATACCAAGTAAGCCCATATTTTGAGAGGCCCAACTGCTATTGGCATTGCTGTTATTAACTACATATTTTTGAGGTTTCGCTTTACTATTTCGTATGGTTATTAATAAGGCATAAAACGCATGAAAAATTATAGACACATATAAAGCATAAGCTATAATTTTTATAAAGGTACTTTCTCGTAAGGTTGTAGAATAGGAATTGTATAAATCTCTAGCAATACCTTCGGGTAATAATAAAATACAATTTGCAGAGAGGTGTACAATTAAAAACACACAAAGGAAAAGCCCCGTTATTGCAATAATCGATTTTCGATAAAAAAGTGAATTCATTAAGATTAATTTTTAAAGCGTCGCTTTTTATTAGATTTAGGACCTAAGCAGGTAAATGGCTTACTATTTTTATTAAAGGACTGTTTTAGTCGTCTTCTGGTAATGCTAAAAACATGTCTTTTTTCTCCTGCATCTAAGTGTTCATTTCGTTTTCAGATTTTTTTCTCATGGTTTCCATGGCATCTATATGAGGTTTGTCACCAAGTTCCAACATCGCTCTTCCGTGCTTCTGACTTTTTTCAGCCATCTCTTGAAACGTTTCTGCTTGAAAAGCTATGTTACAAGCGCCACCTAATTGCCTACAGGTCATTGTTTTCATAATTCAGTTTTTTATTTAACCGCTATTAAAAGCTATATTTTTTTCTGGTTTAAGATGGAGCATGGTTGGTATTGGCTAAAACAGTTTTTATACTTTGTGTTTTCCTTTGTAAAATACAAAATTAGCGAGTATAGAGCAAACTAAAACAAGATTCTGTTGTAAGGCGTAGGGGATGGTATAAGCTTTTAAACCACTGCTATTTTAATTGGTACCGGTTTGGGTTTTTTCTAAGTTATCTTTAGTAAGCGCATTATATATGTAGGGAGGTGTTTTTTCCTTTACCTTATTTAATTTTTGTTGAAAAACATGTATTTGAAAAGAAATACAGATTTAAATTTTACTCAATACAACAGCAGTTCCTTTTTCTGTGCCTGTTGGAAAAACAACTTTATGAGTTGATGTTTTGGTTTTAGTATTAGTTGTTCTAGAAACTTCGATTTGTCCCATGTCTAATTTTTGAGTAGGATCGCACATAGAAATATCTAATCCGTTTTCATCCAATTTGCATAATAAAATAGCAGGAACAGTAGAGGATACCCTTAAAGAATCTGATAGGTTTATGCTTCCAGGCTTATGAAAAACTACGGAAGTATATGGTCCGAATTGAACCACTTGTTTAGCTGTGGTATTCGATAAGATTGTGTAAGGGGGATGTTGCTGAATTGTAGTAAAATCCTCTTCCTTTACAGCCGGAAATACTGCGTAGGCATAACTGTCGTTTTTCACATGTTTTCCATGATCTATGCCTAAAGTGAATACGGGTTTAGCGGATTCTTCTTTGGAAATCCAAGACACCACGGGAGTCCAATTGGCTTCTTTTTGTTTTACACAGGCAACAATATTCTGCCCTTGATTTATGATATATCCCGAATTATTGTGCCAAAGACTTTTAGTGTGTGTAGTGTTGTTGGTCTGTAACAAGGTGCTATTCTTGGCTATTAGACTTGTACTAAAATTTTGTTCTATAGTTGTTTCTAAATGTTGATTGGGTGCTCCATTAATCCCCGAACCTAGACATACCGTAAACTCAGGAAATATAAAATACGATTTATTGGCGGTTACACCATCGCGATTATATTGCATGCTGGTTATGGCATTAGCTTCAAAAGTTAGCCCACCCACAAAATCACTTGCCATATTATAGCTTTCCCAACCTAATTCAAGTAGCTTGACCGTATCTTGAATAGCGGTGGTACCTGGTATTTTACGCCAATCCCAATACGGAAAAATGTTAAGATATTCTTCGCCTGTTTTCATAACATACATGGCGCCATCTGCAAGATAGTATCCATTTAAATTTTCGCCGTTGCCAGATTCAGAACCCTTTATTCGGCTAGAACACATTCTAATAGATGAAAAATATGATGACGTTCGGTTGATAGTTAATTCTGAATACGGAAAATATTTTACACCCGCTAAGGCATTTTCTGTACTTATAGATTGGTATAAAGACAAATATTCAGGATCAATTTTTCCCATTTCGATGGCCGCTTTCTTTACTCGGTTGTATTTTTTAATCTGCTCGTCTGGAAACAATTGTCGACCGCTACTGTTTATGTCATACATGCCTTTCCAAATTACCCATCGTTGTCCTTGAGCGAAATAATTACGCATTAATTCTATTTGTTCAGGCGTATAGTCGTATTGTGAGCCTTTTAATATAAACATCCATTTTACTTGATCTTCCAGAAAGTGGAGTCCGTAATTTCCAAATTGTAATTGGCGTCCATGCTGATGAAAGGAATAATCGGGTTGAAGTCCTTCAGCATTATTGACCATTTTCATTTCATTACGAATTTTAGCAGTTGCCGGTTCTAAGAGCGTTGTGTCGTTTTTAAGAATACAACGTAACACAATATTTGATGATACCCAAACCAGGTTTTGACCTGTAAGTTCTCCAAATTCAACACGATCCATAATAGCTATACCTTTTTGCCATGGTTCGGTATCGATTTCATTCTCCATTAGTAGCATGATAAGACCAATGTTTTGTGGTACACCAATTTGAGGATACCACCAATTAGGGTTTATAATATCCTCGTTAACCCAATAATTGTAAGCTTGTAGTATAGCTTTTTTTAAGTCGGTATTCCTGTAAAATTGATTATCCTTTTGGTTATATGCCTTTGCCATTTCTACGGTTCTGAGTAAATGACTTCTTAATGGCCATTGCCCGCGTTGTCTGTTTGTATAATCTAAATCGCTCCAAGTACCAACAGGACTTAAGTTGAAAAAGTAAGGTACCATATCTTCATTTACAGATTCATTTAGAATATAGTGTTTCCAGTTATGTTCTAGGATAGAAAGCTGACTGTGCTGTGTATATGCTTGAGTATAAGAGAGCACAACAACAAACAAAAGAAGTATGTTTTTCATAAGAAATTAGGGTTCAAAAGCCTGAAATTTAATAAAAACTCCTAAACTTTATAAACAGGAGGAAATAGTTTATTGCTGTTTTTCAACAGTAATACCTTGCCTTTTTTATAAGTAAGAAATTTAGCAACAATTTACTATAAATTAAGCAAAGGATAGCAAAGTAGGATTTATTTCCCGATACAGTAATTAACTATTCAGGTATAGCAAGGGTTTAGGTGGGTGTGTGGTACATGCGTAGTACAGAAAGTGAAAATTTAATTACAAAAAAGTCAAGTAAAAGAAATTTAATTTTAATTACCTTCAAAATCTTTTAATATCACCAAATATAAATATTAAGAGATTAGAAACCATGACTGCTTGGTTGCTTTTGTAAATGTGGGGTATATGTGTGTCAAAATAACGAATTGGAAATAATTCTTTTAAATTTATTTTTACACCTAGACTTCGAAAACCTATCTCTTTAATTGCTTTACTAAGATTAAGTAAACTACTACCCACTTTTTGGGTTTCATTAAGTATCCTTAGAGAAGATAAGCTGATAGTTTTATCATAATATTTTGCAATTATCTTTATACAAGTTGGGCTACAATCTTTACCATCTGGTTGTTTATAATTAGGGGGTAGTCATTGTATCCTAATATTATAATTTAATTAAAAAAGTCATTTTTTCCATTTCAGAAATTTCATAAATTCGTTTTTTCATTTCAATGTTTAAATCTTTCTTTGTTAACCCCATTTTTGTATCAAAGAAATTTAACAGGTCTTGGTCCTCATAGCCACTTTGTAATGCATCTTTGAAAAATTCTATTCCTCCAAATTCTAAAATAATATCACACAATATTGCACCCGTAACATATAATGGTTCCGTTATACTGTCTACACGTTTGACATCCCACCAATTTGATAAATCAATGTTCGGGTTGTTTTCAATTATTTCTTGAACTTTTCCAACATGATAAATAAAAGGCTTCCCTAATAAACAATTAGGACTGTCTGTATAGATACTTAAACCACTTAGCAAAATAGGGTTTGCTTTTGGAAATTTTTTATTTATTAAATGAATTAATTCATGCTTATGGAATGCTCCTGATTCTTCGATAGTATAAACAATGTTGTTTATACTATCGAAGAATCCGCAACGATTTGGTTCACGCCCCATGGACATCACAAACTCATACCCTTGTGAATAAAAAATATTATCACAATTTTCGTTTATATAGTATATAATTTGCTCTTCTGCCAAATCAAACAACCTATTTAGATTATCTACAAATTTATTAGCATTTTTCACTTCATCCATATTTAGCTCATAAGATGATGGATAAACATAAGTAATAAGACCCGATTTATTTGTTTTCCAATTTCTCGTGTAATAAGGCAACCAATTATGTAACTTGAATTCACCTAAATCATTTTTTTAGCAATGACTTTAGTAATGGCTAGAGGGTACATTTCTTCTTGATTCAGCCAATAATATTCTGATACAATTACATGAAAATTTTTTTCTTTTTGAATATAAAGCACGACATTCTTAACATTTAACCCATATAATGAAGGAGATAAAAATCCATGAGAATTTAACAAATCATAAGATTTGTAACTCTCTTTTTCTTTTAAATTCCAATAAGGATTATCATAAATTTTATCAGGGCTATTTTTCAAATAAGATTTCCATAAATCAAAGATTTCCATAAATTCAGTATTCGTTTCATCGACCCCTGGTGCTAACTTTGTTTCAATGATTTGAGCGTTTAATTCTAGGACAAAAAAAAACAAACATGTAATTTGAAATACTTTATTCTTAATGAAGTTCATAGTTTAAATTTAATGGTGTTTTATTTTTTTTCTAATATAAATTAAGCCTGCTCTAATACAGCCATTAATCTATGATTGAGGTATAGTTTTTCTTTACCAACTTTTTCGGACATTAAAAAGCCTGCAGCTTCTAAGTCCATTAAATAATTACCTACTGTTTTAGGGGTTCCTAATTTTTCATCAATTAAAAATTGTCTTTTGGTATAAGGTAACCTGAAAAGTATTTCTACAAGTTCTTTAGTATATGCTTTAGGCAATTTTTCTTTAATTTCAGATGTCATTTGCTCCATTAACTCGGTAACAACTTTTAAACGCTTTAAACCTTTTTTAGCGGTATATTCTACCATTTCTAACATATATAATATCCACGATTCCCAATCATTATTTTCGGTGACTTCACGTAATTTATTATAATAATCTGCTTTGTTTTTTATAATATACTCGCTTAAATAAATAGCAGGTGTGTCTAATAGTTTTTCTAGTTTTAAATAGAGTAATAACAAGATGCGTCCTGTTCTTCCATTACCATCACTAAACGGGTGTATGGCTTCAAATTGATAATGCATTAACGCCATTTTTATTAATGGGTCTATGGTATCATTTTCATTAATAAACGTTTCTAAATTGGCTAATTTCTCCCTTATAACAGTTTCTCCTGTCGGTGGTGTATAAATCGTTTCCCCTTTAGCATTTTTTAGAGCAGTACCAGGAGTGGTTCTTATTCCTGCCGTATTCTTTTTTATGCGTTGCACTATGTCTATGCATAAATTTGTACTTATAAACGGGCGTTTTTCTATATCGTATAAACCCTTCCAAAGCGCTTCTTTATAACTTAGTACTTCCTTTGTTGCAGGGTTATCAAACTTTTTATCGGCAACTAAAGATTTGTATAAATCATCGTTAGTTGTAATAATGTTTTCTATTTCGGAACTTGCTTTTGCCTCTTGTAAATGAATAGTGTCTAAAAATAATGTTGGGTTTGGCAAATTAGTGAGCATACCATTAAGCTGTGCTAATGCTCTACTGGCATCAATAGTTTTACGCAACACTTTTGTTGTTTCCAACATTTTATTGGGAGGCAATAGTGGTAAGGTATTGTAAGGCGTATCTCTATTAAAATCTGTCATTTTGAACAAGGGTAATATTTACTCACGTTTTATTAACGAGAGTAAATATAGGTAAAATTTACCTTTGTAAGGTGTATAAGTGTAATATTTACTTTTGATTTTTAGTATAGTAATTTGTTGTGCATCGTTTTATTTCTGACTTTTCGCCTATTATAATGTATTCTCTTTTAGTTTTTCAATTACCAAAGTAAATTCATTTTTTGTTATTTTTAATTTATTAAGGTCAATATCTATCCGATAGTTTTCTATGATAATATCTTTAACATTTACAGATCGTTTAAGTGCATTTATTGCAGCTTCTTTAACAACGAAAACAATTTCTGCACCAGAATATCCTACTATTTTAGGAACAATATCTTGGAAGTTTAATGAATTGTCTAGAGGCATTTTTCTGCTTGCAACTTTTAGAATTTTATAGCAACCTATTTCATCTGGTTTAAGTTCATATATCCAATTAGAACTTAAAGATATAATGTTACTACTATAGCCTTATTTTTTGTTAAAAGTTAAGGTCTCTTTATCGATACCTTCCATTAAGGGATTTTCTTTTTCAATTAAAGGATCGTACCAATCTGCTATGTCTTTTACCCATTGTACAGGGTCTTCTATTACTTCATTTTCAAACTGAAGCTTAACATCATGACTTTCTAATGCCTTATTAAAATTACGTAAATATTCTGCTTTCTGCCAACGGGTTGCCATTGCTAGTAATGCTTTAAATTTTAAAAGTTCTCGCTCTTTTTGTTCTTGTATGGCTTCTTTCTTTTACGAATTTTCTCTTGTTCAGCCCACCAAATTCTATTAGCTATTTGTTGTTTTCTATCCTCTTCCGCTTTTAACTCTATCCAGGCTAAAATGTCTGCTATTTTATCTTCTAAAACTGTTGTTTTAGTATCTCCCCATTCTTTTATAGGATATGATCTATCGATTTTTAAACACAAGTTTCCTGTTGGCACCAGATCGAATTCAGGCCAACTGTTATTTGTTTCCCGTTTTACCCTCTTATGCTTTTCAATTAAACGTATATTGTAGGATTGCGTCTTTAACACTATGGTTGTTTTTCGAGATGCTGTAATACCATATCCCCGTATTTCCATTACTTTTATCAATGTATCCATAAACCTTAATGCTCTTGGAAACAATTCATCTGATACACTAACACTCAATACATTGGTTTCATCTATTTTTATGTCCCAATTTCTGGTACGGTTTCTGATTTTAATAGCCTTATGGTTTTCCCGAGTGGCTTTAATGTACTTGTGTGGATTTGAGAGTTTTTCAGGGACTGTTAACTTCCCTATACTTTCTATTTCAGTTTTTATTTTATCTGCTTCCTTGGTTTGTTGCTTATAGATAAGATGACCATTTTCATTTAATTTAATGATTAGAGTTGGGTCCTTTTCTATTTCTGAAGAAAGCACTTCTTTAGAAACCTCTTTATTATGTTTCAGTTTTTGCCAATAGCCAGATTTTGGCATGGGAACGTTATGTTGCTTGCATATTTTACGTAAGGTATAGGCATCAATATTGAGTTCCCTAGCTACAGTAATAAGAGGTTTCGACCAAACTAAATCGTAAACCTGCTTTATTGTAAGGCCTTTTTTATCTGACATCACTTATGAAATTATTACAATAAAAACATCTAAAATTATGTATTTTATTCTAATACAGCAACTCTTAGATTAACACTTATGTATAACCATTTTAAATTAGATATTTTGCCATTAGACATCATATTTGATTTTTAGCCAGATTAATTTTATTGGGTTATATCCTAATAGGAATTTACCTATATTCTTTAACAATATACTTCTCAAAACCGACACCACGGCTCATAGGCGCTATGTCTCTCATGAAATAATTACCTCGTTCAGTTGAGATCCTTAGCTGTACTTTGTTATTGTCTTGTCTAATATAAAAATGTTGTTGGGGTAAATCAAAAGTGCCTCTGGGAATTCGCAACCAATACATTTTGCTCTTCGTATTTAAAATTAAGTGTAGATCATTTTTAAACAATTCAGGTGGAATATCGAACCACCATACGGGTTTAGCCTTATTAATATTGGAGAACCGTGTATTTTCCACAGTTAGGAAATATTCATCTTGATCATTATTTATAAAATAGGTGGCTTCACTTTTTTTAAGATTAGCAAAATTTATTTCTCTTTTTGCTGTTGTTTTAGATGTTGAAAGTGGTTTAGTTTCGGGTACAATGAAGTCTTTAGGGCTATTATTTGAACCAACATTTGAAGGTTTTCTAGGTTTAAAACCCCTTTCTAGTTCCGTATGTGCTGATTTTAAAGCTTTTTCTAAAACTTTAATACGTTTTTCTTTAACATCAATAATACCTATTAGAACAATTATTATTATCGTACCTATTATAGAAAAAATAATTTCCAGACCTAATTCCATTTACAATATTCTTTTTGTCATCTTAAACTTAGTTTAAAATGCGTGAGTATTTTAGCGATAATCTTGTTACGAGTGCAGGGCTTTTTCTTAATTTGGTAGAGTTTAAATCCATATCTTCAAAGATGTTTTCAAAATCTTCTTTGCTATCCGTACCCATGGTACTGATAGGTGTGTGGTACATATTGTATTTTCATAAATATCATGAACTTCATGTGCACTATCTAACCAACTTATCGCTGGACGAATGGGGGTTTTAGCTTCAGCAACAACTATAGGAAATTGATCTATAGACCTTACGTTATTCTCGGAATCTATTTAATCATCAAGAGAAACAGGAAAAAGGCAGGTCTGTTTTCGGTCTTTTCCAGGTATGAATTTCATAACTAAAAGATACAAAAATCACCTGGAAATTACTTGAGAACTTCTTGAAAATGTAACTAAAAAAGCAATAGTTATTAGACAGTCTGACGGCTCGTGTATGAGTAGTGCGGGATTTAACCCACAACTGTCTCAAATACCTAAGTAGCCAAAACTACGATTTTACAGTTAACTTTCAATTTTTATTTATCCTGTCAAATCGTAGTTTTGGCGGGGCTAAAAAAAACATACAAACTCTTATAAACACTACGTTCCCCACATTACTTATGACACATTATTAGCGGTAGTTTTTCTTATTAACAGCAACTTACTACAATTCCAATGTATATGAATTTGTTTTCTTTCGTTGCTTGTTAAAATTTTGTTGCCAGCTTTTATCATCAGTATTCAAGTATCGCGAGAACTTAAAATCTTTGAAATTTTCTATCTTTTGTCCTCTAATTAGTTTCACTAAAAGTTTGCCAACAGCAAAGCCTAACCCAACAGGAACAGCATTGCCGATTTGTTTATATTGTTCAAGAATACTCCCTTCTATCTGCCAATCTTCGGGAAACTCTTGTATTGCTTTGTATTCTTGAATACTCAAAGGTCGGTTCTCTATTGGATGACAAAGGTCTGTTGCAGGCATAGCTGGATGTGTTAATAATGTTGGACTTGGTTTATCCCAAGCCAACCGTCTTAAAAATCCAGTTTTTCCACCACCTGAATAGAAAGATGCCCCCATAGCTTCTTTTTGTGTTTCTATTGGCAAACTACGCCAGTTTTTACCTTCATTAATCATACGATAATACTTCAACCTTTTTTCAGGAAAGTTGATGTAATCATGATTAGAATCTGATAACCTAGATACAGCATCTTTAAATGTCCTCCATTTTGGAAGATTATTTATTCCATGCTCAGAGTGTGTTGGTTCTAAAAACGGAGGTTTTTCTCCATTTCGTGAACAAATAATTACAATTCTTTCTCTCTTTTGGGGAGTACCAAAATTAGCAGAGTTATATAGATTAAAGGATGTAGCATATCCACTTTCTCTTAGTTTATTAATTATATGATTAAGCGCTCCCCCTGGCAGTTCATCAGCAGTTAGCTCTTCAAACTCATCTCCTCTTGATTTATGTGGTCTATGTTTTAAAGGAGCTGACAATAAACCTCTAACATTTTCAATTACTGCATATTTAGGTCTTAAAGCTATAATAATATCAATAAATGTTAAAAATACATTCCCTCTCTTATCCTCAAAGCCCTTTCTTTTACCTGCTGTGCTAAATGCTTGACAAGGTGGTCCACCTACAATTAAATCAATATCATCATTTTCGGTTAATCCAGATATCTTTTTAATCTCTTGTGGAGAGTAATCTAAAATATCTCCAATTAGGTTAATCTCAGGATTATTCTTTAAGATAGTTTTTCGGCAAGCATTATTAATCTCACTTGCAAATATTGTTTTAAAACCAGCTTTTTCTAAGCCAATATCCAACCCCATAGCTCCACTAAAGAAACTTAATGCTATTGGAGTATCTTTTGATTGTTTCTTAGTTTCATATTTTGCTTGGTCTTCAGCTACTCCAGAGCAGGTAGTGTCGAAGTAGTATTCCAAATTTGATTCTTCAATAACCCATGCATTGCCTAACTTTTCACTCTTTAACTTACCAGACCTACATAGATTTCTGACTTGTTGCGGGGAAATATTTAATCTTTCTGATGCTGTTTTTACACTTATCATTGGTACTTAACATACTTTCGTTTGCGAAATATTACAAAGTACCAAAGATAGATGTATTATAGTATAAATTAAAGCAAAATTTTAAATATTTCCTTTTGAATTGAATTCTAATAGTTTATCCCAATCAATCTCTCCATTATCCTTAAAAAAGTCATTCGCTAGTTCTTTTGTAAAAAGGTTGATTTTTTGAGTATATGATTTTATATAGTCTTCATTTTTTTCTTGTGCTAAATAACCAAGAGGTTCTACAATTTCTTTGTACAAATTATTGTTTCCTGATATAAAACTCCAAAATACTTGACCGCAATACTTATAATAATCCCCTTTTTGCTTGTAATTATTCTTAGGTGTTGTTCTTCCATAACAGCAACCATTTATAGCCATAACATTTACATTAGAGCCAGATGTCCTAAGTACCTTTCTTGCAGAATTAAAATTGTCAACCATTTTTTTGATTTGGCTATCATTACCCCAAGCTGGACCAGACTTTATCGAAACTATATATCGTACATTATTATTGTCAAATTCTAAATCAACCCCAGGAATCCCAGATTTTCTTCCATCGTAAACTTTTCCATTAACAAATACTGCCAGTCCTTCTAACCAATTACCAAATATTCCTTCTTCGCTAGATGAAATAAAAGCATCAACAACTCCTTGAATTAACTCCTGAGCTGTCATTATATTCTTTGCCTTGAATAAATATGGATTTTTCTTCCTCAAAACAGTCTTTAATTGTAGTTGGTCAAGTTTATCAACTCTTTTTTGTGGAAATCACCAATATTGTCTTCTACGTATTTTTTAACTTCTGATAACTCTAGTTTTTTCATATGATAATTCTAAATCCTATTATTTAGTAAAAGTAATATTTTTCAAGCAAGTTATGTTTCTAATTTCGGTGGTTTACTGAAATTACCGCTAACTCCTTTTAACCACACTAAATCTCACTATATCTAGAGAAGGAAAAGGGATGTCGTTTATTTAATCCCTAAAGATATTACTTTCTTGTAAGAAAATATTACGGATTACCGTAATAATAAAAAGTTTCATAAATTAACCTTACATAGTGAAGTTGCTCAGAAAACTCCATTGTAGATTTTAATTCTTGCAATATTCCACACCCCAAAAAACAGATTGTTATTATTTGTGTATTGATGGTTAATCGTATGTTTATAATATGAAGCATAACTCCTTTAAACCTATAAAACATTTATTTATACGGTAAAAGGTGAGTTTAAATCTAATTTTTATGAATAAATATATTCCCTCTACAAAATTAATTTTTTAGAATTATGAGTAAATGATGAATTTTAGTTCTTTCAATAAAACTGTTTTAGTTGTTAGGATTTCCTATATGAATTAGTACTATTTTAATGGAAGTTGGAATTAAGCGAACTTCTCTTTTTAGAGAGGTTCAAGACTTTGTAAAGAAGCGCTTTTCCCGAAATGAAGCTTTTCGCGGAATGTAGTTGGAATGGGCTGAGTGGGATTTATAGGATGTAAGTTTTCATTTTATAAAGCTGCTTTTGCACATACTTTTGTCTACCAAGAAAACTAATTAAACTTAAGTATTCTATAAAAATTAATAAAAAGGACCTGAATATTTTCCTTTCCAAAACCTTTGCGTATTTTTTTAAATGCTAAGCTCATTTGAGATTCAACCGTTTTTATGGAGACTCCCATTATTTCTGCTATTTCTTTGTATTTATACCCTTTGATTTTATTCATCTCAAGTGTTTCCCTGCATTTTGGAGGTAAGGATTCTATGATTTGGTTCATTTTTTTTATCCTTTTTTCTAGTGCTTCATTATCTTCATTTATTATGTCTCTTAATGCATTTTCATAAACTAGTTCTAATAGATGATTTTGTCTCTTATCTTTATTTACACTGTCAATAAATCGGTTATAAGCAATAGCATATAAGTAGCTTTTTAGTGATTTGTTTTCATCTAATTTTTCTTTGTTATTCCATAAGTCAATAAAAGATTGCTGAACGATGTCTTCAGAGCTCATTTTGTCATGGGTATAGGTAGTAATGTAGGCGACTAGTCTGTTATAATATTGATCAAATAGAAATTTAAAGGCTTTTTCATCACCGTCTTTTAAACCCTTTATTGCTATTTGTATATTCATAATTAATTCTTAGGAGTTTATAAAACTAGTTATATTTTTTTTTAACCTAATTAGAAAATTCTAAAATGCCCTAAAAAATAATACATTCAAAATTTCTTGTTACTGAAATTAATAATTTAATAATTAAAAGCTATTTGTAGCTCTGATTATTAAAAGTAATACGTTTGGTGTTTTGTTTTATTCTCAGTGCTTTTAAAAAAAGTGTAAATTTTTTTAAGGGTTTTATTTGTATTGGGAGTAATAGTATATGAAAACAAGAAAATAACTGTTGAATTGTGAAAAATATAATAGAGAAGTTTATAGCAAATTCTATTACCGAAGACGAACTTAAGTTACTTTATAAATGGTTAGAGAAATCGGAAAACCAGCATAAGTTTGAACAATACATTGTGGACTATCATGACTTAAATTTAGCAACTTTAAAAAACGATGTTGATGCTGCTTACGGAAAAGTGAATTCTGCTATACATATTAATAAAAGGAAACCTGTTAAGGTGATTCCTTTTTATAAAAGAAAATTTGTTAAATACGCAGCTGCAGTTTTGGTAATACTTACAACTAGTTTTTTCTTTTTAACAAAAGATACTTTTGAGGAGAATACCGGAGTATCTATAAGTCCAGGAACAAATCAGGCTACATTAACTCTAGCTGACGGTTCTCAAGTCATTTTAGATAGTTTATCCAACTTTCAAAATAATAGTATTTCGGGTTCTGGTAAAGAAATTAGGTATAAAATTCGGATGGGAATACGAAGGATATTGAATATAATTATTTGACAATACCAAGAGGAGGCCAGTACCACTTAGTGCTTTCAGATAATACTGAGGTTTGGTTGAATTCGGAATCTCAACTTAAATATCCTGTAAATTTTATTGAAGGTAAAGTAAGGGAAGTGGAATTGGTGTATGGTGAGGCATATTTTGAAGTATCTCCTAGTGTGAAAAATGGAGGAGCTAAGTTTAAAGTTAGAGTTAAGTTACAAGTAATAGAAGTATTCGGTACTGAGTTTAATGTTAAATCGTATAAAGATGAAAGTAAGACTTACACAACCTTGGTTCACGGTAAGGTAGCTATTAACTTAGATACCAAATCTTATCCTTTGTTGCCTAATTATCAAGCTGTATTAAGTAATGAGGATAATTTGATAAATTTTGAAAGAGTTGATGTTTATAGTGAAACGTCCTGGAAGGATGGTGTTTTTTCTTTTAGAAATAAATCATTGATGGAGGTTATGAAAGTGCTTTCAAGATGGTATGATATTGATGTAATCTTTGAAAATCAAGATTTAAAAAGGAAAAAGTTTAAAGGTGTTTTAGGGAAGAACCAAAATATAGAAGAAATTTTATTAATCCTTAAGAGTTCAGGCTCACTTAAATCCTATGAAATAAATGAAGAAGTTATAATACTAAAATAAAAAAAGGGAACAAATATAAGACCGGCCAAAGTTTAATTATTGTTCCCAATTATGTGATTATCGATTAATAGAAACTATTACTAACCAACAATGTTCAAATTTATGGAAATTAAATTAACCACTACACTTTTTCTTTTCAGGAAAAAATTATTACTAAACATTATGAAAACTTTTGTGTTTTTATGCTGTTTTACAGCATTTAGTTTAACACCAGGAAACATTTTATCTCAAAATGCAAAAATTGTTATTGATGTTGACAAAACCTTAACAGTTGATCAGGTTTTTGATTTAATAATGTCTCAGACCGATTACAAATTTATCTATGAGGAAGGCATTTTTGAAAACCTTCCAATGGTAAATGTGAAAAAAGGAGTAACTAAAGCAAATGACTTATTAGTAAATAGTATTAAAGGGGGGAATTTTGATGTTAGATTATCCTCAAACAACACTATTATAATACAGTATAAAACGTCAAGTGATACTCCTCAACAAATATTAAAAGGCAAAGTAACTGATCATTTAGGTATGCCTCTTGCTGGTGTTACTATACTAGTTAATATAAATGAAAGAGGTGCAACTACTGATATAGATGGCAATTATAATATTAAGGTTAAGATAGGAGACAAAATTAGTTTTAATTATGTTGGTTTTGCAAGCCAAGAATTTGTTTATTCTAATCAAAGCATTCTGAATGTTGAGTTAAAGGAGGAAATATCAAAATTGGAGGAGGTTGTTTTGGTTTCAAGTGGATATCAAAAAATTTCAAAAGAAAGAGCTACCGGAGCTTATGAGTCTATTACCAAAAATCAATTGGAAAAGCCATCTTCAAATATTTCAGAACGTATCGTTGGAATGGTTGCAGGGCTTCAAAGTACACCTAACGCAGATGGAACAATAGATTTCGAAATTAGAGGAAGAACTAGTCTATTTGCGGATCAGCAACCATTAATAGTTTTAGATGGATTTCCTATTGAAGGAAATTTTAATACTATCAATCCAAATGATGTGGAAAGTATTACCGTTTTAAAGGATGCTGCTGCTGCTTCCATTTGGGGAGCAAAATCTGCAAATGGTGTTATTGTTATTACAACTAAAAGAGCTAAAGAAGGAAAAATGTCTGTTTCTATCTCATCATTTACCAAATTTTCAGATAAGTTGGATTTGGATTATGTGGTTTCTAGAGCTTCAGCAAATGAAGTGCTTGAATATGAACAAAAAGCTTTTGATACAGATTTTTTTGGTGGATTAATTGCAAGCCCTCCGGGTAATTCAAGCAACTACTTAAATCCTTATTCTCAAGCCATAGTAGCAATGAATGAAGCTCGTTTAGAGATGATTTCTGCTGGAGAAAGAGATAATACACTTAATAGATTAATTGGTCTAGATAATAAAGGTCAAATAGAGGATAATTTATTACAAGCTCCAATTACTACACAATATAATATTAGTATTTCTGGAGGTAGCGAAAAAATGAAGAATAATTTATCATTACTTTTTGAGGATAACAAAAGTTTCTTCCAAGGAGATGAGGTGAAGAAATATTTGGTGAACTATAACTCGAATGTTAAACTGGCTAAAAAACTAGACTTTAATTTTGCGGCTATGATGCAATATAACGATGCTACTAATAATTCTGGCGGAGATATGTTGAATACAATAAAATCCTTAGCCCCTTGGGATATGTTAGTGAATGATGATGGAACTCTGGCCGACATGTCCTATTTAAAATATTATAGACCAAATTTAGACCGGCATGTACCAGTTGATTTATTTCCATACTCAGATTGGTCATATAACCCTATTTCTGAAATTGAAAATAGGGATTTAAATTCTGAGGAATTAAATGTACGTATTCAAACAGGGTTAACATTCGAAATTATGAAAGGGTTGAGTGTTGATTCAAAAATTCAGTATGAAATGTTCAACACAAATAACAGAAACTACTTCAATGAAAATACCTTTGATGTACGTCAATTTGTTAATGAAACTTCAGGGCCTGAATGGAACTCTGGAGGAGTACCAACTCAACTCGTCCCTTCCGGAGGTATTTTAGAACAAAATTCAATTAAAACAATAGCTTATAATTTTAGAAACCAATTAAATTTCAATCGTACATTTAATGATATACATGCTGTTGATTTTGTAGCAGGTTCTGAAATATCGGATCGTGTTATTGAATATACTGGTTCTCCTAATGCTTTTGGTTATAATGATGACACACTCGCTAATAATGAATTGTTAGGAGATGTATATACTTCTTACTTGTGGAATTCATTCCCGGCAAGTTATGCCCAATATTTTTATCGATTTAATTTAAGTCCTGAATATGAGTTTAGTGAAACTACTAGTCGATTTTTTTCTTTGTATGGGAATTTGGCCTATACCTTTAATGATAAGTACTCTGTAACTGGTAGTTATAGAACAGATGCTTCGAATATAATTTCAGATGATCCAAGTTTTCGTTATAATCCTTTTTGGTCTGTTGGTTTAGGGTGGCAAATTGGGAAAGAAAAATTTATGAGTAATTTGAATTGGATGGATAGGTTGGGATTAAGAATCACTTATGGTAAGAATGGAAATATAGATAGGTCTACTTCTTTTAATCCATTAATTAATTTGTCATCTACTCTAGACCAAGTAACTGGACAAAATACTGCTACTATTGGTAGTTTTGGAAATCCCACTTTAAGATGGGAAAAAACGGAAACTTTCAATTTAGGTGTTGATTTTTCAATATTTCAAGGAAAACTAACTGGAACTGTAGATGTTTATGATAAAAAAGGTTATGATTTGATTGTAGATCAATCTATCTCAGCCGTAAATGGTACAACATCTCAAAAATTTAACAATGGAGAAATGTTAAATAAAGGTGTAGAAGTACAATTGGGAACAACATTACCAATTTATAAAAATAATATAGTTTGGTCTGGAGCGATAAATTTTGCTCATAATAATAATGAAATCACCAATTTTTTTAAGTCGAACTATCAGTCTTATGATTTATATAGTGGTCCTACAACATCTTATGTTGAAGGGTATGATGCCAATACCCTTTGGTCATATGTTTATGGGGGTATGATTAATGTAGGGTCTACAGAAAATCCCGTTATGCAGCCGTCTGTATATGGTGAAAATGGCGAAAAGATAACAATTCTAAGTTATCCTTCAGGGAATGCTATTAACTATATGGAAAATCAAGGAACTCTTGTGGCTCCAACAACTTTTGGAATGAGAAACGCTTTTAAAATATATAATTTTGATTTTTCTTTTATAATAACCGCAAAATTTGGACATGTATTTAGAAGGCAAAGTTTTAATTATAGCCCAGTTACTTCGGGTAATACTATGGTTAATTCTCAATATTCAGAAGTAGCAAATGGAAATCCAAATGAAATATTACCAATACCAGATAATCAGCCTCGTTATTATTTCTACGATCGTTTTTATCCATATTTATCATATTTGACAGAAGATGCATCCCATATTAGATTTCAGGAGGTTAATTTAACGTATACACTTCCTTTTGATATTACTAATAAATTAGGTTTAACTGCTATAAATATTTATGGTCAGGCTAATAATTTTGGAGTTGTTCTATTTAATGATTTTGGAGAGGATCCTGAATTTCCAAAAGGGACCATTAGCCCTCAAACATCATTTACATTTGGAATGCAGTTTAATTTTTAAAACTAAAAAACTATGAACTATTTGAAATATATAACACTTTTATTATGCACATGCATATTAACTAGCTGTAATGATTTTTTAGACGAAAGCCCGTCAAAAACAACAGCTATTGTACCTGAAACTTTGGATCAATTAGAGGCTTTACTTGATAATTATAATATGTTTTATCCAGAATCATCAAATGAACTAATTTTTAGTACAGATGATTATGGTTTTGAAACAGACCTATATGATGCAGCGAATTCCACTTATGAAGTTAATGCCTTAGCTTTTGGAGTATGGGATTCTGAATACTTAGCTGAGTTGAATAGCAGGATATATTGGCCAGTTGAATGGCAAAAAGTTTTTACAGCAAATTTAGTTTTGAAAACTATTGAAAGCGTTGAAGGAACATTAGAAGAAAAAAATCAAATTAAAGCAGAATGTCATTTTATACGTGCTTATAGTTATTTTAAATTGGCAACTGTATATTGCTTACCATATACAGAAACTAATAAGTCGGAGTTAGGGTTGCCCTTAAAAAAAACTACAAGTTTCGAAGAAAGTGTATCAAGATCTACCTTACAAGAAACCTATGCTTTTATTGAAGAAGATTTAATGCAAGCTTTGGAGTTAACGCGTTCGTTTTCTAAGATTAATGATTTTAATAATTCCTGGAGAGCTAGTACGGCCGCTGTAAATGGATTTGCAGCTCGTTATTACTTAGCATTAAATGACTATGTTACAGCGCAATCTTTCGCACAAGATGCCTTGAATGAATATGCTCAATTGAGAAACTATAATACCGAGATGAGTTTCTCAACTATTCCTAATGAAGTTACAATTTTTAATCCTAATCCAGAACAGGTAAAAATAGAATATCCCTACACACACGATCAACAGAGTGTAGTGGAAGATAGGCTGGCCTTTGGAGAATTATATTATTTTAGAATGTTAAAAAACGACGGTTGGAAATATTGGCCTTCTCAAGAGTTATTGGATTTATATGATAAAACATACGACCTGAGATATAAATATCATATGGTTGAAAATTATTCATACGACAGAGGAGCAGTAAATCCACCTTATAGTTATCCGGGTTACATCTTTTTCTTTAAAAGTGACCTCCCAAGTGGACCATCAGTACCTGAAATGATATTAATTAAGGCTGAATGCCAAATTAGGCTTGGAAATTTTAACGAAGGTATTCAAACGGTTAACCAGTTACGTGCAGCTAGAATTGATGCCAATGCACCAACAAGTATTATAGAACTTAGTGCGGTTTCACAGGCTGATGCATTGTCAAAAGTTTTAGAAGAACGTCGTAGGGAAATGCCATTTGTTCATAGGTGGTATGATATTAGGAGGTACAACAATAATGAAGACTCATCAGACAATGTAACTGTTACTAGAACATTTTATCCGTATAATTCTAGCACAATTTTAGGTTCAGAAACGCCTCAAATTTACTCTTTAGAAGAAAATTCTAGGCGTTATGCATTTCCGCTTCCAACAGCTGATATAATTGCATCCGAGGGAGTTCTAGAACAGAATCACTACTAGGTAGTTATTTCTCTAATTTGAATATAAAACAAGCCTAACTGACTGATAGTTAGGTTTGTTTATCCTTTCTTTTATTATTAATTCTTAATAAGAGGTGCTCTTTGTATTTCAAAAAGTACGTTTTCAACGCTGATAAGAACAAATTTTCACTTTATAATATAAAAACAAAATCAATGATGAAAAATCTAATTCAAATAATTAGCTTAATAATATTCACCTTACTAGGTTTTGAGACTCTTGAAGCTCAAGAAACCCAAACCAAGCAATTTACTCTTATTGGAGAAATTAAAGGGCTTACAGGTAATTTGTATTTCAGACATCCAGATAAAGAATATACAAGGGAAACGAAGCCAGATTCTATTATTGTTGTAGATGGAAAGTTCAAATTTACAGGTACTATCTCTAAATTAACTTTAATTAGAGCATACCCTTCATTTACAGGTGAAGACAAAAAACTTTATAAAGTTCCAAAAGTTGGTAGAGGTTTTTTTCCGGTTAAATGTGCCTATTTAATGTTTTATGCTTATCCAGGTGCCAACGTTTCAATTTCTGGAGAGGCTACCGATTTTATGAATGCATACCCTAGTGGAGATGAGTTTAATAATGGTTTGGCGGCGGCCAATAAAATTACATTCCCAAATTACAACAAAATGGGAAATCTAGCGGTACAAAACACCTATGAGACTGATTCGTTAAAAATGAAAGCCAATGATGCAAAAGCTGAGGAAATATTTAAAGATAATACCGAAGAAATAATGGCTCATATTAAAGCAAATCCAAAATCATTAGCGGCTGCTTGGTATTTAAATGATTTGCTTTTACGCACTCAAATTGACAATCAAAAAGCAGAAGAATTATTTAACGGAATGTCTACAGAATTATCAGAATTTGAAGATTATAAAAATGTAGCTACTCGAATTGAGGGCATAAGGGGAACAAAAGAAGGTTCACAAGTGCCATCGGTTAAAACCATGGCTACTTTAGATGGTAAAGAATTTGATATCAAATCTTTAAGAGGGAAGTATGTGCTTATAGATTTCTGGGGTATATGGTGCGGACCATGTGTAAAAGAAATGCCAGAGGTAAAAGCATTTCAAGAAAAGTATAAGGACAAGTTAGTAGTACTTGGTATAAACTCTGGAGATTCTAAAGAGAAAATTCAAAAATTTGTTGATGAAAACGGATACGCTTGGAAACAATTGATGAGTGATAAAGCCAATACACCAGATAACTTTGTTAATAGGTTTAATGTACAAGGTTTTCCAACAAAATTTATAATTGATCCTAGAGGAAATATTGTTAAAAGATATGTTGGTAGTGGTGAAGAGGCATTTAAGTTGTTAGAAGATTTATTAGCACAATAAAACTATGAAGATAATAAACTCAAAAATATTAATTGCAACCCTCGTTTTTGGTTTTTTGACATCATGTAAAACAAATCAAAAAATTGAAATTGTTCCGAACGATAGTTTTAAAGTTTCAGGAACACTTAACGGAATAGATGTTCCTTACATGTTTATCGATTATACCGATGATCTAACAGGAGATAGGGTTTGGGATACATTATATATAAAAGAAGGGAGTTTTACCTATGCTTCTAAATTAACCAATACCAAACGCATTGCTATCTGGCCATTACTAGCAAGACCAAAAAAGCCAAGTGAAGGTGTAAAAGGTGGTTATGTGGAATTTTTAGCACGTCCTGGAGATAACATTGTGTTTGAAGGTGATGTAACCGAAACATTTAATGCCATCCCAACCGGTACCGTGTTATGTGATGATATCAATCGTTTTAATGAAAGCATTAAAAAGCATAATGAAGAATCTAAAGAAATAATGGACCAGTTATCATTATTGGAACGTGAAGACCCTAAAATAAAAACATTATACGCTGAAGTATTAAGTATAGGAGACCGTATCGATGAAATTAAAAAGACATTTATTAAAAACAATCCTTCATCTGAAGTGGCGGCATTTTATTTAGATAATATGGTGCAAATAAAAAGTGTAGAGGATGCAGAAGCATTAGCGCTTTTAAATGGCTTTGATGAAACACTAAAGGCTAGCCCATTTTATATAAATGTGTCAACGCGTTTAAAAGGTTCCGAGGCTACAAAAGCTGGTAATCTTGCTCCCGAAGTTATTACCAATAGAACTTTAGATGGGTCAGAATTTGATTTAAAATCATTACGAGGTAAATATGTCATGATAGACTTTTGGGGCATATGGTGTGGCCCATGTATGAAAGAAATGCCAACGGTTAAGGAGTATAGTAAGAAGTATAAAGATAAGTTAGCCGTGGTTGGAATTGATAGTGGAGATACTAAAGAAAAGGTTGTTGATTTCACAACAAAGAACAATTACGATTGGATTCAATTATTATCAAAAAAGGGAATTAATGAAGATAATTTCGTTTCAAAGTTTAACGTAAACGGATTTCCAACAAAGTTTATTATCGATCCTGAAGGCATTATAATTGGAAAATATGTTGGAGGAAGTGAAGAGGCATTTACGCTATTGGACAAACTATTAAACAAATAATATCAAAATAATGAAATTTTTAAAGCTATTTCTAGCATTACTAATCGTAACAGGTTTCATTTTTACAAGTTGTAAATCAGTAGACAAGCCCGACGGTTATATCATTTCAGGAACCGTTAATGGTCTAGATTCTGGATGGGTAAAACTTATTAAGCCAAGAGTATTATTCACCGACTCCATTATTGTTTTAGATAGCACAGAAATTAAAAATGGCAAATTCAGCTTTAAAGGAAAAGTGGATAATGTTGATATGATTCAGGTAAGTTTTTCTCCAAGATTAAATACCTACTTCTTTTAGAAAATAGCGATATAACCATAGAGGCAAATATTGCAAATGCTGAAAAGGGAAGTGGGTACATTAAACCTACAGTTTCAGGTTCAAAAGCTCAAGAACTTTATGAGTTGCAACGTGCTAAAATAGATAGTATCAGTAATCAAGATAAATATGAAGCTTTTAAAAATTACAGAGAAGAAGTAATAGCAGTTAAAAAGTCGAAAGATTCTGTTTTAATGGAGCAAGTAAAAGCAAAAATGAACGCGTTAGAACCATTAGAAAATGAATTACAAGAAGAGCTGAAAAATTATAAAATACAATTTATTAGGGAAAACCCGAGCTCTCCAGTAATGATACCTTTATTAGGAATGTCTTTTAGTGAGATTACAATGACGAGAGATGAAATGAAGGAAGTTTATACTTTATTTGAAGGCGATGCAAAAAAGGCAGGTCGATTTCGATTTATAAAAAAAACGTATGAAGATTATGTTGAAAAATTTGCAATAGGAGCAACTGTTGAAGACTTTACATTAAAAACAGTTGAAGGTGAAAATTTAACCCTGTCTGAAGTAAAAGCCAAATATATTCTGGTAGATTTTTGGGCGAGTTGGTGTGTACCTTGTAGAGCTTCTTTCCCGAGTTTAAAAAAGACATATGATAAATATAAGAAAGATGGATTTGAAATTATAGCCGTAGCTACTGGAGACAAAGATGAAGCTTGGAGAATAGCCATTGAAAAGGACCAAACTGTTTGGAAGCATGTATTTGATGTTACGGAAGAAAATGCTGCTCAAGGAACAGTAGCAATAGCATATGGTGTCCCATTTTTACCCACAACCTATTTGCTGGATAATAATAGAACCATTATAGCACGAAATCCAACCAAGGAAGAGCTTGAAAATAAATTAAAAGAACTTTTTGGATATTAATAAATCAAATAAAATTAATTCACGATGAAAATAAAATTTAATATTATAACGATTCTAGTTGCGATTGTTTTCGCATTTACTAGCTGCAAAAAAGAAGTGCCTTTTGAAGGATATACCATTACGGGAACCGTTAAAGGGTTAGATCCAGCAACTGTAAAATTAATAGAATTCAATTTTACAGACAGAGGCGCAGAACCTAAGATTATAGACAGCACACAAATGACAAATGGTGCTTTTACATTTAAAGGAATTGTTGAGCATCCTGACCGTGTTTTTATTAAAATAGGTGATGAATTTAATAGTGAATTCTTTTTAGAAAACAGTGCCATTACTTTAGAATTTGATACGGCAGACTCAGATCGTGGTCGACTTAAAGCAAAAGTTACAGGTTCATCGTTACAGAAGGTTTATGACTTGCAACAAGCGAAAATAGACAGTGTCATGAACCAGGAGAAGTTTGCGCCTTTGCAAGCTATAAGACCTAAGATGGAAGCTGCTTATAAGTCTGAAGATGAAACTAAAATAGAGGCATTTAAAGAATGGAGAGCTCAATTTGATGATTTGGCAAGTCAGCAACGAAATGAACAAAGATCTTTTATGATTCAGTATGTAAAAGATCATCCAGAATCTCCAGTGGGTCCTTGGGTTTTGGGATTTCAGTTTAGCGAAAGTCGCATGTCTGAAGAAGAAATGAAGGCCATATATCCCATTTTTAAAGGGGATGCCAAACATACAGCCATGTTTAAGTTTTATGAAAAAACCTATAATGATATTTTTAAAAATTTAGGTGTTGGTAGCACTGCACCAGATTTTACTTTAAACGATGTTAACGGTAAAGAAGTTTCTTTGAAAGGCATTGAAGCAAAATATAAGTTAGTCGATTTTTGGGCCTCTTGGTGTGTGCCTTGTAGAGCATCCTTTCCACATTTAAAAGAATTATACAAAAAATATGGAAAAGAAGGATTCGAGATTGTTGGTATTGGAACAGCAGATGCTGAAGATAAGTGGCGAAAAGCTATTGAAGAAGATCAAACACCTTGGATGCATTTAAATGACACAGGTGAAGACCATCAATGGGGTATTGTTGCAAGACAATATGGTGTACCCTTTTTACCAACTACGTTTTTAATGGATGACAATGAAAATATTATTCTTCGAAACCCAAAGAAGGAAGAATTAGACGCCAAGTTAAAAGAACTCTTTGGACATTAATATTTTACTAAAAACAAAACAAAATGAAAAATAATAAATTTTACAGTTTAGTTGTTGCAGTATTTATAACTGTTATCAGCTATGGTCAAGAAAAGCAAAATATTAGTGTGCTTTATGTTGGGTATAGTTCAGAAAAACCAATGCCTGAAAATTTAGAATCAACGGCCGTTACAGGAGGCATGACACCCGAGCGTTTTAAAGCGGAATATGGCAAAAGAATGCCTGCATTTAAAAAGCTTTTAGAAACTTATTTTACAAACGTAAAAACAGTAGATGCCAGAGATTACAAAGAGGCCATGTCGTTAAATTACAATGTCACAATTTTCGACGAAGCTCCTTCGCCCCTCAAAGAGCGTGTTATTCATACGGATTCTGTTACTGGAGAATATTTAAGTATGGAACCTGCTAAGTATGTTAGTGATGATTTTAGTAGCGCATCTATTTTTATAGGCCACACTTCTTCAGTAATTGGAAGTAGTTTGGGTTCTAAACTCGATTGGTATTGCTTGTGTTTAGATAGGCATGCCCACCATATTAAAACAGAACACGAAATTTTTAAAGGACCTTTCAAAACGGAAATCACTTTAAAAAACAGAGAAACACCAGATGGCGTTTTAAAAGCTTTTGATGGTTTTGATGTGCCAAAAGAAATCCCAATGTGGGAAGTAGATAGTGAAGGCTATCTAGATGGAAATGGATTTAGAGTGGGTATGGTGGCCCGAGGTTGGGGGTTTGAGGATTCATCAAATGCCGAAATCATTTCTAGTGGTGTTTGTACCAAACAAAAAACAGCAGTCGCATTAGGTAGACATGGAAATTTCTTTTTATGGGGATTTGCTGGATCACCAGATTATATGACAGAAGAGGCAAAAAAAGTGTTTGCCAACGCTATTGTGTATACCAATAAACATGCTGATGATAAAATGATTGTTAGAAAATACAATGAACGTATTGCTACAAAACAATATATAGATGAGATGCTTTATTATACCACCGAGCCATCTTATTTAGCTTATGTTGAAGCTTATAAAGGTTTTAATGAAAGTACCATGAAGGCTAAAAAAGCAGCAGAAGAAAAACAAGCTGCCGGAGAAGAATTGAATAAGCATGAAAAAATGCTGCTAAACAGTAAACCACAAGTTATTGGTACAAGAGAGGATTATTTAAAAAAGAATATTGGCAGAAATTCTTGGGCTGAAATAACAGGATTAGATACCCTAGCAATTAGAAAATATCTTACCGAAAACAGAGATTACTTTTTTTCAGAACCCAATGGATTTTACGACTTAAAAGTTGATGAGGATATTAAAAGTTTAGGTATTGCAAATACCGATATCAACGTACTTGATAAAGCTATAAGTATGTTAGAAAAAGGTGTTGAAACAGAAAAGGCACACAGAATCTTAATGCGATATACCCTTGAAGATTTTACCACGCCTAAAGCATGGAGAAAATGGTTTAATACGTATAAAAATAATATGTTTTTTACAGAATCTGGTGGGTTTGTTTGGATGGTAAACGATGCAAACGCAAACCCGAAAGTAAGACCAAGAAATGAAGCGGATATTGTTTCAAATAAATCTAATTAATCGAAAACAATTCAATACTATGAACTATAGGTTAATTATCGTTACGTTCTTTTTAATCATTGGAAATGGTTGGGCGCAAAAAACTGCAATTTTGCCAGATTTAATAAAGAAAGTTGAACAAGCATCTGTTCAATTTAGTGAAGCTATACCAAACCATATGGATCCGTTAGCATTACAGGCAGATTTAGTTTGGTCCGATAATAAATCTCAATTGGCCGTAATAATGAAGGCAACGCTTTTGGACGGTTGGCATATTTATGCGTATGTGCCGGAAACACAACCATATATAGCATCCGATTTGAGGTTATCGCTTCCAAACGGGGTGACTAAAATTAAAGATTGGGAGAGCCCCAATAGTACGCCTTATGAAGAAGGGATTTATATATATGAAGGTACTATTGTTTTTGTTCAATATTGTTCTGTGAATAATTTTAAAAAGGGAGATGTTATAAGTAGTGGAATATACTATCAAACCTGCGATTTGCGTAAATGTTTTCCACCAGAAATAAAGACCATCGATTTAGTTCTAAATTAAAATAATTTAAAAATGAAAAAACACACATTAATAGTTTTAGCACTTGTAGTGCTTTGGGCATGCAAACAAGAAGCACCTGCAAATTATGTTATCCTTTCGGGGTCCATAAGCAACACAAATGGCGGTGAATTAAAAATTTCTTCTTTAAATGGTTTTACAAAAACCATTAACGTCATGGATACCGGAAAATTTACAGATACACTTTATATTCCTGAAAATGGTTTGTATGGTATTCGTTTTGAACAAGGTAGGATTGCACCGTATTTAGAAAAAGGCGCTACAATCCATTTTAGTGCAGATGCTAAAAAGTTTTATGAAACATTACAGTTTTCTGGCGATGATACAGCATTAAATAATTATTACGCTTATAAGGCAAATAAGGAATATGATTTTATGATGAATAGAGAGGCTAGTTTTAATGTTGAAGAGGCAGCTTTTGTTGCTAAAATATCAGACTTTCAGAATGATTTGGAAAGTAAATTAAAGGCCTTAAAAGAAATTCCAGAAGAAATTAAAGCAAAGGAACTACGTGCAATAAATTATGGTCGCTTATCAAAGAAAGCAAGTTATGAAAAAATGTATGGGTATTTAAGTAAAAACAGAGAATTTAAGGCTTCAGACAATTTTAATAAAGAATTGAATGAATTGGCTTTGGATAATGGAGAAGATTATTTGTATTCTTCAGATTACCAAGGTATTGTTGGGGGTAGCATTCAAAAAAGAGCCTACGAGTTTTATCAAAAAGATTCATTGCCTTACCCTGAAGCTCAAGCTAAAGCGCTTTTTGAAATTAAAAGTGAAATCATTAAAAATGGAGAGTTGTATAAAAGCATATCCATGAGGCTCCCAATGTCTAAGGATAAAGACAAAGATTTAAAAGAATTCTTAAAAGCATCAACAAATCAAAGTCACATTGCTCGAATCAATGAATTGTTCGAGTCTTTAAAAGTGTTAGATGCCGGACAACCTTCTCCAAAATTTGAGAATTATGAGAATTATGCTGGAGGCACCACATCATTAAACGATTTAAAAGGTAAATATGTATATATAGATGTTTGGGCTACTTGGTGCGGACCTTGTAAATATGAGATTCCTTTTTAAAAGAGGTAGAAGAGAAATATCACGACAAAAATATTCAGTTTGTTAGTATTTCAACAGATAAGCAGAAGGATAAAGCCAAATGGAAAAAAATGATTGCCGATGAAAAGTTAGGAGGCATCCAGTTAATTACTGACAACGATTTCAATACTAAGTTTATTAGCGATTATAAAATTATGGGCATTCCTCAATTTATTCTGTTAGATCCAGAAGGAAACATTGTAAAAGCCAATGCACCTAGACCTTCTGAAAAAGAACTGATAGAATTATTTGATCAATTAAGTATATAATATTACGTTACATATTTCAAAAACTATTGTATAATCGAGGAGTTTACTCAAATTTCTTGTAAATAAACAGACTTAACTGGGGGAGTTAAAGTTTGTTTTCAACAACTGATGGTTTGGCAGGTACTTTTTTAGGTTTTGTTTAAAGAGGTCTATAGCCTAATTATATCAATATACTAAGCTTATAGAAGCTCGAAGTATGTAAATAAAATGGATTTATACTTCCATCAAAAAGTATATAGATTTAAATAAATAATAATTAAATCGGGTTTTATAAAGGAAAAGGAAGAATCCTTTTTTAAAAAAGAAATCCCTCTTTATTTGTCCTATTTTAAATTAAATGAATTAGTCAAGTAAGTAATTATAGTGCGAATTAGAAGGATTTAAAAGGGTTGTTTTTACGAGCAACCCTTCTCAAAAAATCAACGTAAAAAACATGAAAAAACTAATAATATTACTTCTATTAATAATCACAACGATCGGGAATGCACAAATTTTTGAACCAGTAAAATGGTCTACAGAAGTAGTGAAAATATCAAATACTGAATTTGAATTAATTGCTATCGCTAGTATTGATTCTGGCTGGCATTTATATTCTCAAAATGTACCAGAAAACGGACCGATTGCTACAACGTTTTTATTTAATAGTAATCCAAATTATTTGAAAAAGGGAAATACGAATGAAGATCCAGGGCATATTATTAATGATCCAATTTTTAATATGAAAATTAAATTTTTTGAAACGCAAGCAAAATTCAAGCAGCGCATTAAATTAAAAAAACCTAAGCCTTTAATATTAAACGCATCAGTTGAATTTATGGTCTGTGATGATAGTCGGTGTTTACCACCTACAGAGGTTAATTTAGTATTTAATATAAATAATTAAGAAATCATTCCATGAAAAAATTAATAATTGCTTTAGCATTTTTAACTTTAGGTTTTGTAAACGCCCAAATTCTAGATCCCGTAAAATGGAGCACTTCGGTAGAAAAAATATCCGATACCGAATACAACCTAATTTCTACAGCACATATCGACGCAGGTTGGCATTTATATTCGCAAACAGTGCCCGATGGCGGACCCATTCCTACAACTTTTATCTACGATAATTCTGAAGAGAATTTCACGATAAACGGCAATACAAAAGAAGGGGAAGGACATACCGTTCAAGATCCGGTATTCGAAATGGAAATTAAATTTTTTGAAGGCGAAGCGACATTTGTTCAAAATATTAACCTGTCGCAAGCCACGGCAACAATCAACGGTATTGTGGAGTTTATGGTCTGCGATGATACCCGATGTTTACCACCTACCGAAATAGATTTAGAGTTTCAGCTTGGCGATAAAAAAGCCTTAGCTACCGAAACAAAATCTGAGGTTATTCCAGCGGAAACATTAGAGAAAAGTATAGATAAAACCGAGAAATCGGCCACCAGCAAAGGACTTTGGTCTATCTTTTTTATTGCGTTTTTATCGGGCTTTGCAGCCTTGTTAACACCTTGTGTGTTCCCTATGATTCCTATGACGGTGAGCTTTTTTACCAAACAAAGTAAAACTAAAGCCGCAGGTATAAAGAATGCCATTATTTACGGGATAAGCATTATTGTAATTTATGTGTTATTAGGGACAGCAGTCACCGGAATTTTTGGCGCAAGTGCCTTAAATGCTTTGGCAACCAACGTATGGTTTAATGTTATTTTCTTTATTCTACTGGTAGTTTTTGCCTTTTCATTCTTGGGAGCTTTCGAAATTGTTTTGCCAAACTCATGGGCAAATAAAGTCGATTCTCAAGCAGACCGTGGCGGACTTGTTGGGATTTTCTTTATGGCCTTAGCATTGGCTATTGTGTCGTTCTCTTGTACCGGACCTATTGTAGGAACCTTATTAGTAGAATCGGCATCAAAAGGAGGTTCTGCTCCAATTATAGGAATGTTTGGTTTCTCGCTAGCCATAGCGTTACCATTTGCCTTATTTGCTGCTTTTCCAGGATGGTTAAATTCATTACCAAAATCTGGAGGTTGGTTAAACACCGTAAAAGTTGTTTTAGGATTTTTAGAGTTGGCTTTAGCGTTTAAATTTTTAAGTCAGGCCGATTTAGTATTACAACTTCACATATTAGAGCGCGAGGTCTTTATCGCGATTTGGATTGCCATTTTTGGAGCCTTAGCTTTTTATTTATTCGGAAAAATTCAATTGCCACACGATTCGCCATTAACACATATTTCGGTAGGGCGGTTAAGTTTAGGCTTGATCGTATTAAGTTTTACTATTTATATGATTCCAGGCCTTTGGGGAGCACCTTTAAATTTAATTAGTGCTTTTCCGCCGCCATTAGAATACAGCGAATCTCCTTATGGTGTTGGATTCTCCAAGTTAGGGTCAGGCGGTAGTGCAGCGGCTCATGGCGATTTACCAGAAGGCGCCCATTTATTAGCACCACACGATATTATGGCCTTTAACGATTACGATACGGGGTTAGCCTATGCCAAAAAAGTAGGAAAACCGGTGATGTTAGATTTTACAGGTTGGGCCTGTGTAAACTGCCGAAAAATGGAACAAAATGTATGGCCAGATCCAGGTGTTTTAAATATCCTTAAAAACGATGTGGTTTTAATTTCGTTGTATGTAGATGATAAGCGCGAATTAGAACCCGAAGAAGTTACAGAGTCGCAATTAAAACCAGGCAAGCAGTTAAAGTATATCGGACAAAAATGGAGTGAATTACAAACCATAAAATACAAGTCGAACTCCCAACCATTTTACGTGATCATCGATCATAACGAAGACAAGTTGGTAGAGCCTGTAGGCTATCTGCCAGATGTACCAGACTATAAAGCTTGGTTAGAGGAAGGGGTTGAAAATTTTAAATAATTTTTACTAAATCATTCTATTAAGTTTGGATCACCCCAAATCTCCCATAACTTAACTGCGCGTGGATCCTGTGCTATTTTTATAGTGTTCAGGCAGATTAACGTAAAATAGAAATAGCATTGGGCGCTTTCGAAATTACAATTAGTAATTCATTTTAATTATAATCAAAGTAAGTATTAAGTAGCCTATTTCGGATTGTTCTCAGAAGGCATGCCTATCAATTCATAATTAGTGCTTCTTCCTCCTGCAGCTTCTTTTGTAAAATACCTTTTTCTATTAAATCATTAATATCACGAACGGCAGAATCTTTAGAGCACTTTGCTATTTTAGCCCATTTGGAGGATGTTAGTTTCCCATTAAATCCATCCATTAATCTATTTAATAGTTTTCTTTGTCTTTCATTAATTGGAGTTTTTAAATGCTTTTGCCAAAACTCTGCTTTTGCCAAGACTCGTGTCAATACAGAATCTGTAGCTTTTAAAGCGTTAATTAAACAATTTAAAAACCAGATAATCCATGGTGTTATATCCAAATCACCTTTCTGTGTTTCTTCAAGTATCTTGTAATATTGCTTTCTTTCTAATCGTATTTGTGCAGACATACTATAAAATCGCTGGGTACTTTTATCAGATTGTGCCAAAAGCATATCTGTTAATGCTCTGGTTATTCTTCCGTTTCCATCATCAAAAGGATGGATCGTCACAAACCATAGGTGTGCAATTGCTGCCTTTAAAACTAAATCAGTTTTTGAGGTATTAAACCAATCAAGGAATCGTGTCATTTCTTCATCCAATACATCAGAGTCTGGTGCTTGAAAATGAATTTTCTCTTTTCCCATAGCTCCAGATACAACTTGCATTGGCCCCGTGGTATCTTGCCTCCAGTTTGCAACGGTGATTTTATACATACCACTTCTACCTGTAGGAAATAAAGCCGCATGCCAATCAAATAGTCTATCTTTTGTTAGTGGTTCAAAACAATGTTGAGTGGCATCAAGCATCATTTCTACTACAGCATCAATATGTCTATCGGATTCAATTGATCCTACGATTTCCATTCCTAACCGACGAGCAATTGAAGAACGTACTTGGTCTGGATTCAGAATTTCTCCTTCAATCTCTGAAGTTTTTATAACATCTAAAGTCAGCGTTTCAAGCAAAGCCTCATTCCTTAAATCGAAACCTAACGTTTCCATTTTTCCTAAAAGTCTACCTTGAAGATTTCTAGCTTCACTTAACAGACTTATAAATTCATTACTTTCCCATGAAAATTCTGGCCAATTATCTTTTTGGTGTATAAACGCTTTCATTCGATGCAAAATTTGCAACGAAAATAAACTTTATTCGTTGCATATCAAAATTAATCGATGCTAATGTTGCGTCAAATAATGCAAGTATACGATGCAACATTAAACTTACAGTCTTATTTAATGGAAAATTGTAATCAACGGTTCTATTCAAACCCTTCTGTTTTCAATAGTATAATTAATAAATAGCCTATAATAAGAGCTAATGAAATAAAAAATACAGTAACTAGAATTAATAACCAATTTGGGATAATCCTTGCATTTTTTAGTCTTTCCAAAAGTTCTTTGTGTTGCTCTTTTTGTAAGGTTTGAACGTGTTCCTGTTTTTTTAGAAATTCCTTTAAAATCATTATGATTTCGGAACTATCCGCTTTAATTCTAACGTCCTTTAAGGTCTTTGAAGCCTGTTCCACACGCTGTGCTTGGTTCTTGAATTCATGTAACTCTTCAACCAATAATTCTGATATAATTTCTAGTTTTGTCATATCCCTATTCCTGTTTCAATTACCTTTTTAATCGCTTGTTTTAATACTTTCTTTGTCAGGCTCTGCAATAAATTTCCAGATAGCGCCAATTTGCTTCCTTGAATGAGAATGCTATTGTCCTTTTTGTCGAGGATAGACTTATAAGTTTGTGCATTCAAACTTTGTATAAGGCGCCCTCCAGATAAGGATCGATGCACCTCACTAGCTTTTAAATTATGCCCTTTAAACTCAAACCGGAACCCTTGTAATTGATTAGATTTATTAATATACGGAACGACTTTAACCTCTTTTTCCTGCATCAATTTCATATAAGAATCTATAGACTTTGGCTTATGCTTCAAAAGGACTTCAGAATGAATGGTTTTGATTTCTGTTCGAATACTTTTTAATTGAAGAAGCCGTTGCTGGCGAATATCTTTAACGGTTTGTAATCCAAGATCCTTAGCGACTCGCTCTGCAGCAAGTTGGCTACGTTTTCCAATAAAACTATCGTTATAAGCCTTACCATTTAAATCTATACGATTAACATACAAATGAATATGTTTATGTGCTTTATCATGATGCACAAAAGCAATGGCTTGTCGGTCTGCTAATTTCATATCTTCAAGAAATTTAGAGGCTATATGTCCAAGCGCTTTATTGTCTAATGTTTTTCCGTCTTCAACAGTCGGACTCAAAACAAAACTAAAAGTGTTTCGTTGACAATTGTCGTTAAGTGACTGAATGGCTCTAAATTCTTTAGCGATTTCATCTGGATGTTCTCCAGTAATTAAATGACTATATACGGTTTCCGCTCCCTTTTCATGATCGTTTCCATAACCAATAGCTGCCTTAGTACTCGATATAGCAGTGCCTTTACCTATCATGATGTTATTTTTTTAAATGCGACTGGATTTCTCTAGCCACAACCAAAACTTCTTCTTCTAATTTTGGATTCGCAACGCGATACATATTCCCAATCCGTTTGAAATTATTATGGTAAGTAACTAGCATTTTATAGATCATTATATGATCTTCTGTCATCCGCTGGGTTAACTCTTTTTCCATTAGTGTACGTCTGCAGAACGCACTTAAAGATATTCCTGCATGTTTGGCTTTGGCGTTTAAAAATTTCTTTTCGTAAACGCTACATCTAAATCTTATTAAGGTTCGTTTCATCTTGTTTAGTTCTTTGCGACCATCGGGAGTAAAGCAAGATTGTGGCTACAGCCACACATCTTGCTTTACGCTCTACTTTAATTCAAGTTTCCGTTTTACAAGCCAATCATTTACGTCGCTAAAACCACTATAAATAATCGATTTATCAATACAATTTGTATTACAATGTTTTTCTAAATACAGAGCTGTTGCTTTTCGTCCTGCTTGATCACGATCCAAATAAAGTTCAATCGTATCATAGTTTTCTAAAATGTTCCAGGTTCTATTTATAAGACTTAAGGAATTCAATACAGCAAAATCTCTTGATGTTTCCAATTCAGGAAATGCGGTTAGAATGGAAAGAAAATCGAACATTCCTTCAGTTACGATTAGAGTATTGTTTCCATTTTTTAAAAGCGTAATATCTTTGGGTGAAGCACAACTTTTAAAATAGGGATTACGTAATTCCCATCCACCTGAAATATTTGCAAAACCGATTGAAAATAAATGTTTTGATCCGAATTGGAAATGCGCTTCTTTACAATACTGTTTTGCCAAGGAGTAGGGGATTTTCCTTTTCTTCAGATATGTAATTAGTGCTCCATGCTGAATCTCTTTTGTTTCTAAAATTTTTAATTTAGAGGACTGATTTTTATTAGTATGGATTGGTGGCCTTATTTCATAATTCACTGTTTTTAATTTGGCTAGGATAAGCAAGGCATCTGCTACAGAAATTTTTAAAATGGCACATACCAAATCAATGATGTTTCCGCCTTTACCTATGCCGTGATCATACCAACGGTTTAATTGTTTTGATACCTTAAATGAGGCGTGGGTTTCTGTACGAAATGGACTAAGAAACCAGGCGTCTTGTTGTCGTTCTCGAGAAGGAAAGTGGCCAAGCATTGCTAAGGCATCCATTATAGATAATGATCGGGCAGTTTCACAGGTAATTTTTTTGTTTTCATAAGGCAATATGTTTTTAGATTTTTTTTGATGAATTGATGACAACCTCTTGAATCTCTATCTATACCTAGAAATATCAAGTCATCAATAATTCATCGTTTCATCATTTTTATATTTTCATTTTTAGTTTTTGTCATCATTCTCTATTTTGATGACCGTTTGATGAGTATTTTGATGACAGCTTAACCCTTGTAAATACTAGGGTTTTACAATCCTGTCATCGTTTCATCAAAATTTTCAAGTAAAAACTCTTTAGTAATGGTAAAATAGCGCCCCTTATTTTCGGTTAAAATCTCAGTACCATCCTGTAAAATCATAAATTTTTGATAGCTGTTAGAGTTCGGCTGATTGGTTAAATTCCAATCGTGTTTCAGTAATCGCCTAAGTTGAGTCAAGTCGGTTTTTACTCGTGTTCTGTTTAAAGCACTTAACGCATCCATTGGACACAATTGAATTTCTTCTAACTCAAACTTTTCTATAATTCCGAACAGAATACTGGCCAATTCCTTTTCTACACGATTTCTATTATTTTGAACCAATCTTAAAAGAGCAGGAGTTTTTATTTGTCTTGGCGTGAACCACATGCGAGTGATATTTTGAGATTCTAGTTCTCTAGTATTTAGGAAATTTAGAAAGGCTGGTATTTCTTCAATAAGACCTTCTAGTAAATCAATACGTTCCTTTTTAATAACAGGAATTTTTAAAACCCAGAATCGGGTTTCATTGGCATCGATCTTTATAAAGTTGGTTTCATTATTACTACATAATATGAACTTTCCAAAAAACTCGACTTCACGTTTGTCTTTACCTTTGGCTTCCAACTTATTTATATTTGTAGTACTTAAATATTTAATACGCTCTGTTAATTCTTCTTTATTGAATAGCACTTCATCTATACAAATCAATAATTTGTTTGCCCAATCTGCATTAAACTGGCTGCTAAAACTATCGTTAGTTAAATAAGTTAGATTGTTTTCAAAGATGGCTTTCATCCATTTTAAAAAGGTACTTTTTCCAGTAACACGTTCTTTGGAGACTAAACATAAAATGGGTAAGATTTGAACAGGTTTTTGATATAGGAGCTGCAGATAATCTAAGCCTAAAGAAAAATGATTTCCAAAAATATGTTTCAGAAAATCGAGTGTCTCACTACAATCACCAACTTTTGGAGCATTACTTAAAGGCGAATAGGTGTTATAGAAACCTAAATATTCTGGTTTAAAATCGATATGGTTTGGAATACAAGTAAAACCATCATATTTAGAGATTTTACTTAAATAATTCTTTCCGTGATCTTGTTTTATGGTTTCCATATTCCAATGCACAAGAAATTCATTGAAATGACCAGCAATAGTGGGTGCTTTAACCATCTTGTAATAGGAAGTACCCACACGAACATATGGTATCTTTATCATGATAAGAGATATTTGGCCTAAAGTATTTTAAGCGTGAATAATAGTTTTATGAACCAGAAATTACTTTAGTTTACGTTTAAGTGCGTATTCTAGCGCTTGTTCGTGAATATCCTGTTTAGACTTTCGTTTATTTTGAAGTAACCACTTTACGATTTTATCCTTTTCGAAGAAAATCATCTTACCATTGGGTTTTGAGTGTGGAATTCTTCTAGATGCTGTTAATTTATATAAATAGCTTCTAGATATGCCTGTATAGTCACAGGTTTCATCGAAGGTTAACACCTCCTTATGTCCTGCTAATAATTTCTCTAAACGAGCTAATCGTTCTAATATTAAAATATTGTCCATTTTCTTTGTTTTAAAAATTAATAAAATGAACAAGAGCGCACTTGTTTTCTCTTATGAGATTATTGAAATAAAGGTATAAAACAAGCAAATAAAGGAGGTTCGTTAAGAAAATTAGTTCTTAACAAATTGCTGATTTTTAATCAACTATGGTAAAAACCGGTATATATAGGTATATATAATTAGAGGAAATTTTATTTGATATTATATGTGGGTTTTTACCATTAAAAATATTTAGAGAAATATGATGAAAAAAAGTTATTAACAACGAAATCAGTATTTTAGGGTTAAAATTTAAATAAAATCGACCGGATTTCTTCTAGAAATGATAAACACAACTCTAGAACTCTACATTAAATTCAGGAATTAGGTTTGAAGCTTCTTTCATTTTTTGATCTACAATTTTTGCATAAATAGCTGTAGTTCTAATTTCTCTATGCCCCAAACGTTTAGATACTGTATAAATGTCAGCTCCATTTTCTAATAATAAAACGGCATTTGTATGCCTTGCACTATGAAAAGTAATATGCTTAGAAATTCCTGATCGATTGCACCATCTCACTATCTCATTATTGTAAACAGCTGAATACTTAAGACCTACAAATACTCTAGTGTTAGGAGAACACCGGTTTCCTAACAATCCTCGAGCTTGTTTCGAGATATATAGATATTCAACGCTATCTGTTTTCTTTTGTCTAAAATTAATTCGGCTCGTATCATCCTCGTCACGTACTTCAGACCAGGTCATGGCATTGATGTCTGACCATCTTAAACCGGACAGACAAGAAAATAGAAAAGCCCTTTTTAACACTTCATATTTACACTTTGTGCTGACTAGACTTTGTACTTCTTGGAATGTAAGATATTCTCTTTGACTTTCTGCTTGCTCGAATGACTTTACTTTAGCGGAATAATTAATAGTTAGATAACCTTCTTCAAAAGCTGCTCTTAAAGAAGCTTTAAATTTATTGAAGTATGAATATTTAGAATTCAGGGCTAACGGTAAATCACTTTTAGTGTGCGCTTTCGTGTGAAAGTATTTACGAACATTGTTCACAAATTTTTCATCTATATCATCAAAAACCGTATTTGCTGAAATACAGCGTTCCAAATGAATGAATGTAGCAGTCCAATTTCCATAATTTTTTGGACTGGAATTACTACATTAGACTAGACACTAAGTTGAGAGAATTTGTTTTCTAGTTATTAATTTAGCAATTATGAGAAGTAAACCGAAACATTACACATTAGAGTTTAAGCAAAAGGCAGTAGAATTAAGTTATGCCAAAGACAATGTAAAGCAAGTCTGTGAAGACTTGGACATATTTCCATCTGTGCTTTATCGTTGGCGTAAAGAGTTAAAAGATTACGGTAAAAACAGTTTTCCTGGTCGGGGTAAGCCTAAAATGACAGATGAAGAGAAAGAGATAGATCGTTTAAAAAAGGCTTTAAAAGAAGCCGAATTAGAGCGTGATATCTTAAAAAAGGCGATTGGCATCTTCTCCGTGAGCGACAAGAAAAATACAGGTTTATAAAACAACACCTATTAAAATTTCCTGTTGAGGCGATGTGCAAAGTATTAAAGGTAAGCAAAAGCGGTTATTATCACTGGTTACAATCAGGACCAAGTAAGTTGTGGATAGAAAACCAAAAGATAAGCTCGCTTGTTAGAAGCATATTTGAGAAGAGTTTTCAAAGCTATGGTTCTCCAAGGATAAAATCAGAATTGGAGGCATTAGGCTATAAGGTGTCTAAACCTAGAGTAGCCCGTATTATGAGCGCTAATTATTTGTTTGCTAAACGAAAACGTAAATTTAAAACAACCACAGATAGTAATCATAATTATCCAATAGCTCCTAATTTGCTTAACCAATGCTTTGATGTTAATCGAGAAAAACAAGTTTGGGTAAGTGACCTCACTTATATTCAAACCAAACAAGGTTGGCTGTATCTTACGGTTATTATCGATTTATTTAATAGAAAAGTGGTTGGATGGTCTTTAAGCAAAGATCTTACTACAGATAACACTATTGTAAGAGCTTGGAACATGGCTATTAAAAACACAACCTTGCAAGAACCTCTAATTTTTCATTCTGATAGAGGTGTACAATATGCAAGCCAAAAGTTTACCTCTATTATTAAAAGCTATGAAGGGTTAGTCAAGCAATCTATGAGTCGCAAAGGAAACTGTTGGGATAACGCTGTGGCAGAATCCTTTTTTAAATCATTAAAAGTAGAATGGGTATATAGACACAACTATAAACTAAGGTCCGAAGCTGAGTTATCTATCTTCGAATGGATAGAAACATGGTATAATAATAGACGAAGACATTCCTTTTTAGGAAACAGAAGTATTAGAGAATTTGAATTAGATATGTATAATCATGAACTAGCAGCATAGTCATTCAACTAATTGTCCAGTTTTTTGTTGCAAGTCCATTGAGGATTTAATAATTGTATGTAACAATTCTCCATACATCTTGTTATTGCCATCAATACCCAAGTTGCTGCATATTTTTCTCTACGTTGTTCAGGTGTTATTTGGTCGAATAAATCATTTAATAAATAATTATCTGCTTCATCTTCATTGGCTTTATTTTCAAAAAAGTATCTAAACCAAAACACATAACAGACCAAGCTTCAATTCCTCTACAAGATGCATAATAAATTGAACGAACTGATAAAGAACCTGGAACTGGTAGTTCACGTTTATCTACATTTCCTGTTGAGTTCCAAAAATAAATTTCAGGTAATTTCTCTTTGGCCTTTGATACTAATGACCAATTCACTCTTTTATTCGTAGAGTCGTTAACAATATTATTATACTCATTAACTCTGACAGAAGATGTTAAGCTGATTTCTTCATTTCCTGTATTACTATTTGTACTTGTGTCAGCTGGCTTTAATAATAAAAGTGATTCATAAGAAGTACAACCTTGTCTTTCCCCAATCTTATGCAGTTCGTCTAATGCAGTAACTTGTTCATCAACATTATTAGTATTTGATATATAAATATGGCCGTGGTCTTCCGTCTCTAAAGGCTCTATGTTTAAATCTATATTATACCATTCTGCAATATGATTTGCTAATGCTGCAATGGCAGGCTTCATACGATAGGACTTACTCGGTTTTGGATAGATGTGATAATCAATTTTTTTACCTTGAGAAATATGCCAATCGCAAAGTTCTGAATATCTAATTAATTGTTCTTTATCACCATTAGCAATTACACAATTATTACTGCCAAACAAATTGAAAAATATATCACGTTCATAAGGATGACAATCTTGTGCCTCATCAATATATGCAATTCTTCCTGCTCTAAAACCACTAATACTTTTTTTATAGCGTGTCTTTAACTTTTCGAAATCTATTTTACCACTTCTATCTTTATCCAGAATTTTAGGATTTAAATCCAATGTAATATGAAGTAAATCATACTTGCTTTCAACATCCAAATCTTTTAAAAACCCATCTAAATCTGAAGTGGCTTGACGTATACGTTTTAACACTTCGGCATAATCTTTTAGAAATATATTTGAACTTTCAAGATTAGCTAATTTGTCAATTTTGTCATCCCTAAATTGTTTAAACAATCTTGCTGTTTCTTGTTGATTGGGTAAATACCTAAGTTTTTCAATATATTGTATAAAGAGTATTGCTTCTCTCTTAATGCCTTGGTTTACCTGCCAATTATTTTGAACACGCATCTTTAGCCAAGATAAACTTGTGTCAGTTGGTTTTCTTTCTCTATTAAAAAACGATTCTATTTCAATCCATCTATTATCTAATATTGCGGTGAGTTCTTTAATACGAGCTTCTGTCATTAGCAAAAGAACTCCTAATTTTTTAGCAACATTATAGAAATAACCGTGAATTGTATATGTTGTCGTTGATGCCTTTTTTACATCATCACTCTGGCGATTACTAAAACTTTTGACTTGACTTGTTATATCAAAAACTAATAAATGGTTGTAAGTAAGAAATACTCCTTTTCTGCCTTTGAGGCTATTTTTTAGCATCCATTTTAATAACTCAGATGTTTTTCCTGTTCCTGCTTTTCCTTTTACCTCAACTAATTTAATACCAATAATACTGTTGGATTCATCCTGTTTGACTCCAAACTTACGTTGTATTCTGTCAATTTTCTTTTTAGTAATAAAACCTTCCTTACTGTCTTTTGAAGCTTGCTCAAATATTTGCTTAATATGGTATTCAAAAAGATAATCATTGCTTTGCCAATTTCTATATCCTGGCCATTTATAATAGTAGTTCTTACTGATTACAGCTTCAATTGAGTCGTAGGTTAGTTCTTTTCCTACATAAACATCATTGTCAATAACAATCGAATTTTTATTCTTTATCCATATTAATGGATGTATTGTAATATAGTTTCTTTCTAAGCCACACTTATCAGCTAAGTAATTTGTAAGACCCCATTTAATCTTTGAGGCATCCTCTTGAAATGAAAAGAATTGGTTTTCAATTTCTATAGTATTCCCTTGATAATCTATTTCCCTATTTTCAAACTCATCAATTACTGAAACGGCTATTATTTGATTTTTCAAGTATAACCAACCATCATCTCCTTTTATGCGATAGTAGTTATTATGAATATCTGGAATTTTAATAAGAATGATAAAATCTAATGATGTTTGTGCCGTAACTGCAACTGGAAATCTGTTTAAAACAATAAGTTCTGCTTGATGACAAGTAGGCTCTAATTTAGTTTCTAAACTATTTATCAGTTTATCATAATCAAGGTGATTATTAGTTCCGTTAATTTTATATACTTTTAAATCCATAGCTACGTCTTACAAAAACCAAAGGTTATCTTTTCCAAATTCGGGTATTTCGTTACCGTCAAAGTGTGGAAGCATTTCTGCAACCATTTCAGGGTATTTAATGGTAACTGGTAAATTCTGTTGGCGTACCGATTTCCAATACATTCTACTAAATTGATATACTTGGTCTATGAGTTCTCTTACTGTTTTAAAATCATCAACCAATTCTTTTTGAGTGCAGTAGATTTTTAGTTTTATCGGGAATGGGTAGCCATCGTGAAAATTGAAACCGTTATTGCTGTACCTTGTGTTGTTGAACAATAGAAACTTGTTGTAACCGATATTGATGTATGTTCCGCTTAATGGCATTAAGTCCTTCCAGTTTAAATCGAACGCAACAATATCAGAAGTTTCTGTTTTGTTGATAGATACAATGAATACCGGAATGCTTAATCCTAAACGTTTCAAACCATTTTCAATTGGTTCTAATTCTGCTCTACCCATTGTCTTGTAGAAATGAATTACCAAGCGTTTTATTTCAGGATTTAGTGCTGCATATTCTTTAACGGCTCTTATGATAGAACCCGCCAATTCTTTTGTTTGGTCTTGTTGGAAACATTCAAAACGGTTAAATCTTCCGTTGTTAGAAAAACTGAATGCACTTCCTATGTATTTAATATCGAAATCAGGGTTTTTAAACGCCCCTACACCAATAACCAATTCTTTCTTTATCGTGTTATCCAAACGCCAAGGAATACCGTTTAATTTGGCTAATATGGCTATAGCAATGTTGGGTAAGCTAAAGTAATATTTGTCGTTGGTCATTACTTTTTCAGCATCTATCACCTGAGAGGAAATTCCTTTTTTAAGTAGCAACTCTTTAAGTCTGTAATAAATCTTTCTCCTGGACTTATCAGGTGAGTTTTTAGAAAACGGACTGATGTAAATGGCTATGTATTGAATATCGGGTTCAAAGTACTTTTCTGTTACCTTATGGTAGATTTCAGACCAAGGATTTTCTTTATCCTCAAACATTATACTAAAGCCTTTTTCAGTATGATAAGGCGTATGAATGAATTTTGATAAGCCACCAAATCCTCTTTCCGTACCTTTAAAGAAGCCGTCCATTTTCTTAGCCACTTGATAATCATCTTTATGAAAAATGAAAAAGAAATGAATATTGGAAGTATCGCTAAAATCAAAAGGGCCGTGATTTTTCATACCGTTCATTGGAACAATGTCGGTATTACCTTCTCCAAACAATAATTGATTGCTATTGCTTTTAACTCTCCCCATTTTGATTTCCTCTACTGGTATAAAACCATTGGAATTGATAGGGATAAGTTTTTTAAAATCTTCGGTATTTAGATAGGTATTATAAAATAAGTCGATAGCATCTTTGAACTTTTTGTATTTGTTGGATTTATCGGGTGCTTCTGTAGTTTCTCCTAAAGCATCACGCGTATTGAAGTTCCATACAGGAAACACTTGGTCGTAAGCTCTTTTACCTGTATTTGGCAATTCATCAAACCGATACAGACCATTATCAAAGATTACCCAATTAAACGCTGTTGGTGAAACGGACTCTTGTAATACTTCTACTGATTGTTTATAGACTTTGGAAATACCTTCATAGGTTACGAGTAACTCCAGTTGTTTGGTTACTGTCTTGAATTGTACTTTTAGTGAATAGCGGTCGAATAAATTAAATTGACCTGTTCTATCTGATTTTTTACTTGGTAGCCAAATTTCTGTATCGCTGATAAAATTAGGTTTGACCAAAAAGCCCTGAGCTTTGAAATATTCGTGTATTAAGTAATTGTAATATCGTTTTAATATGGAAACCGATAAAGCCGAATTATGTATAAAGTATGAACGTTCTCCTCCGTTTTCATCTTCTTTAATCTCATAGCGTGGATTTACCGCTTTGGTTACTAGATAAAAACCTTCTACTTCTTTTGTGAATGATGTGTAATAATGCTCCTGTTCCCCAAACTCCTCAATAACCTCATCAGGTACAATCCTATAATTTACTCTTGTAAGAGATTCATCTTCTACGTTAGTAAAGTAGAGTGTTAGTTCTTCCTGCGGATGGTTAAAGGTTAGGATGTTGAAACAGTGATTTTGCATTGGTTTAGTTGGTTTTATCGGTTCATATTACATCTATTAATGATCTTGAAATTTTTATTAAAACAAAGATTTACCATATTTCTTCAACCAATTGGCCTGTTCATCATAAGTTGGACTTATAGTAGAGAGCTTAAGCCAAAATGCGTGGGAGTGTTTCAAAATAACCGTATGACAAAGCTCGTGTAAGATAACGTAGTCGATTACCTCAACCGGAGCTTTAATTAAACGCCAATTCAATGAAATGTTCTTATCTTTTGAACAATTACCCCACTTATTAAAAGAGTCTCGAATAAATAGTTTGTTAAATTTAAAATTGTGTTTTTTAGCCAAGAAATCTATCCTTTTTGATAGGTAATTTTTGGCCTCTTTACGATACCACTTTTCTAAATTGTTTTTAGGTTTTGGGTGTGGCTCTCCCAAATACAAAATATTAGCAGGTGGAATGTGGATAGACAACATTTCTTCTTCCTGAAATACTGCCAGTTTCTCTTTAATCCAATTTGCTTTTTGTTCGATTAGCCTTTCAATTTCATCATCAGAAAAACTATTAGGAATAATTAATTTTACCTCCTGCTTTTCGTTCACATTAATTCTGGCGTGACGAACTGGTTTTCTTTCAATTATGTATCCCTGTGGAATGGTCATTATAATTTATACTGGTTTACCATATGTTCTAAAAATTGCTCTACCAAGGCATCGTCATCACATAGTTCTAATGATTCAAATTCATCTGAACAAAGCCAAAATTCAATATGATTCTTGATCGACTTCTTTTCTCTCTCGCTATCAGCCCAACCTACATAGCGTTTTTCTCTAATTATATTACCAAGTTTCATCGCTAATGCTTTTGCAGTTTCTTCTTCGAGACTTTCACCAAACTTGTTTTTCATTTCCTGATAGAAATAGAACTCACCCATATCTGTAAAGCCCATCTTTTCAGGTAAGCTTTCGGTTTCTTCTACTTCAGTAAAGAGTTTTTCTAAATCTTTAAGAGTATCCTCTATCTTTTTAGACTTGTTTTGTTTTTGTTTAATGATCTCTTCTAAACGTTTAAGGAAGTCTACATAAATAGGGTTTGCTACTTCACTTTGACGGATTACCGTTTCGATATCACGTATAATTTTCTCAGCCTTATCATCTGGATTAAGTTTAGAGCCATTCAGTACATCAATGTAGCTGCTGTCAATCTTAACTTCTGGCAAGTGACCTTTAAAGCCTAAAATTTCAGTGGCTTCATTTACTAACTGTCTTGTTTTAGCTGCATAAAACTCTGCATCAAAATCTAAACGTTTGTATTCTGATAAGTAAACTTGATATATAGCAATCAACCACCTGTATTGATCTCGATAAGGCACTAATAACGCACTTGGTGAAATGGCTTCATATAATTGATAAACTGCTCTAAATTCTTTTTCAAACTCGGTATGGTCTATTTCAGATAACCTTCTAACAATTGCTATGGAACACTCATAGGTATCCTGAAGCGTTATATCATCGAAGTGTCCCATTGCTTTATCAATAGCTTTAGGAAAATCTTTGAATAGAGCTTCTTCATCTTTAAAAGTTCCAACATCTGTAGGGTCGTAACTCAAAGCTTTATTGAGGTCTATACCAATATAATCTACAATGCGTCCATTATTTTTACTTACTCCAGAAACTTTATCGTCATAGGGTCTATTAGTACGTGCGATGGCCTGTAATAAGGTGTGTTCCTTTAAAGGACTATCTAAATACATTGTCTGCTCAATAGGAGCATCGAAGCCCGTAAGAAGCATATTGCAAACAATTAAAATTTTAAGATTATTTCCATTGCGCAATTCTTCAGGAGTTATACGCTTTTTAAATTTCTTAATTACCTTTTTTAATTCACCTTCATTTAAATAGTGGTCTTTAAAAAGTTTATACCGCTCTTCACTTTCCTTCGCAGTTTTTGAAAACACAACTTGAACTTCAGAAGGGTCGAAACCATTCTTTAGCAGTTCGTTGTAGTACAAAACACAAGCCTCTTTATCTATACCAACCAACTGAGCTTTAAACCCATTAGGCTCAACCTTTTCTCTGAAATCTTTGGTAATATCTTTGGCTATTTCAGCTATACGTTCGGGTTTCTTTATAATTGTTTTCCAAGGTCTTACTCTGCGTTGTACCTCTTGCTTCTCATCATCTTCTAAGCTTTCTGTGAGTTCATCCCAACCTTTTTTCAGAGTGTCTTTATCTACTTGTAATTCTGTAGGACCATAGGTGTAAATGATTTCTCTTGTCGCTCCATCATCAATAGCATCTTGAATGCTATATCGGTCTAAATATTTTTCTACTTCGGTAGTACTTATTTTACCAAATTCCTTTATCGTTTTTGGAATTGGTGTTCCTGTAAACGCGTAGCGACCTGCATTAGGAAGCGCTGCCTTAAGCTCGGAATGAAAATCACCATATTGTGTACGGTGTGCTTCGTCAATTAGGACAAATACATTTTCACGTGGGTCAGTAACGCCATCCAGTTCGCGGAACTTTTGGATGTTAGTGATAATTACTTCACTGGTCTGAGACTTTATTTTATGTTTTAATTGCCCTGCATTTATGGGCTTAAAGGTATTTGGAAAGTCGGATTCTTCGAAAGTGTCACCAATTTGCTCCCTAAGGTCTTTTCTATCTACAATGATGTAAACAACCGGATCTCCTAAGTTTTTATGGTGGCGTAATTTATAGGATGTAAAGAGAATGGTTAATGATTTACCAGAACCTTGTGTATGCCAAATCACACCTTGTTTAAAATCTCCTTTTTCAGCTCTACGTACAATTTTATTTGCTGCTCTGTACTGTTGGTAACGTGCTATTTTTTTAACTAAGCCTGATTCTGGAGAACGCTCAAATACCATAAAGTTTTGAAGCATATCCAAAATACGTTCAGGTTGTAATAAGCTGCATACCGAACGTCTCATTTGCTCGTAAGCAGGAATGTCCATATCCAACAAACCCGTATCGGCATTCTGTACCGTTGTAATGACCTTATTTTTTATGGCCGGGTTATTTTCAGGTGATTCTACACTTAAATCTTTCCATTCAAAAAAGTAGGATGCCGAAGCTCCCAATACTCCATATTTAGAGAACTTCCCATTGGCAGCAATACCAAAAAAGTTTGAAATAAAGAGTTTAGGCACTTTACTTTCGTACAGGCTTAAATCTTGAATACCTTTAAAATAATTAGAATTGGATTTGGCTCTTTGTTTGGCTTCTACGCAAATGATAGGAATACCATTTATCAATAAAGCGATATCGGGTTTAACCAGCTCAAACCCTTGTACCCAATATTGGCGTGTTACTATAAAATCGTTGTTCCAGGGCTTTTTAAAATCGATAATACGAATGGTTTTATCTTCTTCTCCAATTCTAACATTTACCCCTTTTACCAGACGTTCTAAAAACAGCTCGTTAGCTTCTAAGGCATTGGGATTGTTGAAATGTTGCGTAAGAATAGGCAATACTCTTGCAGCATCTGCTTTAGAAATGCTGTTGATCTGGGCAATCTTATCAATTAAAATCTCATCGATAATGGGGTTTGCCAAAGGACGTTTGTAACGTTTTAAAAAATCGTTGTCTCTATATGTCCAACCTAAATCGCTTATCCATTTAGACATTGGGACCTCAACTGCTGGTATTTCTGAAAAGCCTGCCATATTCTTTATAGTATTCGTTTATTAATTGTTCTTATTATTTCCATAGTGGTTCGTTTTGCCAATTTTTAGGGAAGCCCATTTTATACAAAGGTGTGTTAGGGAATTGTTGAAACAAGTCTAACAGCTCATCTTTTATATGATGCCCTGGACTAATTCTGTTATTCATATATAGAATAGCTGATACCAGTGGAAATATTTTTCTTCTTTGGTATTGGTTAGGTGTATAGCTTAAAAGCGGATCTTTAGTACTTTTAGGCCAATCGTATTTATTGATGATTACCCGATTCCATAATCGACCGTGATGCGCAATTATGTTTCTTATATACGTAGTACTTAACAACCAACTGGCTAAATACTTTTGATTATTTAGACCAAATTCTGTAGCGATTTTAGCCTTTTCGGGTAGTTGGTGATTTAAGTTCTGATATAGTTTAGAAAGTGAACCTAAAGTTAGAATTTCTAAAGCCTTCCAAGATTCTGGATTTTCTGTAACGTGATTGTCGTAATGCTTAATAATGAACTCTTCACTGCTATTAGCAAGGTCTCTGGTTAATTTACTCTTAAACCCTAAATGATTTTTATACTTCTCAAAATATTGGGTTTCATTATGCCAATGCGGACCATAGGCTAAAGACATATGGTAGATTAGCTTTGTACGTAAGGCTATTTCTATACGCTCTATGGCATTGAACACAATAAGACGGAAGTGCCTATCGAAATTATAGAGGTCTATAATATCTTCGAAATAATTGTTGGGATGGAACTTATGATTGACCTTATCGGACTGCATTTCCCACCAATAGCCTTTAAGGCGGTAATAGCTTATATTACCTAAAAAGTGAGGGGCATCTGCCACGTTATGAAACAGCATTCCTCTGTCTTGGAGGAGTTGTATTTGCTCTTGTATGGTTTTAGCCGGTTTTGCCATTAATACGCAGTGTTAGGGATTAATGCATACGGCTTAGTAAAAAAGAAAAAACCTCCCGAACGTGCCTGGTAGCCAAGCGAAGGAGGTGTACTGTATGTTAGGGATTGCCCTAAAAAAAAGAAGACCCACTTGCTGTTCTTACGGGAAGCAGAATGGGTACTGTTACTGCAAATGTACAAACATTTAAACCACAATACAAAGTTTTTTAACAAATTACCGTTACTTATTAACAATTTTAAGATATAAACAACATTTATAACTTCCTGAAAATGAACATTTAATACGTTTTTAAATGCCATAAAAAAATGCATAAAACCAGAATACCCAAAACTTTTGGTTATGCTCATTATTGATTTGTTCTTTCGTAAGTTGCAGGTTCTGCTCATGTCCTAAATTGTTTTAATTCTTATTAGCCATACTGAATTAATCTAATCCTTTAATTTTTTCTTGAGGATGGATTCTTACTTTACCAGTCAGTAGGTTTTGCATAAGTGACTTTTTCAAAGATTCAAAATGTTTAATTGATACTTGTTTTTTAACAATACAATCATCTATTGTAATTAAATTTTCCCCGATTAATTTTTGTTCATTAAAACTATTTGGCTTGATTAGTTTAAATTTTGATAAATCAGACTTATTAATTTGAGGCGTAGCTGTTACTCCTGCAATTGATTTAATTCTAGGACTATTAAACATAGTTTGATAATAAACGAATAAAAAATAATTGTCTTTGTCTGGTATTATTGAATTGATTTGTTGATTACTACAACACAATTCTGTTGTAATAGCTATTTTTCCAATGGTTGAACCAATTGAAATGAAGCAAACTGAATCTTTGGGAATTGAATTGGAAAATTTAAGACCTTGCTTAGTAACATACCTTTCAGTATCTAATATGTAAACAGAATTATCAACATCCCCAGGAGTAACAAATGGAATATCTTTACTAATTGAAAAATTTTTTTCATCTACCGTGGGAGGTGTTTTACCAGTTTTTACTTGACCAAATGAACCTATATTTGATACTATCCATCCCTTAGGCACTTTCCCAAACTTTTCATCGAGGTAAAACTCATCTTCTGTACGCCAAGAACCATCGGGTTTCATTTTACCGGTAAGCAGGTTTTGCATTAGTGAGGTTTTTAACTTCTCTAATTTGGCAATGCTGTTTTTGGTGGCTTGTATGGTTTTGTCTACTGTGGAAAGCGCATTAGCAATTTGGGTTTGTTCTGTTGGCGAGGGCAAACAAAATTTAAACTTACCAAATGTTGACTTATTTATTTGAGGTACAGCCGTAATTCCTGCAATAGATTCAATTCTTTTTGCGCTATACTCCACTAAATAATAAACATAATCTAAATCAAAATCATCAAATACTTCAATGCTATTAATTTGCTGATTAGTAAAAGACTTTTCTTTTACAATTCCAATTTTGCCAATATATCCAATACACGCTACACATATTGAATTTTCTTTAATAGTATTTGAGTGAGCAGAACCTTGCTTTGATAAACCTCTTGAAGTTTTTAGAATGTACTTTCCTTGATCTAAATCTTCTGGAGTTACAAACATATAATCACTTCCAAAATTCTTTTCATTATCCGTTGGAGGAGTTTTTCCTGTTATAATATTTCCAATATCCTTCAAACGAAATTCATTCCAGTCCAATGGAAAATCTCCGTATTTGGTTATTTTTATTTCCATTGGTATTAATTCAAGATTTCAAGTAATTGGTTTAATTCAGCTTCTGCTTGCTTTTCGGCATCTAAAGCCGTATTAAGCTCTTTTTTGGCTTCGGCAATAGGAATTTCAGGTTCAGGCTCTACGGTATCGATATATCGCGGTAGGTTTAGGTTGAACTCGTTTTCAATTAACTCTTCCATATCTACCAAAGCAAAGTATTTTCTGCGCAGTACAGGGTCGGCAAATACCCCTAACATTTCCTGGCTCACCACCTGTATGGCTACTTTTTCGCGTTCTGCATCTGCTTTAGCTTCGGCAATGTCATTGTCTTTTTGGTCAATGATACCTTGAAGCTTTTCTATACGGTTTTCTATCTTGGTAATATTGGCTTTAGTAAAAGCAGCTTTGTTCCCCGCTTTAAGTTTGGTTTTAATAATTTGCTCTGCACCAAACAGAATTTCTATTTCGCCTTTTTCGTTTACCGGAATACTTGTTTTGCGTTGGTCTTTTAAACTTAGCTCCAACTTCCCTTTGTGAATGTTGGCATTTAGTATCGTACCGTCTTTTAAGGTAAGTTCTACGTTGGCATTGTTAGCTTCCAGATAGCTTTTGGTTTGTAAAAGTTCAGATTCCAGACCTGACAATTCGGTTTCCTCATCGATGTACTTTTCGTTGATTTCTAAAAGTTTGAAATCAAGATTATCATCTACCAAAGCGAATAAACGCTGCTCTTGAGAAGGGATAATAGCCTTGGCACGTTCTATATCACCATAACTAAGTAACTGTACCAAAAGACGCATGACGTCTTGCGGACGTAGCACGTTCTGGTCGGGCTCTGATTTGTACCAACCTTCTTTAGCACCCCAAACCATAAGGATTTTGTCTTTACGCTCTACAGGCTTGTTTTTGTTAAAAAAGATAATCGCCCCTGGAATAGTATTGCCATAGAATACATTTTCAGGTAAGGCTACAATAGCATCGATGATGTTTTTGTTTTCCTCTCCTATACCTTCAATAAAACCTCTACGGATTAGGTAGTCGTCATCTGCCTTACGGTTTTGACCATCTTCTTCTTCAGTTTTTTCAGGTTGTCCTTTAAATAATACACCATTAGGACAAACCACGCCTGCCATACCATCAGGCTCTAAAGAAGCAATGATGTGTTGTAGGAAAGCGAAATCGCCATTGGTAAAGTTTGGTGTACCAAACAATAAACGATTGTAAGGGTCTGCATAGGTGTCTTTAGACGGGTAATCGTATTTAGGAGACCCATCTTTATTTAAAACAGCCTTTCCTTTTTATCTTTTTTAGGCGTACCATTACCTGCCCAGTTTTCTACAGAGAATGGGAAATTAGCCAAAACAACATCGAAGGTTTCAATTTCGCTGTCATTCTTTTTAAACTTAGGGTTTTGGATGGTATCACCCTGACGGATTTCGCCCTCTAAACCGTGTAAAAGTAAGTTCATGGTAGCAATTGCCCAGGTGTTCCAAATGGTTTCCTGACCATACAGGCGTAAGCCTTTTAATTCGCCTTGACTTTCCCTAACGTAATCGGCAGCTTTGATTAAGAAACCTCCCGAACCGCAGGTTGGGTCATATACACGCATCCCATTATTAGGAGAAATGTAACGCACCATTAATTCTACCACTTCTGGTGGGGTATAAAATTGCCCCGCTACTGTACCGCCTTTGTTTTCATCGGCAAAACGCTTGATAAGATATTCGTAGGCATGACCTAAAATATCTAAAGGCACATTGGCATTAGAAAGATCCATAGGGTCTAAATGGTTGATTAATTCCTGTAAAATTTTAGGATCTAATCTTTTTCCACCAGAACCATCGGGAGCTGCTGCATTCCAATTTACGGTATTGATAATTCCTTTTAGTTTAGGGTTGGCATCTGCAATGGCTTTAACCGCATTATCCAGTTTTTCGTTTTTATCATCTAAAGGAGCATCTGCTACATCTTTCCAAAAGTGACCTTCAGGGATATAAAATAAATGGGCATTTTTTAATGCCTTTTCTTTTTGTTTTGCATTAAGCTCTGTACCATATTCCGATTCGAGCTCCTGAACCTTTTGTTTTTCTTCCCACGGATAGTTATCGGAAAGACGTTTGTAGAATAATAAGGTTAGAATATATGATTTGTAATCTTCTACTTTACCATAGAGAATGTCTGCCATTCCCCATAAAAAATTACCTAATTGCTGTTTTGTTATCATTTAATTATTTACGGTTTAACTTGTTAAGTGCTTCTTCCAAAGCCTCTTTGAAGAGCGGGTATTCCTGATTCTCTTCGATTAATTTATCACTCAAAATATCGACCTGTAAGCCTTCGTAATCCAAATTAAACAGATTAGCTACGGTAGGTATCATTTCGATATTGCCTTTACGGTCTCCTTTCTCAATCTTACTAAGGGTGGACTGGTCTAAATCTAAGTTAGCCGCAATCTTTCTAAGTGGTAAATTATTAGCCTCCCTGTACTCCTTAATAATTGCTCCTAATTTTTTACTCCAATTGTCTGACATAATATTTTGGACAAGTTTGTCAAACAAATATAATGAAATAAATTTAATATGAAAATAGCATTTCAGGAAGTTGAGGAAACCGGGGAAACTAAGGATAATTAATCCTTAATTTCCTCAACATCCTTAATTTCCTCAATAGAGAGGTTTGTATAGGTGTCCTGTTGCTCACGGTGAATGAGGTTGGACTTTATAAAACCAGTGATATAGCCTTCGGCTGTTTTTGCAGGAATGTTTAGTTTTTTAGCCACTTCTAAATACTTCTGACGGTTAAAGTTTCGTGGTAAAGCGTATAGGAATTTCTCTTTACGGTTCATTCGGGTAGGTTTGGCTTCTTCTTGTGGAAGCTCACCAAATACTTTACTGGAATGTTTTACCAATACTTTAATCATAGCCAATGCGGTTTGAAAATCCCTTTCCTCACAAATGAGTTTATTAGAGGTGTCTCCTGTTTCCAATATCCTTAACGCTGAAAAGAGCATACAGAAACGGAATGCAATTAGCCCTAATCTTCTAATGGTAGCCATATAGTCCATCCCTTGAAGATTGAGGTATTTTACTTGTATCTCGCTAAAAAACTGATTGAATTGCTCTTGTTGGTCTGCGGTTAAGTAAAACTGAAAATCGCCATTAGTTTTGAGCAACTTATACAGTTCGTAGAACTGGTTGCCTAAATTCTCAAAGTAATCATCCAATCCGTTATCAGTAGTGCTTGCAAATACGTTTTTCCAAACAGGCTTTACATTCATAAAGTAGAAAATAAAGCGGCTGAATAAGCCGTTTTCTGCACTTGGTATTAAAGCCGAAACTTGTTTTGGCGTACCTGAAAGGACGGTCGATAGACAAGGACTTTCAATATCTACAAACTCACGGTCGGTTCTACGGTAATAGGAAATGGTTTCGTGGTGGAATGCTTTTCTGAAACCATCACTATAATTTCCGTAATCACTTTTAAAGGCGTGTGCCAAAGTATCTCCTTCGGTTTCAAAAATTAGCCCTTTACCATCACTATCACCCAATAATTGGTATGCACCTGTTGAACTATTGTTTGCAGGAATAAAGAGCATTTTTTCAGGTGGTTTGGCTGGTTTTTCAACCCCTTCAACTTTGCCTTTATTGGCGTTGTACTCCGCCATTTCCAACTCAAAATGTTGCTTATGCAATTTGGCTTCTTCTCGTAATTCCTTGTGAATAGGATTTACTAATTGACGACAATGCACCAAACGTCCTTTTCCTGCGGATGCTTGTGCCGTAATAAATAGAAATAGATTACAGAATACTTTCTTACCGTCATAAATACCGTAGAGTTTTGGGAAACACGCACTAATAGCCGCTAATGACCCTAAGAGCAAAATATCTCTTTCTTCATCTGATGTAGCTACATCAACCACTTGTTGTAAGTATTCGGGAAGCTCAGGATATAAGGATTTAGGGAATGTTGGCATTATTTCCTTAATCGGTTCTTCTTCCTGGTATTCTTGTACTGGTGTAGCCTTTGTTGATTTGTGATTACTACTTTTAGCGTTATACTGTTCATTGGATTGTGTTAAAATAGAAACGCCTGCTTGTTTGGCAAGAAAGAAAAAGGTTTTCAATGAAACACCTTGACCTTTTGACTTTAGGCAATTATCAAATTGCTTATCACATTCTTTAGTGTTGTAACCTGAATAATATTGGCTTACTCTATGGAATAGGCTTCTTCCAGACTCTCCAAATTCATCAGCAAAAGCGAAACCGATATTTATCCAATCGTTGTAATTTGGAGCAATATCAATATGATTAGCTTCTATATTCTGAATGACTTTTTCAACTTCTGAATTATCGTCTGTAACTGTTTGGTAGTTCTGTTCTGTATGTTGCTGTTGTTGGTTTGAATTATCCATCCATTCCAACGGATTAAATGTTTTCTTTTCCATCATCTATAAATATTTTGGATTGATAAATACATTGGGGTCGTGAGGTAAAAAACAGGCTCTTGAAATGTCTTTACCTGAACCATCTACTTCCAAGCTGTATGTGTGCTGGATGTAATTGGCAACCGCCTTGAAATAATCTTGATGTTTGACTTTGGTTAATTCAATAGGAATAACCCATTTTAAACCATCACCCGAAGGCGATGTAAAAAGAAGTTCTGTTTCAAAGTATTCATCTTTGAGTAGTTCTTCTCTTAGTGTGGAAATATTACTGATATGGTCAAAGTCAATCGTTAGAAGTCCTGAATGCTTTTTGAGGTGTTTATCATTTCGTTTTGAAAATGCACCTGAGAAGGTGACATAATCGAAATTAAACGCCTTATATTTTCGGGCTTTCTTTACATCTTGAATATTGCGTAGTGTACTTGTACACGTAGCAAATTCATTGCCTTGGATGAGGTTGTAAACCTCTATCAAGCTTATCTCTTTTGTAGGTGTTACATTGGTGACAGGCTTTTTGTAATAGCTGAATACTGGTGGTTTTGGTTTTATAATTTCGGGTTCAGGTTCTGTAAATATTACTTCCTCCTGATTGTAAAAACCGTTTTTCTGACCAATACGCAAATGCAATTCTTCATTTAGCTTATCCAGTAATTCCTGACCAGAAAGCTTAAAATGAAGTGCTGCAAAATCAAATACATTGCCGTCTGCAATAGCTTCTTCGCTATCGGTATGCACCGCACAATTATCTACTACCTTAACCCATAATGTAGGCTTGCCTGCATTAAATGGGTTTTTAGTGGGGTTACAGTCCCTTCCCGAAAGGGAAAGAACTGTTTCGCCCGGATAGTACTGTCTTAACACATAGGCATAAATATTTAGGCCGTAATGTGTTTTGCTTAATATGGCTTCCCTATTTACATCCATCACACTTGAAGTTTGGATTGTAATAGTTAGCCTGTAAAAGCTCCTCAATATCAGCTACCTTGTAGTAAAACTTTCCGCTTATTTTACTGTAAGGAATTGTGCCGTTGGTTCGGAATGTTTGCAAAGTGCGTGGACTAATGTGTAGCATCTGCATTACATCCTGATTGTCTACCCACGCATTTTTTAGGTATTCAACCTTTGTTGCATTAAGCAATTCAATACGTGTTCTTAGGTCTCTAACTTCCTGAGAGAGTGCCACCAATAAATCGATTATTTCAGTCATAGCTTTACCCTCCCTTTTTTGATTAGATAATCAGCTGCTCGCTGTTCGACTTCATCAGTAGTGGCATTGCGGTTACGCAATAACCATTGGTCTAATTCCTCACGGTTGAAATAGAGTTTCTTACCGTTGGGTTTGTAATGTGGAATGCTTCCCGCACTTGTGAGTTTATACAAGTGAGATTGCGATAATTCCAAGTACTGACAAGCTTCATTGAAGTTGAGTACATTCTTTAGTATTAGATTTTGGTCTAATACGTGTTTCTCGATAATTTCAAGTCTTTTTAAAATCTCTTCCATCTTATTATGGGTTTGAAAATTTGTAAAAGACTTCAGGCCTAAAGTCATATTCGAAGTCCGAATACAGTGCTAAAGTAGATTGACTTTAAGGCTGTTATGGGGTGCAGAAACAAGGTGCAGTGTAGAGTGCAGAGTGCAGAGTGGGAAAACAAAAGCAAAAACCCTTATCGGATTAGAATAAGGGCTAAATAAAAACTGAAAAAGAATAGGAAGTGTAAAGTGCAGAGTAACCTATTTTAAAAGGTTTACGGCATTATCTATTTTATCACCTGTAAGATTTGGGCGTTTTAATGACCTGAATTTTGAACGGTCAAACGATTCTCCGTTTTCATCTACAAAGCAAATACAGGTAACTTGCCATTGCTTTTGTTTTAAGTCAGATACCAATTTTAAATCTTTGTGAATGCGTTTTACGAAGTAAAAAAGCTCGCTAATATTTCCAGTCCAAGTAACAGGTGTATTGATTTCAGTTCCTGAGAATACTTTTTTAAAAGTTGCCAATGGAGTATCAGCACTAATAAAATTGTTAAGCTTTAAACTATCCCATAAATCTACAAGCTTATCAGGATTGGTATTATACTCATTATAAAAGAATGAATGGAACTGAATGGGTTTTGATGTTTTCTTTGACTTAGGTTTATTGACTGGTTCTGGAGCAACCTCAATAACTTGTAGTTTTCTGATAGGTAGTTTTTCGGGAATTGGCTCGTTTAATAGTTGAGTATAAAAGTCCTCCACAATAAATTCATCATCTACCCAATCTTTGAAAGCCTCCTGAACCTCCAAGTACAATTGCATATAAGCAAGTTTGAGTAGCTGCATTATATAGGTGTTGGCTTTATGTGCCAAGTCTAATTGGTGAGAAGTGTTTTTAGGATTAGCGTATGCAAGTGCAAAATCCTTTTCCTTTAGAAGATTACCAAGGTCTTTCAACCGTGTTTTTAATCGCTTATTGAGTGTGTCATTAAGATAGTAACGGATTAGGTTCTCGTTTCTATCTTCATCAATGGTTTGATACAAAGTATCAAAATCAGATTTAACCGTATTTAGAATAAGCCTTGAATAGTATTTTGTTTTATTGTCAAATGGTCTGTAAAATTCGATTTCAAACTGTAAAGGTTGTTGAGGTGTGTATTCTTTTAAACCTCTAAATTTTGAAGCAAATACATCATCCATACTATTTTGAGCAAGCCAAGGTCTTAACTCATAATCAAGGATTTTATCTAAGGTGTTATTTTGCTTACTCATAAATCCAGTTTAATTCTGTTAGCGGCTTCTTTCTTTTGTTGGTCGATTACCTTAGCATAAATCTGAGTGGTTTTCAATTCTCTATGACCAAGTAATTTTGAAACCGTATAGATGTCTGTTCCTGCGGAAAGCTGTAATGTAGCGTAGGTGTGTCTCGCACAATGGAAGGTTATGGTTTTAGAAATTCCTGCTCTCATCATCCATTGCTGCAACTTTAAGTTGTGCCAAGCTGAATAACGCAATCCTTTAAATACTCTTTCGTCCTTATCCTGACGTTCACCGAGCAAGCCGAAGGCTTGTTCTGAAATAGGAAGGGTTTCCGCTCCTTTAGTTTTCTTTTGTCTGAAACGGATGTAGTAGCCCATTTCATTTGAATGTTGAACTTCTGACCAAAGTAACTTATTTACATCTGACCAACGCAATCCGGTAAGACAAGAAAATATGAATGCTGTTTTCATTAGTGGAATTTCACATTCCGCTTGTACCGCAGCTTGTAATTCTTCAAGAGTTAAAAACTCTCGCTGAGGTTCTCCTTGTTTGAAGGCATCTACACCTTCAGAAGGATTGGTTGGAATGATACCATCTTTAACAGCTTGTTTTAATGCAGCTCTTAATTTGTTGAAATAGGAATACTTTGAATTTTGAGATAAGTTCTGGTTACTCTTTGTTTTGGCATCTTTATCAAGATATTCTTTAAAGCCCTGGACAAACTTTCTGTCAACTTCCGCAAAAGTGATGTCCATAGGAATATAGGATTGTAAATGCTTTAGCATACTATCCCAATTACCGTAATTACCTGAACTGTCTTTTCGCTTATCGGTAAGAAGCTGAACGTAGTTGGTAAAACTGGCTTTTAATTTCTCATTATCACGGAAGCCATAAACACCGTTTTGGATTTCGATTTGTCGCTGTGCCCGAATTGTCCCAGCTAATTGAAGCGTTTTTTTATTGACTTCCTTTTCATCCTTGGTTTTGGCATTAGGGTCTAAATAGAGTTTTAAATACTCTGTTTTACGTTTGCCTTTATGGTAGTAGTCCAAGTATAAACTGGTCTTACCACCTTGATTGCGTTTTCTTAGTGTAACCTTCATATCTCAAAAAAATTTGCAGTTGTTTCTGTAACAGCAAACTTGTTGTTAGCAACAAAATTTGTTTCTATAACAACAAATTAGAAACGAAAGATACGTAAAAAAGGGCAAATTAGCAACAAAGAAAAATAGTTAAATCTTCGTAAACACCAATAAAAGAAGGGTTTAACCAATCAAAGGAAGTGTAATTACTTCCCGATACAAAAGTTAGCAAAAATATTTCCTAAAAGCTCATCATTTGTCACTTGACCCGTAATAACTCCAAAATGATACAAGGCCTCGCGAATATCTATCGCCATTAAATCGCTCGATAAATCGGTGTCTAAACCATGTTGTACTTTCTGGATTTCTTCAAACGCTTTTAATAAGGCGTCGTAGTGGCGGGTGTTAGTTACAATGGTTTCATTATTTCGTAAAGCACCAGTATTTACAAAGTCTAATAATTTAGTTTTTAGTTCTTCGACACCTAAACCAGTTTTAGCAGATAGTAAATGTACTTCGGGAATGGTCGATTGTAATAAAGCGATGGCCTCATTTGAAAGCTGATCGACTTTATTCACGATAATAACCATGGGTTTTAAAGGGTATTTATTTTTTACTTTTTCAATTTCTATCTTACAACCGGCAATAGCCGTTTCTGTTTCTAAAGTAGTACCGTCAAAAAGAAATACAACCACCTGCGATTGTTCTATTTTCTCAAACGTTTTTTTAATACCAAGACCTTCTACCACATCGCTAGTTTCTCGTATTCCAGCTGTATCTATAAAGCGAAAGCCTATACCTCCAATACTCAATTCGTCTTCAATGGTATCTCTGGTGGTTCCTGCAATATCACTAACTATGGCGCGTTCTTCGTTTAAAAGGGCGTTTAATAAGGTAGATTTTCCCACATTTGGTTCACCAACTATGGCTACCGGAATTCCGTTTTTAATCACGTTACCAACAGCAAACGAATCGATTAATCGTTTTAAAACAAACGTAATTCGTTTTATGAGAGCTCTAAATTGTGTGCGATCTGCAAAGGCAACATCTTCTTCTGCAAAGTCTAATTCTAACTCGATTAAAGACGCGAAATTTAAGAGTTCTTCGCGTAGTTTAGCAATTTCTGAAGAGAATCCGCCACGCATTTGTTGCATCGCAATTTGATGACTCGCTGCATTATCACTTGCAATTAAATCGGCTACAGCTTCAGCCTGACTTAAATCTAATTTTCCGTTTAAAAAAGCACGTAAAGTAAATTCACCTGCATCTGCCATGCGGCAACCTTTCCGAAGAAATAATTGAATAATTTCTTGTTGAATGTATTGCGAACCATGACACGATATCTCGATTACATCTTCGCCTGTATACGATTTCGGATCTTTAAAAATAGACACCAACACCTCGTCAATTACACGAGAATCATCAACTATATGGCCTAAATGAATAGTATGCGTAGGCTGCTGCTCTAAAATTTTACCGCTAACCGATTTAAAACTATCGCTAGCTAAAGCAATAGCTTGTTTTCCCGAAAGTCTGATGATGGCAATAGCTCCAGCCCCAGAAGGCGTTGCCAAGGCAATAATGGTGTCGTTATAATTCATGTGGCAAAAGTAAGCATAATCCAGAAACTCTTTTAACTATAGACTTATCAAAATCTTAACTAAAATTCAGTATTTATTCTGTTATATTTGTGCCAAATAATAAAATCAACGTAATATGTTTAAAAAGATTGCACTACTTTGTTTAGTAGGTTTAGCATTTTCTTGTGCTAAAGAAAAAGATGGATTTTCAATAGACGCATCATTTAACGATGCTGTAAATGGTAAATCGATAAAATTATTTAAAGCCGATGGCCAAAAACAAGTGGTAATTGATTCTGCAACTGTTACCAATGGTAAAGCACTTTTAGAAGGGGCGGTAACTACTCCAGATATTTATTTTATTAGTATTGATGAAGTTCGTGGGAATGTACCTGTGATTTTAGAAAATGAAAAAATGACCGTTTCTATAGATACAGATAGTCTTTTTAATACACGTGTTCAAGGAAGTAAGGAAAACGATGCATTTAATTCTTATCAAGAATATATGAAAGAATTGCAAAAGAAGAACCAAGAATTAAGCGCAGAATTTAGATCGGCTCAACAATCTAGAGATTCATTATTAGCTGTAGATATTCAAAACCGTTACAAGACTATGGTTGACGAAAGTTTAGCTCATGATCTTGATTTTATGAAATTAAACAATGATGCTGTGGTATCTGCTTTAATTTTAGAACGTCATTTAGCAAATCCGAATATTGATTTTGAACAAAAAAAGTCGATTTACGATAATTTTACTGAAGGATTAAAAAACACAAGAGCTGGAAAAACGGTTGGTGATGCTTTAAAAGCTGAAGCTGCTACAGCTGTAGGAAGTGTTGTTGAAGATTTTTCTGCACCAAACCCAGAAGGAAAAACAATCTCTCTTAACGAAGTGAAAGGAAAAGTTACTATTATCGATTTTTGGGCTGCATGGTGCGGACCTTGCAGAAAGGAAAACCCGAACTTAGTAAAGGTTTACAATCAATATCACGACAAAGGATTAGAAATTTTAGGCGTGTCTTTAGATGGAACACCAAGACAAAAAGATGCTAAAGCCGAGTGGTTAGCCGCTATCGAAAAAGATGGTTTAGCATGGAACCACATGTCTAACTTAGACTATTTTAACGATCCTATCGCGAAACAATTTAACATTCGTTCTATCCCTGCAACTTATATTATTGATGCCAATGGTAAAATTGTTGCATCTGGTTTAAGAGGTCAAGAATTAGAAAATAAAATTGCCGAGTTGTTAAACTAAGAAAGGTTTAACCGAAATTAAAAAACCGCTAGTTCGAATTTGAGCTAGCGGTTTTTTACGTTTTTAAGGGAATAAATTTAGAATAACACCCTCTGTTATTTATGTTTTAGTCTAATAAATTTCAATAGATTTTTTACGTTTTATAGACTAACGTTTTAAGGCACCAGAAGTATCACCACCCATTAGGCTAGTAATATTCTCTAAAGACACCATATTTACATCTCCAAGTATGGTATGCTTTAAGGCACAGGCTGCCGATGCAAAATTAAGGGCATCTAAATCGTTGTCGTAATGTAGAAGTCCATATATTAATCCGGCGGCAAAAGCATCACCAGTCCCTACACGGTCAATAACATGCGATATTTCGAATATCTCGGTTTTAATATATTCTGTTCCTGTCCAAATTCGCCCTTGAATTTCTTGCTCAGAAGCACTTATAGATTTTCTTTTTTTACCAACTACTTTTCGTATTCTAGGAAAAGCATCCATTAAGGCTTTAGCAGAATCTTTAAATTTCCCGCCTACTTCTCCAAGGCCGAACATTTCGTTAATCCCTCTCGGACTAGTAATCACTATATCGGTATGTTGTACCAATTCGGGCATAACCTCTTGCATGCTTTTTCCATATTTCCACATGTTTTTTCTAGAGTTTATATCGCCAGAAACTATGATGCCCATTTTGTTTGCTGTTTTAATGGCTTCTAAACAAGATAGGGCGGCACCTTCAGAAATGGCAGGTGTTATTCCTGTCCAATGAAACCAATCGGCGTCTTTTAAAACATCTTCCCAATCAATCATTCCGGGTTGTATTAAAGAAAACGCAGAACCTTCTCTTTCGTAAACCACAACACTAGGACGGTGAACAGCACCCTTCTCTAGAAAATACATACCCAACTTATTGTCTCCGTATATAATTTGATCGGTACTTAACCAATTCTTTCTTAAAAATTGAGTGGCAGCTCTTCCTAAGGAATTATCAGGAAAGCGAGTCATATGGGCCGCTTTCATACCAAGATATGCACATGAAATTGCAACATTAGCTTCGCCGCCACCGTACACAAGATCGAAAGAATTTGCTTGCGAAAATTTTAAATATCCTGGAGGCGATAAGCGCATCATTACTTCACCAAATGTTACCAGTCTTTTTGCCATATTTTTTGTTTTATTTTATTCGTTTAATTTGTGATTTTAAGGTATTTACTCCTTTGTTTTAAAGTTTAATGTATCTTAGATAGGTTTAACAACTATAGCGATTTTTATGCGGTTAAGATGTTTTAGACTCTTAAAAATACAATTTTATTAAAGGAAACGAAAATCTTGTTCGTGTTTCTATTTTTTTCTTACATTATTACTAGAATGCCTAAGATTGAAAAAAGGTAGGGGAATAGGTTGAAAATGAACGGTTTGAGAAGGGAGGGAAACTGTAGCCACCAAAGCCCCCATTTGAAAAAAAATATGAAAAGTAAAAGACATATATTCTGGAAAATATAAATGCTAATTGCTTGTAAAATAGCAGACAATTTTTAATATTAATCATAGCACATTAAAGATTATTAAAATGAGACACTTAATAACAACATACTGCATCCTCCTTTCAATTTTATTTTGGTCTTGTAAACAAGACCAGTCTGGAGCGACGAAGACAGTAGCAAAAGAAAAAACGGCGGTAGCGGTCAATTCAAATCAAGAAAAAGAGGTCCCGATTAGCGATGAGTTTAAGGCTTATTGGTATTCTGGAAAAGCAGAAATTAATAGTTATGCTTTAAAGCAATCTCGTTATGGCGAAATCCGTGATGGGGAAGTGGTACTTATATTTGTCACAGAACCCTTTTCGTTAAGTAAGCAGGTGAAACTAGATCGGCCAAAAGCAGCAGGATCTGATAAAATTTCGGTTTTGAAATTAAATAACATAAGAAAATTTAATACCGGTATTTACGATTATTCTATCGTGACATCTACATTTACGCCTATACAAACTCAAAAATATCCTAACACTTTAAAGGTTAATACGAGTGTTCAAGAATGGTGCGGCCATACCTTTACGCAATTAAATCTGGGAGAAACCCAATATAAATTTCAACAATTTTCGTATTTTGAATCGGAGGGTGATACCGAAAAAAACATTTCTATTGCGCTTTTAGAAGACGAACTTATGTCCCGAATTCGAATAAGTAACGGACAATTACCATTAGGCGATACGGACATAATTTTATCCACTTTATATAGTCGTTTTGCACATAAGGATTTGGATGTTGCCAAAGCTAATATCAGCAAAACAGAAACTGATTCCACGATGCAGTATACTATAGCATACCAGAATTATAACAGAACGGTGAGTATACAGGTTGAAAAACACTTTCCTTATAAAATCCTGTCATGGATAGAAGATGATGGTAATGGATTAATTACAGAAGCTCATTTAATAATGAGTATAAACGAACCGTACTGGAATCAAAAAAAACGAACTGACGAAAAATTGCGAGAAGAGTTACAGCTGGTAAAATAAGGTTAAAGGCTTTGAGAAGTATTTTAATTCATAAAACTAAGGGTAACACTTGATAAAAAAAATGCTTATTTTAGAAACTAAGCAAAGCCGTAAGGCAATTTTAATTGAATTAAACCCATTTCTTAATTATTATGATTCGAATAAATAAAGAACAGTTATTTTTTTTCCTTTTTTTCCTTTTCCTTGTAAATATTACTCATGCACAAACAGACGTTATTCTAAAAATTAATGGGGAGGAGATGAACGGAAAGGTTATTAAAATTAATTCTGATGATCTTCAATTTATTTATCAAAATGAAACTGTAGAATATACGGTTAAAAAGTCAGATATTGTTAAAATTACTTTTGCTTCAGGACGTGTTGAGTTTTATAATAAGTTAGATAATAATTCCAATTTAGATTTAGAAGAACATCATAACAAAGTAGCAATTTTACCTTTTGGATATATTAACAATCAAGAAACTAGTAATGGGTTAATGACAAAAAAAATTCAACAGGAGACTTTTGATATCTTTAAAAAGAAAGCTTCACTTTTAGAATTTCAAGATCCATCAACAACAAATGCGTTATTGGCAAAGGCTGGAGTACATAATAACAATTTAGAGGGTTACACTATGGGTGAGATTTGTAATATTTTGAGTGTAGAATATGTTGTTCAAGGTTTAGTTTCTATAGAACCTTCGGAAGTAACTAATTATAGTAATACCACAACAACATCTAAACCAAATAAGGCTTATGTAGATAAAAATGGTCATATTGTTGGAGATATTTGGAATAATAATCAAAGCAGTAATACTAGTACATATAGCAATTCTACACAAAATTATTCAACGAATATTACGATGAATATTTATAGTGATAAAGGAGACAATCTGTTCAGTAAAGAACATGCTTCATTTTGGAAAACGCAAGATGCTTACAAAATAACGCTAGCGTATCTTGCAAAACTTACGCCGATTTATAAAAAATAGGTTATAAAACTATAGAATAAACTTTGGTAATCTAGGTGATTGCCTTGAATCAGGAATTCTTTATTTACGATATCAGCGGGATTTGGCTTTGGCGACCGGCTAGATTTTGGATCATAGAGGCTTGTATACCTTGTTTTTTGGAATATGTATGGGAATTATATTCCTTTATACAGGAAAAAAATCATGAGAAAAATGAATAACATCGCAATATTGTACCAAGCTCAATGTCCACCGTCAATTGACGGCGTACAAAAACCTATGAAACCAGGTGGTTATTCCGACAGCGGAGCAGATATTGCATTTCAATTAATCAAAAACAATATTGATGTACTGACGCCTATAAAAAATCCTAATCTAAATTTAGATAAAGATTGGGTTTTTCCTGATACAAAAAATGGAATAGAACTCGCATTAAATCATGGAGCAAATATCTTTTGGTTGAATACGGTGCTATACAAAAATCATCCGATAGAATCATTTTTAGATCGGGGAATCGAAATTGTAGGACAAATACCTGAAACGGTTGGTGTTTTTGATGATAAAATGGTTACAAACAATTTATTAAAATCTAATCAAATCCCTATTCCAAAAAATGAATTAATTACCAGTACGAATTTTAATGATTTATCGTTAGATTTTCCATTGGTTTTAAAGCCCATTAGAGGAAGGGGAAGTCAAGGCGTGACTAAAATTGATAGCCAAAATGAACTCATAGCATGTTTAAATAAATTATTTTCTGAGGGAACATTTGGTAACTTGGCTTATGTTGAGCCATTTTTAAACGGACAGGAAATTACAATTACAGTGATGCCAAAAGGAAATTATATAATAAATAATACCGAAGAATTTTTTAGCCGACCTTGGTGTTTGCCAGCTGTAAAAAGATTTAATCATAATAACGGAATAGCTCCTTATAATGGGGTTGTTGCTGTAATGGAGAACAGTGAAGTTTTGAGTGATGACGAACTTCTAACCAATGAAATTCAGGAAGTGTATAAGCATTGTATCAAAGCGGCAGAGTTAATTGAAATAAAAGCTCCTATTCGAATAGATTGTAGGGCTAATAAACAAGGCAAATACTTTTTATTCGATCTCAACATGAAACCGAATATGACTGGACCTTCAAGGCCTCATAGAAAAAATCAGGATAGTCTAACTTTGCTTTCTGCAAGAAAAATTGGATGGAATTATTTTGATTTATTGAGTAATATTCTAAACCTAAAATGGAAAGCTAGTGATAAGTAAAGAAAAGTATAACATTTAAAAAGTGTAATAATTACGGCTCAAGTCGTGTTTAATGATTAACTACCAACTATATACTGAAAACTTCTTTCCATTCAAGATAAACCTTCCTAAATAGAATAATCAAAATATTGTCCTATCCTTTAAGGATAAGCCAAGTAAATTTTATATCTTTATCAGGTATTTCGAATCCTATATGGGTACCAACCGAGTGAAGACACCACGGTGGTAAAACAATACGGACTTTCAGTCAAAATAAACGTTAAAAACGCTATGGCTTTTTCGAAATACAAATAACATTTTATTAATTAAATCTTATTTGTATGACATCTATTATCACACTACATTTTAGTAACCAAGAATCAAAAAATTAGAAGGGTCTCTTAATTTGTTAGAGGATACCATAATTAAAATTCACGAGCTCAGATTAGCCGAAGGTTACCATTTATTTTACAAATCGCATTATACATTGAATACACTATTCGATTTTTCACAATCTAAAGACTATCAGATATTATATTTTGATACCGATAAAAATTTTACCGGTACTACCTATGTAATAAATAAAAATAGAAGCGATTTCTTAGTTCAAACCCAGGCAAAATGGGTGTTGTTAATACCAATTAATGAAGCCATTTCAAATAATAAACTAAACAAAATAAGCACATTGCATATAGCCTATAATCAAACAGAATCTGTAAAAGAAGCGGTGGTAAAACAGCTAAAGGAGGCTGTTCCACCGGCACGAGGAACAGGTGTAGGTATGCTAGCTACAGCCATACGCAGAAAGAATATTGAAAAGGATTTAAATATACCAATACCATGGAGAAGTGGGGTTGCAATATCGGTAGCTACGGGTAAAGCAGGTAATGAAATGATTGAAGAAGAATGGAATACCTTTTATTCGGACTTATGTGAAAATTTAAAACGAGATTACCCCGAGCTTTATGAAAGTATGTTTCCATTATAGTGGGTATTAAATGCTCTGAATCTATTAATTTTGTACGCGGAGAATAAAAAAGTTAGTCTCCCTAAATGCTATGATTAAAATAATAAAAGCAAATGTTGAGCATTCTGAATTAATTGCTGAAATTGGTAGACAGGCATTTTTAGAATCTCACGGCACTAGCGCTTCTGCAGAAGATTTAAATAGTTTTATAACTAAGACTTATAATACGCAGCAAATAGCGGAGGAGTTTAAAAATACGAAAGCACATTATCATATTATTTATTGTAATGAGGAAGTGGCTGGATTTTCAAAAATAGAACTGAGCACACCCAATAAAGATATCCCAGAATTGAATGTTACTAAACTTGATCGACTCTATCTTTTAAACGCATTTTACGGTCAAGGATTAGGTGCTAAATTATTTGATTATAATATACAATTGTCTAAAAATGAACATCAGAAAGGGATTTGGTTAGCTGTTTGGGTGAATAATCAACGAGCGATAGATTTTTATAACAAAATGGGGTTTAAGATTGCCGGAGCCTATAATTTTAAAATATCGGAAACGCGCTCAAACCCTAATCATATCATGTTCCTGAAATATTAATTTCTAGGGATGGTAGGGCTAATTAATTCATCTAAACTAAATATAATTTTTAAAAAGTAAACTAAATGACGGATATCGATATTGAGGAATTTGGAAATAAGCACAGAAACAAACGGTTTTCTGAAATTGTTGCTAGTACTAAGATGATCGAAGAAAAGGATGCTGTGACTCTGTTTTTTGTTGAAATGCTAAACTATGGCAAAGCTTTAGAAGATGCCGAACTAGAGTTTCTTAAAACTTCCGAAAAAATCCTAGAAGTGATTTTAGATAACGCAAAAGATATAGATAACGATTTGCTGCTTTTTTTAGGGCGTGTTAATAAGGGCTTGAAAAAACATTAGAGAATTCTGTATTTTATGTTCCTCGTCTAGAGTACATAGATTTAGAACAATGGGTGTTTTATAAAAAGGAAAACCCGCCTATTCAGGCGGGTTACTAATCAGTATAAAAAGCTACCGAATTATTTTTCTAAAGATACGAAGTAATCGTAAATTTCTGGTACATTACCACTACCCATATCTGCATTTAAAGCAGCTTGTAAGTTTGAAGATGTTGCTTCAGCAATTTTTGAAACTGTTCCAAGATCATTCATCATTTGTACAAAATACCCTAAATCTTTATTGGCATTTGCAATAGAGAATCCTAAATCACTTACGTCGTCTACAGCGTAGTTTTTACAGAATTTCATAAATGGTGAGTTAGATGGTCCAGAAGACATGATATCAAAAAGTTGTTGCTTGTCTACTCCAGCTAGTTTTGCAGCAGCAAAAGCTTGAGACATAGCAACTACAGTTGTCATTCCCATAAAGTTGTTAATTAACTTTGTTGTATGACCAGATCCAAGTCCGCCTAAGTAAAATACATTTTCACCTTGTTGGTCTAAAATAGGTTTTACTTTTTCAAATGTGTCTTTATCTCCAGCTGCCATAATGTTAAGCAAGCCGTCTTTCGCATGTGCAGGAGTACGTCCAAGAGGCGCATCAATCATTCCAGCACCTTTTTCTGCTAAGTCTTTACCAATTTTGATTGTAGAAGCAGGAATAGATGTCCCGAAATCAATCAAAACGGAACCTTCTTTAATTCCAGCTAAAATACCATTTTCACCATAAACGATCTTTTCTACAACAGCAGATGTTGTAAGACAGAACATTATAATATCACTTTTTTCAGCTAATTCTTTAGGAGAAGACGCTTCCGTAGCATTACCGCGAGCGATAACTTTTGCAACTTCGTCCTTATTAAGATCCATTACTATTAACTCGAACCCTCTTTTTTGTAGATTTTCTACCATGTTTCCACCCATAAGGCCAAGTCCAATAAATCCAATAGTTGGTTTTTCCATATTTTATTTATAAATGTTTGATGCAAAGATATACATCTCTTTTATAAAATACCGTTTTCGGCTAATAAAAGCGCATTCTATAACGTTTTCTTAAGATGAATTCTAATGTTTGGCATAAAAAACGACTAAAATGGCTCCTTTAGCATAGATAATAAATACACTAAGAGGGGGTTAGGGGTAATAATTTTCTTCTTAAATAGAACGTAATTCTTAAATAAGAAGTTATTATTTACGCTTTATATACATATTATCATGATGAGTTATCAGTTTTACAGCACCTTTTAGAATGTCTACTTTAAGGGATTTAAACTTTCCTATAATTTCACCATCCAGTTGTAACATTCTAGGTGTTTCAAAACTTATTTTAGCACTATCGGTACTTAAAATGAATTGGTTTTCACCATCGTAAAAGCGATCGTCAAATTTAGATAAGCCGGCTTTCAACAAAAGATTGGCATCAATTTTTCTTACAACAACAAGTTCAAATTTACCATCCATAGGGTTCCCTTCGGCATTTAAAGGAACGCCCGTTCCATATTTTCGAGAATTCGAAATGCCTAGCATGACACCTTCTTCCTCTATATGTTTGTCGTTGGCTTCTATGGTAATAGCAAAAGGTTCTATGTTCTGTATTTCTTCTAAAAAATATTTCGCATAAGTCACCATTCCTCTATTTTTATCTTTCTCGTAAGCCTCAACAATCTTAGCGTTTATACCCACATCGCCAATATGTATAGAATGGTACGTGTCGTTTACTAAAACCATATCTAAATCTCCAATAACTTCAGAAATGATTAAGTCTTTTAAGGCTTCTATTGGTTTTGAATTTACATTAAGCTCTGTAGCCATACCATTGGCAGAACCTAAAGGAATAATTCCCATGGGAAGATTCGTGTTTTGTAAAACTATGGCCGTAAACAGAGTGGTACCATCACCACCAACAGACGCCACTCGATCTGGTTTAAAAGTATCTAAAACAATTTTTAAACCTTCTTCGTCCTGCGATCCTGAAGTTTTAAACACTTTATAAGTGATCGCATATTTCTTGCAAAATGCCTTGGCATCTGTTAAAAAAGGTTCTTTATCTATACCTCCAGATATGGGGTTAACTACGAATAATAGTTTCATTTCTCTATTGTTTTAGTGTTAGTAGTTCTTGTTTTACATCGATAAAGTTATCCTGTTTAAAGTATAAGACCGGAACTTGTGTGGCCAATAAAGCATCTAGATTTTCTTTTTGGTTGGCCTGTAACTCAGGTTGTGTTTGTCGTATATATACCTTTAAAATACGATTTGGAAAAGCTTTAATTATTTTAGTGTATACCACAACATCCTTCTGGCTATCGTCGCCAATTAATACGTATTTTTTATGAGGCGTATGTGTTAGTAGGAATTGAATGGTTTCAAATTTAAAATCTAATCCCTTTTTCGGTATTAGTAGTTCAAGCAGGCTTAGATAGGGGGTAAGCAACATGGCACCTTGGGGTAATTTATGAGTTTTAAAAACTTTTGCTAAAAGGTAAAACAAATTGCTTTCACTTTTAGAAACATAATTTATGCGTGCGCCATGTAAATTAAATCCCTGCAATAATTGTTGTGTGCCGCTTACTACATCTCTTTCCGATGGAGTATAAAAAAGTATTTTAATAACACGTTTTAAAAATTGAGTACTATAAGAATGTATGGCAGTATCATCGATATCAGAAATCACATCAAAGGGGCTCTTGGAACATGGAAAAGTTATCGGGTAAGTTTGTGCTACCTTTAAAAATGGACCATCTTCCGAAATTTTAAAAGCCGGTTGTTTCTCCAGGGTATACGAGCTTAGCATTTGAAAATTACCGGAATCATCGGTTTGGACTTGAACGGTTTCCGCCTCGGTGACAATCCAAATATCTGCATTTTTATAAGGATTGGTCAAATAGGTTTGCAATACATGGGAAGCATGTTGGTATGTTCTTGTATTGGCATTATATGGTTGAGGTAATCTTTCTAGAAGCGTTCCTTTTATTAAGGTTTTACCTTCTAAATGTAAACATGTTAAATGCCAAATAACAACAGCTTTTTCTTTTTTATTCAAATTGAAATTCCTTTTAAAAATCCTTTAGAAATTTACTTAAATTTTGAAGATTAGTTGTTAGAATTTTAATATAATTTAGGAAGCGATAGACTTCTTAATAATTGATTTGTAAACTTTAGAATACATTTATTATATTAAAAAAATAGGATTCTTTTACGGTTATCCTCAATTTCATTTCGATTTAAATTATTAATTTCAGCAACTCAAAGGTTAGGTTATACGATGTCAATTTATAACCTAATTTAGTAAACTCATTAATAAAAAATTGCATTGAAAATACTTCATACTGCCGACTGGCATTTAGGACATAGATTGCACGAACAATCGCAATTCGAGGAGCAAACCTTATTCTTAAATTGGATAGAACACTATATTATAGACCAAGAGATTGATGTGTTGCTAATTTCGGGAGATGTCTTTGATACGGGATCACCTTCTAATCAAAGTCTAGAAATGTACTACAGTTTTTTAGTGAAATTAAAAGGCACCAGTTGCTCGTCTGTTATTATTACTGGAGGGAATCACGATTCTGCAGGAACTTTAAATGCGCCTAAACATATTTTGGGAGCGTTGTCTATTCATGTGGTTGGTAAAGCTACCGAAAACATAGCCGATGAAGTATTTAAAATTGAGGTAAAAGGAGAAGCTGTTATTATTGGTGCTGTTCCGTATTTACGAGACGGGGATATTAGAAAAGCAGTAGCAGGAGAAACTTTTGATGAATTGACAGATAAATATAAAACCGCTCTAATTAATCATTATAAAAAATCTGCCGAGCAGTGTAAACTAATAAATACGACCCATGCACCGGTAATAGGCATGGGCCATTTATTCGCAACTGGTGGCTCTGTTTCAGATAGCGAACAAAACATTTATGTGGGGACTTTAGGGCATATTGGTGCCGAAGATTTTCCTGAATATTTCGATTATATTGCCCTTGGGCATTTGCACAGACCACAAGTTATTGGCGGTACTAATCGGGTTAGATATTCTGGATCTCCTCATATTTTAAGCTTTAGTGAGATTAATTACGATAAACAAATTCTGGTTTTAACGGTTGAACATAATGCAATTAAAAATGTATCCCCTGTGGAGGTGCCACGTTTTAGGGAATTTTACAGGGTGTCGGGTACGTTAGAGGAATGTATAGCAGAATTTCCTAAACTTATGTCTAACCCATATCAATTAACACCTTGGGTAGAAATTATACTAGATGAAGACCATACGGTTAATACCGATATATTAAAATTAGAAGCAGAAAAGTATCCGTTCGAAATTTTAAAAATGTCTTTAAAACATCAACGAAAAATTAAGGGTATAGAAGAATTATTAGAAAGTACAAAATCTATAAAAGAGTTACAACCTACAGAAGTTTTTAAATTGAAATGTGAGGAAATGGGCTACGATTTAAAACAAACTCCAGAAATTTGGGATGCGTTTAATGAAATCTTACAATCGGTTAAAAATCAATAAGAGTCGGTAAAAATGAAAATTTTAAAAGTAGAATTACAAAATATAAATTCATTGAAATCTGATACTCCTATTGTTATCGATTTTGAAAATGAAGCCTTTAAAGACGTCGGATTATACGCCATAACGGGATCTACAGGAGCCGGAAAAACCACTATTTTAGATGCCATAACTATTGCCTTATATCAGAGTGTTCCGCGCTTTAACAATACAAAAGGGAGCTTGATCGATGTTGTTAGTCATGGTGCCCATGAGGCTATAAGTCGTCTAACTTTTGAAAATAAAGCCATGGTTTACGAGGCAATTTGGAGTATGTGCCTAAGCACAAGTACCGGTAAACGGCTTCAAAATCCTCAAGAAAAAGTCAGTTTAAAAAACCTAACTACAGGTGAAATTTTAGCCGATCAGAAACGGCAAGTACTCTCAGAAGTTGTTCGTGTAACCCAATTAGATTACAATCAGTTTTTAAGATCGGTTATGTTAGCCCAAGGCGAATTTGCTTCATTTTTATCGGCTAAAGGTCCCGAAAAAGGGAAATTGTTAGAGCAAATAACCGGAGAACAGATTTATAAAAAAATCGGACAAGGAATTTTGGAACGAAAATCTCTTGAAGATAGTAAGCTTAAAGATTTAGAAGCTAAAATTAATTCGGATGACATTTTAAGCGACGAAAAGAAAATTGAATTATCTCAAAAAGATCAGGCACTCGATGCCGAAATTCTTACAGCACAAAAGAATATCGATGCTGTACAACATATTATAAATTGGTATACTTCGTTTTCGGAATTGACAAAAACTTCAAAAACAATAGAGGAGGACCTACATGTATTACATCAAGAATTTGAATCCCACAAACCCGAATTTCAAGCTTTAGATTTAAATGAAAAAGCAGAGCCGTTTAAAGAGCTTTTAGTCGAAATAAATAGAACAGAAAAAACGCTGTTAGACAAATCCAATCAGTTAAAAGTTTTAGAAGCTGAACTTAAACAATTAGAGCCAGAAATTGAGCAGCAAAATTTACGGTTTAAAACACAGACCGATACTTTAAGTAAAGCAGAAGAAGTTTTTAATGCTTGGTTACCTAAATTTGATAGTATTACTACTCTAGATGGCAAAATAAAAACTGAGGGTGAAAACTTAACAAAATTGAAAGTTAAGGTACGTGAAACGCAAACTAAAATAGAAAATTTAAATACAGATAAAACTAAGATTTCAAAAGACCTATCAGAAACCGAAGCAAAAATTAAAATAGGGGAAACCTTTATTTCTGAAAACAAATTTTTACTAGAAGTCGATACAGAACTATCCAAATGGACTAGCGATTTAACCACTCTAAATGCGAAGAAAACAGAATTAAAAGCACTATCGGAATCTATTGTTCAAAAGGCAGAAGACGTTGAGAAAACTTCTGTACAGTTAAAATCGCACAAGGAACTACTGCAGAAAAATATGCTCGGCATTACAGAAACTGAAAAGAAAATCAATGCCATACAAGAGCAATTAGTAAAACATAATGTAAGGGACCTTTTAGCCGAAGAGAAAGCTTTACGATTAAAGGAATCGCAATGGAAACAGTTCAAAGAACTCTCTGAAGACTTACAAAAGCAAGAAAGGGAATTAACTGAAATAAAAAAACAGGAAACAACATTATCTGCAGAATTAGTTACTGTTCAAAAACAATTAACAACAGTTAAGCAACAAATAGAAACTCAGGAAATTTCCGTTTCCGATGCTGAAAAAATATTAGATTTAGAGAAAAGTATTTCTAAATACGAAGCAGATCGGCAACATTTAGAAGCTGGGAAACCTTGTGGCTTGTGTGGTTCTAAAGTGCATCCGTTTGCAGAACATTTAGAGACCATTGGAGTTTCTAAATCGGAATTGGAATTAAACAAGAGGAAAGACATCTTAAAAAAATTAAATACTTCAAAATCTGAATTTGATAAAAACGAAGTAAAATGTATAACCTCAATACAAAATATATCTAAGCAGAGTCAAATCATATTAGACACAATAAAGCAAATTCATTTAAAAGCAAGTCAATTGGATATTTCGTGCGATTTAAAGCACGGTTCTAAAATAAATATCGAAATAAACACCTTGACCGATAGATTGAAAGTATTGGGGGAGACGCTTACCTTTTCGCAAAAACTTCAAACCGATAAAGATAAACTCCAAAGCCGATTTAATAATCAAAATGAAGCAATTGGTGTTTTGAAGTTGAAAGTGGCTACGCTAGAAGAAAACTTTAAAAACGGAACGTCAGAAATTGAAGTTAAACAAAAATCTAAGTCAGAGTTAACTACACTGAGTTTGGGTTTAGAGAGTGCTTTGAACACTAAATTGGCTAAATTTAATTATGATTTACCAACTGTAGTCAACACCAATGCTTTTATAGAAAACATAGAAAAATCTATAGCGAATTATGTTCTGGCACAAAAACGTCTCGATGAATTAAAGGCGGATGTTAAGTTGTTTAATTCTAATTTAATTCATATTGATAAGGAGTTAAAAGCGCAGTCTGAACTTCAGGAAAACATCCAAACAGATATGAAGACATCTGAAGCGAAAATCATTCAACAGAAAACAGATCGTATAGCTATTTTACCTTTAGATATTTCGGTAGAATCGAAGCGACATAGTTTACAAACGGCAAAATCCACTTTAGCTAAGGAGGTTGAGGTTAGTAAAAAATCGGTTCAAGCTGTATTAGATACAAAACTTAAAAAGGAAGCTCTTAAGGTTGAGCATAATGAGAGTCAGTTGCAATTACAACAGCACAAACAACACTTAAACTCGGCATTACAAACTCAGTTAACAAACAGTGAGTTTAAAGATAAAGCTGAAGTGGAAACGGCCTTATTAGACAAAGTCGATAAAGAGAAGTTCGATAAAAACAGAGACGAATTAGAGAAGAAACAACTGCGTTTAAAAACGCTTAAAGATTCCAATTTAAAAGCAATATCGGAGCTACATGCCTCTAAAAAAATTGATAGTAGTGAAGTAGAAAGTAGGCAACAATTTGAAGTGTTAAAGACCAAAAAGGATGAATTATTGGCTGGTAAAGGAGAAATTAAAGAAGCCTTTAGGAAAGATGCCGAAATTAGGTCAAGAAATCTAGAAACCTATAAAAAAATAGAGGCGCAAGCAGAAATTTGTAGAGTTTGGCGCGAATTATTTAAAATTATAGGAAATTCTAAAGACGCCTTTAATGTGTATGTGCAACGTTTAACCTTAAAGCATTTGTTAGATTTAGCGAATGTACATCTGTATAATTTAAACAAACGGTATTCCCTAAAAATGGAAGAGGATTACAAGCCAAAAGAAGAATTAAATTTTAGTTTAATAGATCATTATCAAACCGATCAAATGAGATTAGTCGATACGTCTAGCGGGGGCGAAAAGTTTATTATTAGCTTAGCCTTAGCTTTAGGATTATCTGATTTGGCTAGTAAGAATGTAAAAATAGACTCTTTATTTATAGATGAAGGATTTGGGACTTTAGATAGTAACACCCTAGAAACGGTAATTTCAACTTTAGAAACACTACAATCTCAAGGTAAAATGATTGGTATCATCTCGCATGTCGAAAATTTAAAAGAACGGATTCCTACTCAAATTCAAATTACTAAAAAGAATAATGGTGTGAGTGTCCTGCATATTGTTCAGAAATAAGTGGTTGAAACTTAGTGTTAACTGAAATACTTTTAAAGGTAGATAGTTAAAAATTTTAACCCCTCGCTTTTCTGCTAAAAAACGTTATAATAAATAAACCAAGCGCGAGAAACATGCTTATTCTAGCTATATAATCGCCTGCCTTTACATAGAATGTCAGATTTGTATTTACCGGAAGTTCTGCCTTTAGACTGCCTTGGGTGTTATAGGCTAAAGTTTGTAATAACTCTCCTTTTGGACTAATAAAAGCTGAGATTCCCGTATTGGCACTTCTAGCAATGGCACGCCGAGTTTCAATAGCTCGTAATTTGGCATAGCTTAAATGTTGCTTGTGGCCTTGGGTCTTTCCCCACCAGGCATCATTGGTCATGATAGCTAAAATATTAGCACCATTTCTTACATATCCGGTTACAAATTCGCCGTAAACCGATTCGTAGCAAATTACAGGCGCAACCTTATAATTTGTGTCTTTTATATTGAAAGCCGTACGCGTATGTTGGGTGGTTTTCATAGCCACTGTACCACCAAGGTCTAACATGGCATCTCCTATAATAGGTTTTAAAACACTTTGGTACGGGAAGTTTTCAACGCCCACAACCAACTTAGATTTGTGATAAATTTTAGGTTGAATATCGGAATTAATTAAGGCGGCAGAATTAAAATAATCTATCCACAAATGGTCGTTATACTGATTTGAAGTAGGTAAAATATCGGCCTTATTGGTGTGTTTTTGGTAGAATTGGAAACCGAGTAAATAATTTAATTCCGGATATCTGTACACTAAAGCTTTAGCTTGAAAAAACTCTGGGCTTCTATTAAATTTAGGTAAATTTACACCATAGCCTTCTGCCATCACCGTCTCGGGAGCGACTAATAAATTTGTTTTTTTAGTAAGTTTTTTTTTGGCCAACCTTTGTAAAAGATCTCCAACCCGCTTATTCGTCGAATTGTATTTCTCGGTATAGGGATTGATGTTGGGCTGAAGCACAACAGCTTCTATGGTTTCTGTTTCTGGGGTATAGGTATAAAAACGTACCACAGAAAAGATTATGGGTATGCAAATGATTGCTGAGGTAAGTACAGCGGCTCGTTTTAAAAATCCTTTTTCAGAAGTTTTAAAATAATTTAAAAAGGCTTTAAAAAGGATAACATTTACCATCCAGATCCAGAGTGTACCGCCAAAAGTTCCGGTATACTCGTACCATTGAATCCATTTTGGGTATTCGGAAAAGGCATTTCCTAAGTTTAGCCAAGGCCAAGAAAACTCCCAATTTAAATGTAGTTTTTCAAAAGAAATCCATAGGGTTATTAAAAATAAAAGGGCCTTATTTACTGTAGTACGTTTAGATACTGCTTGGTACAGTAATATAAGTAAAGCCATTAATAAACTGTTCACTAAAATGGCAAAACTCGCTCCAAAAACATCGGCATATTGTAACCAATTGGTGGTTATAAAATTCCAAATAAAGAATGATAAATATGCTAATCCAAAGAGTCGCCAACCTTTACGTTTTAAAGTGTCGTTTACTTTTATATCGTGAGCGACATAAAGTAAGGGGATAAACGCGACAAAAAGTAAGACAGGGAATCCATAAGTGGGCCAGCCAAGGGCTAATAATAATCCCGTTGCTAGGGCTAAAAGTAGGTGTTTCACAGTGTTAAAACAGAATTTAAAAGGATTTTTACATCCTGTGTATTATCGCCTAAAGATACTAAAATCCAGTTTTAATGAAAATACATTCGAGTATAAAGCGACACTTTGGTCGCCAATATCGGTGAAGGCATAATCTACCTGTATCCCTTGATATTTAAAACCAACCCCTAAGCTAGGTTGAAAGCTGAGTTGCTCGGTATTATCGATTTGTAATTCATTCTGAAAATTACCCATCCCACCACGTAAATACACCATATCTAAATACCCAAATTCAAATCCGAACGATGGGTTAATACTCAATACTTCCGTAGAAAAAATATCGTTATTTTGCTCGAATCGCATTTGTAAATCTACAGCGGTTTCTAATACATAATCATAATTAAAAATGAACGTTTTAGAAATTCCTATTTGTAATTTAGGAATGGTAATTTCTGTGGTTTCAGGTAACTCCTGATTTTGATCGCCTATGGCATCTTGAATATTTTGAAATTTATCTTCGTCTATTTGCCAAGCATTAAAAGTGGTTGTTATATCTCTGGCCATAACACCAAACTTCCAAGAATTGGTTTGGTATTGAATTCCGGCATCTAAACCAAATCCCCAAGAATTGGCAAAATCTCCAATTATTCTACGAATAACTTTGGCATTTACCCCATAGCTGAAACCTTCAAGAAAAACAGGTTGTCTAGCATACGAAAAGGTTACACCGTAATCGGCGGTAGAAAAAAGCTGGATGCGGTCGTAATTAATATTTCCTTGATCGTCAATTAATTGTGTAGTGTCTAAAATATCATCAACACCAAAACGTATTAACGATATCCCAACCGCGCTTCTATCATCTATAGGCATTGCAAATGCAGCATAATCGTAATTTGCAATGTTAGCAAAATAGCTGGAGTGCATTAAAGCGAGCTGATTATCTTCTAAATGAATTAATCCTGCGGGATTCCAATATCCTGAATTTACATCGGCAGTTTGTGCCGTAACCGAGTGGCTCATCCCCAAAGCGGCTGCATCTACTCCAATATTCATAAATTCGTTGGAGTATTTTCTCGCAGCTTGGCTAAATACCGAGGCCGTAAGGAATACACATAGGATAGTGAAAAGGATTCTCAATGCTAAATTTTTTACAAATATGCAGATAATTTTATTGGGTAAAAAACTTTATTTTCTGCATTCTCTTTCGGTTGCAAATCAGTTTATAAAGTCGGTTCATATAATAAACAGACCAAATATGTAACTTACAAAATGATATCTTATTGTGTTATTTTTACAAAGGGCCTTGTTTTACACCTTATTTCTTTGTTTTTTTACAAAAACTAACTTTAAATATGTCGATTAAAAACCACATTCCAAACGCCCTTACTTTACTGAATTTATTTTGTGGATGTATAGCTGTAATCTTCGCGACTCATAGTCATTTTATAGCGGCAGCAGCCTTTGTATTTGGTGGTATCTTTTTTGATTTTTTCGACGGTTTTGCAGCACGAAAATTAAAAGTGTCTTCAGAACTAGGCTTGCAATTAGACTCTTTGGCCGATATGGTTACCAGCGGCGTTGTTCCTGGTATAGTGATGTATAAATTATTAAGTTTAAGCATGCAAAGACCAGAAATGGTTACCGATGAAGGATCGTGGAATGCCTATTTTAGTGGCGATGCCATTATGCCATCGGTATTACCTGTTATTGGTTTTTTTATAACCTTATCGTCGGCATATCGCTTAGCAAAATTCAATTTAGATGAAGAACAGCAAGACTATTTTAAAGGCTTACCAACTCCAGCAAATACCTTATTAATTATTTCGTTACCGTTAATTTTAGAATTACAACCTAACGAAATGGTAAATGCCATTATCATGAATCAAGGGTTTTTAATAGCTTTAACTATTACAAGTACCATTTTATTAAATGCACCTATTGTACTTTTTGCCTTAAAATTTAAATCGTTCGATTTTAAACCCAATGCCATTCGTTATATCTTTTTAATAATAAGTATTGTATTGCTTATTGTTTTAAAATTTGCAGCGATTCCTATTATTATACTTACGTATGTAGCCATGTCTATGCTAGATGTGGTTATTAAAGGGTCGTATTAAATTTTTTCCTTTACTAGGCGTGTTTTTTTGAATACTTCAATCATCTGAAGAATAGAATTCTATTCAGTATGAATTGCATATGGTTAGATGGTATTTCATGCTATAATTCAATACCAATTTTAAAAAAATCAACTTTAAAATTATAAATCTTATACATGACAAAAGTCATGAATATCTACATTTTTAGCGGTTACATTTGTCGCAGTTTTAAACAAAATTTTGAAGCTTAAAAAAAGTGAAATAAAATTAGTTTAAAAATAAATTTAATAATATGGCGGACAAATTTAGATGGTTTGTTCTATAAATATTTGATTAGATTTGCTCTTTAAAATTTAAAAAAGGATAATGGTTGTTGCGTTTTTTAACGCATACATTAAAAGGGAATTCGGTGAAAATCCGGAACTGTCCCGCAGCTGTAAGCTCTTAACGGAAGCCTAATTTACGGTCACTATTCAATAGAATGGGAAGGCCAGGTGGAAGGAGTAAGTCAGAAGACCTGCCATTTTCTAGTAATTCAAATAGCTTTCGGGGATAAAAGCTGGGATTAGGATTTTACCATTCTTCTCTATTGGAATGGCCATAGTTATGCTTGGCCAAGCCATCCTCGTTGGTGCAAAATTAATTGAGGTGGCGTTTTTAAAATCGTTTTTAGGTATTGGTTTCACGGGCTATTTAGTCTGCTGCTTTTCTATGTCTTGTTGGGCACAAGAACAGGATAGTATTTCTGCAACTACCCTTAACGAAGTGGTTTTAAAATACAATGCTACGCAGTATAAAAAGCACGTGTCTCCAGCTCCCGTACAAACTTTAGATGGTGCCACTTTACAGCGCTTAAATAGTTTAAATGTGGCCGATGCCATTCGGTATTTTAGTGGTGTACAATTAAAAGATTATGGCGGGGTTGGCGGCATAAAAACTGTAAACATCCGTAGTATGGGTTCGCAGCATACAGGGGTGTTTTACGATGGTGTTCGCTTAGGAAATGCTCAAAACGGACAGGTCGATCTGGGGAAGTATTCCTTAAATAATATGGAACAAGTAAGCTTGTATCAGGGACAAAAAACCGATCTGGATTTATCGGCGAATGGCTATGCTTCTGCCAACAGTATATACTTAAAATCTAAAGGGCCTAATACGGACGCTACTAAAAAGTACGACGCAGATGTCACTCTAAAAACAGGCTCTTTTGGCTTGTTTAATCCGTCATTTTCCTTCGATTATCGGTTAAGCGATAAAATAGCGACGCGAATAAGTTCGGAATTGGTTTCTGCCGATGGCGAATATAAGTTCAGATATACCAATGGCAGCTACGATACGACAGCTGTTCGAAAAAACGCAGACATCAAATCGCATCGGGTAGAAGCAGGTTTATACGGAAACCCTTCTTCTAAATCGAGTTGGTATATAAAATACTATTATTTTAATTCCGAGCGTGGTTTGCCTGGAGCTATTGTAGCCAATCGGTTTACACGGCCACAACGCCTTTGGGATAAAAATAATTTTATTCAAGGGGAATATAAATATCAGGTTAACGATGCTTATTTTTTTGTTATTAGAGCTAAGTATGAAACAGATTTTACGCGTTATGTCGATCCGGAAATCGTTTCGTTAGATGGGATATTAGATAATCAGTACCATCAAAAAAAATATTATACCTCTCTAGTAAATACGGTTCAGTTAAAACCGTATTGGGAGCTGTCTTTAGCTTCAGATTTCGAAGAAAATACTCTAGATGCCAATTTGTACAGGTTTGCTTATCCCAAACGATTTTCAATGTTAAACGCTCTAGCCAGCAACCTTCGTTTTAAACGTTTAAATCTGCAATTAAGTGTCTTGAGCACAACAGTGAATGAAACAGTTCAGGCCTACGAATCGGCAGACGATTTTCAAAAATTTTCACCTTCATTTTTAATCAATTTACAACCTTTTAAAAATTCAGATTTCCGATTAAGAGCTTTTTATAAGAATATTTTTAGAATGCCAACTTTTAACGATTTGTATTACACTTTTGTTGGAAATACGTTTTTAAGACCTGAAAATTCTGAACAAATAGATTTCGGATTTTCGTATCAACATTCAGGATCTAATTACTTTTTTGAAGTTCAAGCCGATGTGTATAAAGTTTGGATTACAGACAAAATAGTTGCTGTGCCTGGGGCTAATTTGTTTAGGTGGATGATGCTTAATTTAGGAAAAGTAGAAACTACTGGACTAGAACTCGGATTAAAATCTTCTGTAAAAATTTCATCGCGTGTCGACCTTTCCGCGATGCTTAATTATGCCTATCAGCACGCGGTAGATGTTACCCCAAATAGTAACAGTTATGGTCATCAAATTCCTTATATCCCTTTGCATAGTGGAAGCGCCACGGTTATGGCGGCCTATAAAGCATTCAATTTAAATTACAGTTTTATATATACTGGGAGTCGATATAGTCAAAAAGCAAACATTGCCTCAAATTATTTACAACCCTGGTATACGCATGATATGTCGCTTACTTACGGTTTTAAATGGTTTAAAAACCCACTTCTGTTGGGTATAGAAATTAATAATCTCTTAGATCAGCAATACGATGTGATACGAAATTTCCCCATGCCAGGGCGATCGTATCGCTTTACACTTAATTATAAACTTTAAATTTTAATACGTACCAATGAAAACTTATGTCCTCCTTTTTGCCACCATTTTAGTTTTAAGTTCCTGCCGAACAGAAGATCCTATTCCTACAGATGAAGATCCACAAACGCCGGAGTTACCCGACGACACAGACACTGCCTTAAAAGGATTTTACCTTATAAACGAAGGTAATATGTTTATGAATAAAGCCTCCTTAGATTATATGGATTTTGAAACGGGCGAATATAAAAGAGAACGTTTTAAAAGTGCAAATCCATCAGAAGTAGGAGGTTTAGGAGATGTTGCAAACGATATTGGAATATATGGTTCTAAAATGTATATCGTAGTAAATGCATCTAATAAAGTAGAAGTTTTAGATGTAAATACTGGCGTAAAATTAAAGCAAATAAATGTTGATAATTGCCGCTACATTACCTTTTACGAAGGGAAAGCCTATTTAAGCACCTATTTAGGAACTATTGGCGATCCCAGTGCACCACTAGGGCAGGTAAACGAAATAGATACCACAAGTTTAAGTGTTATCCGAAAAGTGGATGTAGGGAGACAACCTGAAGAATTAGTCGCTTATAATAATAAAATTTATGTAGCTAATTCTGGAGGATATAGTCCGCCCAATTACGAATCGACTATTTCGGTTATCGATATTCCAAGTTTTACTGAAACCAATCGTATTGAAGTGGCCATCAATCTGCACCGCTTAAAAATGGATAGTGAAGGCGATTTATACGTGTCCTCGAGAGGAGATTATTTTGAAACACCATCGAAACTTTTTGTAGTAGACACCAAAACCGAAACGGTAAAAAAGACTTTCGATCTTGCGGTTAGCAATATGGTTATCCATAACGATACGGCTTACATCTACAGCACCGAATTCAATTATTTTACAGGAAAAAATACCATTTCCTATGACGCGATAGATACAAAAACAGAAACCATTTTAGAAGATTCTTTTCTTGCAGAAGGCAACGATGAACTCATTCAAATCCCATACGGGATCGCTATAAACCCAGACACAGAAGACATTTACATTACCGATGCCAAAGATTATGTAACCCCTGGAGATTTGTACTGCTTCGATAAGAATGGAGAATATAAATGGAAAGTACAAACTGGCGATATTCCTGCCAAAATTCAATTTGTTAATCAACATTAATATATAAATACCTATGAAACAATTCAATTTTTTTAAGAGTAAATATGCTGCCTTAGTATTAGGATGTGCGGCATTATTTTTTTCATGTTCTAAAGACAATAACGACGATCCTATTTTAGCACCAGAAGTAGGCATGACGGTAGACACACAGGCTGTTGAAATGACTATGGGAGAAACCCTGAATTTTGAAGCTATCAACCTAAATGATGCAGTTTATTCTAGTGCATGGACTATTGGAGACAGTTTAGTGTCTTCGGTAGGTACGTACGAGTTTATGCCTGAAACTTCTGGAGAATACGAGCTAACATACCGTGCGTCTAATGATGCTGGTGAATTTGTTTTCGACTATAATATTTCAGTCGCTGCACTTATTCGCCCTACAACTCCAGACAGTAAAGCCTATGTTACGGATTTATTCGAATTTTTACCAGCACCAGGGCAATTTATAAATAAAAGCCCAGGGAATTTAGAAAGTGCAGAAGGAGTGTTAAACGGAAAAAATGGCCTGGTAAGTTTAGGAGCTTGGGGTGGTTCCATCACGTTAGGATTCGACCATACGGTTTTAAATTCTGAAAATGAAAAAGACTTTATTGTTTACGGAAATGCATTGCCAACATTTTCTGAACCTGGAATTATTTGGGTAATGCAAGACGAAAATGCCAATGGTTTAGCAGACGATACTTGGTACGAGATTAAAGGTAGTGGTCACGATTTAGAAGATACAAAACGCAATTATAGTGTAACTTACTTTAAACCAGCTACGGCCGACGATGATGTTGCTTGGGAAGATAGTGAAGGTAATACAGGAGCTGTGGTTAAAAATATGTTCCATTCTCAAGCCTATTATCCAGAATGGATTACAGCAGAATCTTATACACTTACGGGGACTATGCTGCCAGATACTAATATAGATATGAGTAATCCGTCTTGGATTACAAGTGCGGCTTACGACTATGGTTATGGCGATAATACGACCGGGGGAGATGAAATTGATATTGCCGATGCTATCGATGCCGAAGGGAATTCTGTGTCACTTCAAGGTATCGATTTTATTAAAATTCAAACAGGAGTTCAAGCCGATATGGGCTGGTTAGGAGAATTATCTACCGAAGTATCAGGAATTGCAGATCTAAGCTTACTAAACTAAACAATAAATAGTCTAGAAATATTCATAAAGTCACGTGTCACCCTGAATTCATTTCAGGGTTTCATTATAGAATAATTATTAATTAAATACTTAACATGAAAAACAAATTCAAAAATTTAAAATATGCAGCGGCTGCATTTGTATTAGCATTAGGGCTAAGTTGTAGTAACGACGACGATTTTACGCCAACAACTCCGCCAGCTTTTGAAGCAGATCAAGATTTAAGTGCAACCTTAACTATGGGAGATAGCATCACGTTGTACCCAAAATTATCGCAGCGTGAAGCAGCTACTTTTAAATGGGAAATGAATGGCGAAGTAGTAAGCACAGATTCTATTTATGTTTATAAACCAGACACCCGTGGGGAATCGCAAATTACCGTTTCGGCAGGAAACGATGGGGGCGTTGTATCTTTAACTTACGATGTTAAAACTTGGGGTGCATACGAAAACGGATTCTTTACCGTAAACGAAGGTTGGTTTGGACACGGTACAGGAACGGTTAGTTTTTACAGATACGACACCGAAAAAATTGAGGATAGTATTTTTGCGAAAACGAATCCAGATAAAGATTTAAAACCCTATGGTTCAACCTTAGAATTCGGAACCATTTATAATGAAAAGTTGTATTTGGTATCTAAAGCCGGTGGACCTTTAGTGGTTACAGATGCCTATACTTTAAAAGAAGAAAAGCGTATTGAAGCTGATAAAAGTTTGAGTTGGAGAGCTTTTACCGGAATTAATAACGATTTAGGGGTGTTAACTTCTGGTGATGGTATTTATAAAATAGATTTAAATACCCTAGAAACCCAAGGACCTTTAGCTGGTATTACTGGGCAAATGGGAGATGTGGTAGTTTCTGGAGATTATATTTATGCACTTTCAGCTAGAAATGGATTAGTAATTTTTGATGTGAATACTTTTGAAGTTGTAAAAACTATTGAAAATATGTCTCAAGGAATTACCAAAACAGCCGATGGTACAGTATATACAGCCGGTGGTACTTCGCTAGTAAAAATTAATCCAACAACACTAGAAATCGAAAACATTCCTTTAGGTTTTACAGCTAATGGTGTTTGGGGAGCATGGCATCCCGGTTCTATGGCGGCAAGTGCAGATGCTGTTTTTATTGCTAAAAATGGCCCTTGGAGTGGAGGAAATGAAATTTATAGATATGACGGCGATGCGACTTCATTGGCTAGTCCGTTTGTTAGTTTGCCAGAAACTCAAGTGATATTCGGATCGGGAATTGGTTACGATTTGGAAAAAGAACAGCTTGTTATAAATGCGTTAGATAAAGGTTGGGGTGAAAGTTATAGCCGAAATACCTTATACATATTTGATGGGTTAACAGGTACACAAACTAAAGCTATCGATTTTACGGGGTATTATTTCCCTGCAATTAATGTGTTTCATTAAGGCGTAATTTTTATTAATGTAAAAGGCTTCAGAAGATTGTTTCTGAAGCCTTTTTATGTTTTACTAAGATTCTATGATGAATAATAATTTACTTTTTCAATCTGTTTTTAGAAGAATTTTTTAGCTTGATTTAGATAAATTAAAGGAGAAAGACTTTGTATATCTCGACTTCGCTCGATATGACAAGATTTTGCCTAAATTGTTTTAGTCGAGAAAACCTGAATAATTCCTTAATTTAAATCTGGCATTTCGATACACTGCAATTTCATATCTCTGCATTATAGCACTCAATGACCGGGTGTCAATGTAATAATTAACTAATTTATAAATGTAGCCATTTGAAGATTTGAAAATGAGATTCCTCCTGTTGTCGGAATGACAAATCAGACTGTCACATCGAGCGGAGTTGAGATGCATTACTTTAATGTAGTAAAGTTTTAAGAAGTTAATTTGAAAATGGAGTAAATAGAGAAAAAATAAGAGCGTTTAGAACCAAGATTGTTTTAGACATAATTTAGATTCACTATTCACTATTCACTATTCACTATTCACTATTCACTATTCACTATTCACTATTCACTATTCACTATTCACTGACAACAGACAACTGATATCAGATAACTTGAAATAAAAAAGTGAGGACCTAAAAATCCAATTTCTTCTTACGAAGCTCAAAATTCTGGCCTAAATAGACCTTTCTAACCATTTCGTCGCTAGCTAATTCCTCAGGTTCTCCTGCTTTAAGAATACTACCTTCAAACATTAAATACGTACGATCTGTAATGGCTAAAGTTTCTTGAACGTTATGATCGGTAATTAAAATTCCGATATTTTTTTTGGTAAGTTGGGCAACAATACGCTGAATATCTTCAACCGCCACAGGATCTACTCCTGCAAAAGGTTCGTCTAGTAAAATAAAACTTGGGTCGGTCGCAAGGGCACGAGCAATTTCTGTTCGTCTACGCTCGCCTCCCGATAATAAATCGCCTCGGTTTTTACGGATATGTCCTAAACTAAATTCTTCAATAAGGGACTCCATTTTCATGAGTTGTTCCTTTTTGCTTAGTTTGGTAAGTTGTAATACGCTTAAAATATTATCTTCAATACTCAGTTTTCTAAAAACCGATGCCTCTTGTGCCAAATATCCAATTCCATTTTGGGCACGTTTATACATGGGATATTTTGTGATTTCTGTATTTTCTAAATGAATCGTTCCGCCATTAGGTTTCACCAGACCAACAATCATGTAAAAAGAGGTTGTTTTTCCGGCGCCATTCGGACCTAATAAACCCACAATTTCACCTTGATTCACCTCTAAAGAGACATCTTTTACAACTTTTCGTCCGTTGTAGGACTTCATTAAATGTTCAGCTTTTAGTTTCACGATTTGGTGTTTTTATGAGTTCCGATTTTTAATACAGAGTGGCTAAAATACTAAAATAGTATCACTTTTTTGGGTGTTGGGTTAAGATTTAGACGCTTCTAAAGCATCCCAAAATTCGTAAGCACGACGTAAATGAGGAATAACAATAGTACCACCAACTAGAGTGGCTATACCTAAAGTTTCTACAACTTGTGCTCTCGAGATTCCTAGTTTGAAAGCCGTTTCTAAATGATATTTTATACAATCATCGCAGCGTAAAACAGTTGACGCTACTAAGCCTAAAAGCTCTTTAGTCTTAACATCTAAAGCACCTTCTTGGAAGGCATTGGTATCTAAATTAAAAATACGTTTTATAATTTTATTATCGTCGCTCAAAATGCGGTCGTTCATTTTGGCTCTATAGTCGTTAAATTCGGTTACGATATCAGACATTTCTTATGGCTTTAGATTTTTTACGTTCTTTTCGGGTTACAAACTTTGCAATATAAATACTTACTTCATATAAAATTAATACAGGGATAGCCACAATAACTTGACTCGCGATATCTGGAGGTGTAATTATTGCTGAAACAATAAGTACGATAACTAGGGCAAATTTTCTGTATTTTCTTAGAATTTCTGGGGTTATAATACCAACTTTTGCTAAAAAGTATATAATTATAGGTAACTCAAAAATAAGTCCGCAGGCAATAACCGACGATCGTATTAAGCTAATGTAACTGCTTAAATCGAAGTCGTTATGTACTTTTTCACTGACTTGATAGGTTCCTAAAAAGTTTATAGACAACGGGCAAATAACATAGTATCCAAACAGAACACCCATAAAAAATAAAATAGATGAAATAATAATAAACCCTCTTGAATTTTTACGCTCGCTAGGGTGCATTCCAGGGCTAATAAAACGCCATAATTCGAATAAAATATATGGGAATGCTATTATAAACCCGGCGGTAATTGCTGTCCAAATATGAGCAGAAAACTGACCAGCCATGGTTCTACTTTGTATTTCGAAAGCCGCCTCATTAAAACAAAAACTATCGTCTAAACCTAAAGACTGAGAGATTTTACATAGTATATCGTAGGTAAAAAAACTTGGTCTTGTAGGTCCAAAAAGTAAAGTGTCAAAAATAAAGCTTTTAGCTAAAAAGGCAATTACGGCTGCTATCATTACAGCTCCCGTAGCTCGAATTAAATGCCATCTTAAATCTTCAAGATGATCTAAAAAAGACATCTCGTTTACATTCTTTTTATTAGCCATTATATAATACCTTCTTTTATTAAATCGTGAATATGAACCACACCAGCATAGGTGTTATCATCTTTGCACACTAGGAGTTGAGAGATATCATTTTTTTCCATAAGCTCTAATGCCTTTATTGCCATAGCATCTTCATTAATGGTTTTTGGAGATTGCCCCATGATATCTTTGGCTTTAAGATTTATAAAATTATCGGTTTTAGATAACATTCGTCTTAAATCACCATCGGTAATAATACCCACTACATTTTTGTTTTCTACCACAGCTGTTACACCTAACATATTTTTAGAAATGTTAATAATAACGTCTTTTATATTTGTATCTGGATGTACTTCGGGTTTATTGTTTACAGATGATATATCTACAACACGTAAATATAGTTTTTTACCAAGTGCGCCTCCAGGGTGATATTTAGCAAAATCGCCACTTGAAAATCCGCGTAATTCTAATAAACAAACTGCCAAGGCATCACCCATAACTAATTGTGCTGTAGTACTTGTGGTTGGTGCTAGGTTTAAAGGACAGGCTTCTTTTTCCACATGTGTATTTAAAAGATAGTCGCAGTGCTGACCCAAAAACGAATCTGCATTTCCAGTAATAGCGATAAGTGGATTTTTGGTGCTTTTTATTAACGGAACCAACACTTTTATTTCGGGAGTATTTCCACTTTTAGAAATACAAATCACCACATCGTCTTTTAAAATAAGTCCTAAATCGCCATGAATAGCATCGGCAGCATGCATAAAAATAGAAGGTGTTCCTGTAGAATTTAGAGTCGCTACAATCTTACTTGCAATGATGGCACTTTTACCAATACCAGTAATAATAACACGGCCTTTAGACTTGTAAATAAGGTCTACAGTTTTGACAAAGTTGTCATTTATGTATGATTTTAAATTTAAAATAGATTGACCTTCTAGCTCAAACACTTGATTTGCAGAGTCTATGATGGTATTGTAGTTGTTCAAAATTTAATATTTTTTTAGGTTAATGCTTTAAAGATTTTATTACCTTTAAACATATATGAACTTTTCAAATATAAATTCGATTAGTTTGCAGTGCAAAACTAACGAAAAAAACTATGAAGGTTCTCTAAATACAACGAATTAACTAATAGCAATTGTTTTTTTTTCGATGTATGAAATGTGTAAAATTAATATAAAAACAGTTCATGTCAAAAGTTGAAGTTAACTTGCATTCTGCACTTAAAAAACATTTTGGATTTAACGCATTTAAAGGGTTACAAGAATCGGTTATTGAAAGTCTATTAAAAGGTCAAGATACCTTTGTAATCATGCCGACAGGAGGTGGTAAATCTTTATGTTATCAACTCCCCGCGTTAATGCAAGATGGTACAGCGATTATTGTGTCTCCATTAATCGCACTTATGAAAAATCAAGTAGATGCCATTCGTGGGATCTCTAACGAAGAAGGTATAGCACACGTTTTAAATTCTTCGCTTAATAAAACAGAAATTAAACGTGTAAAAGAGGATATTACAAATGGCGTTACTAAATTATTGTATGTCGCCCCAGAATCCTTAACGAAAGAAGAGAATGTAGAGTTTTTACGCTCTGTAAAAGTGTCTTTCGTAGCTATAGATGAAGCGCACTGTATTAGTGAATGGGGTCATGATTTTAGACCAGAATACCGTAACCTAAGACAAATTATAAAACGTATAGACGAGACCGTGCCTATTATTGGTTTAACGGCAACCGCAACGCCTAAAGTTCAGGAAGATATTCTTAAAAACTTAGGTATTCACGATGCGGTAACTTTTAAAGCCTCGTTTAACAGACCTAATTTGTACTACGAGGTACGGCCTAAAACCAAACAAGTAGATAGCGATATTATTCGGTTTGTAAAGCAAAACGAAGGCAAATCTGGTATTATTTATTGTTTAAGTAGAAAACGTGTTGAAGAATTAGCACAGGTATTACAAGTTAATGGTATTAAGGCTTTGCCGTACCATGCCGGATTAGATGCCAAAACGCGTGTAAAACATCAAGACATGTTTTTAATGGAAGATGTCGATGTTATTGTTGCTACTATAGCATTCGGAATGGGTATCGATAAACCCGATGTGCGTTTTGTAATTCATCACGATATTCCAAAAAGTATAGAAAGTTATTATCAGGAGACGGGTAGAGCTGGACGTGACGGTGGCGAAGGCCATTGTTTAGCTTATTATTCCTATAAAGATATTGAAAAGCTTGAAAAATTTATGTCTGGTAAACCTGTGGCCGAACAAGAAATTGGCCATGCGTTATTACAGGAAGTAGTAGCTTTTGCAGAGACTTCCATTTCTAGGCGTAAGTTTATTTTACATTATTTTGGTGAGGAGTTTGATAACGAAACCGGAGAAGGTGGAGATATGGATGATAATGTTCGTCACCCTAAAAAGCAAACCGAAGCTAAAGACGATGCCGTCTTGCTTTTAAAAACGGTGGTGAATACTAAAGAAAAATATAAGTCGAAAGATTTAGTTAATGTGGTTATTGGTAAATCGAATGCCTTAATTAAATCGCATAAAACCGACGAACAACCCTTTTTCGGCAAAGGAAAGCATAAAGAAGATAAATACTGGATGGCATTATTACGACAAGTTTTAGTAGCCGGGTATTTAAAAAAGGATATTGAAACTTACGGGGTTTTAAAAATTAATGAAGCTGGTAAGGCTTTTATTAAATCGCCAACCTCGTTTATGATGACCGAAGATCATGTGTTTAGTAGCGAGCAAGAGGACAATGCCATTGCGTCTATTAAAGGAGGCGCCGCAACTACCGATGCTGCTTTAATGCGTATGCTTAAGGATTTACGTAAAAAGAATGCTAAAAAATTAGGAGTGCCACCTTTTGTTATTTTCCAAGATCCATCGTTAGAAGATATGGCTTTAAAATATCCTATTTCTATGACAGAATTATCTAATGTGCATGGGGTGGGAGAAGGAAAAGCAAAGAAATACGGAGCAGATTTTGTAAAATTGATAGCCCAATATGTAGAGGATAATGATATTGTGCGTCCAGACGATTTGGTTGTAAAATCTACAGGTTCCAATTCGGGGCTAAAACTGTATATTATTCAGAATATAGACAGAAAATTACCTTTAGATGATATTGCTTCTGCCAAAGGTATGGAGATGAAAGATTTTATTAAGGAAATGGAGGCCATTGTATTTTCTGGAACCAAATTAAATATTGATTATTGGATAAACGATATTTTAGACGAAGATCAGCAGGAAGAAATTCATGATTATTTTATGGAATCTGAAACCGACAAAATAGATTTGGCTATTGAAGAATTTGACGGAGATTATGACGATGAAGAATTACGATTATACCGTATTAAATTCATTAGTGAAGTTGCCAATTAAAAATCAGTAGTAACCAATCAATTAAAAAGCCTCGTTCATCATGATGAACGAGGCTTTTTTAGTATTTATAGTTTTTATGTCTGTATTATTGCGGTCTAGAACATAGCTAAATATGTTCAACATACGTTGTAATTTAACAGCATAAAAGATTCAAAACTTTAAAACTATTAAGCTTTAAAAATTGAATAACATTGTGTTGCAATTTCTAATTCTTCATTAGTAGGTACTACTAATATTTTAGTTTTAGATTCTGGAGTGCTAATTTCACGAACATTTGGAGAACGTTGAGCATTTTCCTCTTGGTTTAGTTCAAGTCCGAAATAATCCATGTTTTCACATATCATTTTTCTCATAGTAGAACTGTTTTCACCAATACCAGCTGTAAAAATTATGGCGTCTAATCCGTTTAAAGCTGCAGCATATGCACCAATAAATTTCTTAACACGGTATGTATTCATGTCTAAAGCAATCATACATTCTTTATTTCCTTTTTCAGCTTCAGCTTCAATTTCTCTTAAATCGCTATATCCAGTTAATCCTAACATACCGCTTTCTTTTGATAAGATAGTTACAATCTCGTCTTTGTTTAGCTTGTATTTATCCATTAAAAAGAAAATTACAGACTGATCGATAGCACCACTACGAGTACCCATAATAAGACCATCGTTAGGACCAAATCCTAAGGTGTGATCTAAACTCTGACCGTTGTGAACAGCTGTCATACTACACCCGTTTCCTAAGTGAATAGAAATAAGTTTAGCATCTGGTTTTCCTAAAAATTCAACTGCTTTTTCTGTAACATATTTATGAGAAAGTCCGTGGAATCCATAAACACGAACGTCATCTTCCTCTAAGTATTTGTTAGCAATAGCATATTTGTATGCTACTTCTGGTAAAGACTGGTGAAAAGCTGTGTCGAAAAGTGCAATTTGTTTTGCTGATGTAAAAATGTCTTCAGCAACTTCAATACCTTCTAAATTTGGTGGGTTATGAAGTGGTGCTAATAAAAATAAGTTACGGATACTGTCCTTAACTTCAGAAGTGATTTCTACGGGGTCAGAGAATTTTTTTCCGCCGTGAACGACACGGTGACCAACTAGATCGATTTCTGCAACATCTTTAATTACACCTGTTTTTTCGTCCATTAACATGCTTGCAACTTTAGATAAACCAGCAGCGTGGTTTGGAATAGGCATTGTTAATGATACAGCGTTTGTTTGATCCTTATAATGGATAGCGCCTTCTTCTAAACCAATACGTTCAACCAGACCAGAGGCCACGACAACTTCAGCTGGCATTTCGATAAGTTGAAATTTAATAGAAGAACTACCAGAATTAATAACAAGAATTTTCATGTGTGTTTTTATATAATTATAATAATAGTGAGTATTAAATACCTTGTGCTTGAATAGCCGTTAAAATTACAGTGTTAAATATATCGTCTACGGTACAACCACGGCTTAAATCGTTAACAGGCTTGTTTAAACCTTGTAACATTGGGCCAATTGCTAAGGCTCCAGTTTCTCTTTGCACGGCTTTGTAAGTGTTATTTCCTGTATTTAAATCAGGGAAAATAAGCACGGTAGCTTGCCCAGCAACATCTGATCCTGGCATTTTACTTTGACCAACTTTTAAGTCTACAGCCGCATCATATTGAATTGGACCTTCAATTTTAAGATCTGGACATTGTTTTCTTACAATTTCTGTAGCTTCTCTTACCTTGTCTACATCTTCACCCTTTCCAGAAGATCCAGAAGAGTAAGATAACATGGCAACACGAGGTTCTATACCAAAGGCTTCAGAGCTTCTTGCAGAAGAAATAGCAATTTCTGCTAACTGTGCAGCATTTGGATTAGGGTTAATAGCACAATCACCAAATACAGAAACACGGTCGTCTAAGCACATAAAGAATACAGACGAAACAATAGAACATTCTGGTTTTGTTTTAATAAATTGTAATGCAGGTAGAATGGTGTGTCCTGTAGTGTTAACCGCTCCAGAAACCATTCCGTCGGCGTCGTTTTTGTAAATCATCATGGTACCGAAATAAGACACATCGTTCATCATGTCTCTAGCCATATCCATGTTTACATTTTTATGTTTACGTAATTCGTAGAAGGTTTCTACATAGTCTTCGAATTTCTCGTAATCTGAAGGGAAAATAACTTTTGTTTTATTGTAATCTAAAGTCAAGCCTAGTTCGGTAGCTTTTTCTTTAATTTCTTTAGGATTACCTAATAAAATAATATCAACTAAATCTAAAACTTCTAAACGCGCTGCCGCAGTTAAAATACGTGGGTCTGACGCTTCAGGTAAAACAATACGTTTTTTTACTTTTCGTGCTTTTTGTATTAAGTTGTATTGGAACATACGTGGTGTAATCACCTTGTTTTCGAAAGACGAAAGTTTTTCTAACAAGTTTTCTACAGGCACATGTTTTTGGAACGTTTCAATAGACGTTAATATCTTGGTTTTACTTTCTGCATAGATATTCGATTTAATATTCCCGATTCTATGTGTTGTATTAAATGTACCATCGTTTACAGAAATGATAGGCACAACAGTTGTTAAACCGTCAATTAATTTTAAAATTGGTTCTTCTGGAAGAATTCCTCCAGTTAAAATAATACCAGAAATATTTGGGTAATTACTAGAAATATGAGCTTGTAAAGAACCTAAAATTAAATCGGCACGATCACCAGGAGTAATTACTACAGATCCTTCGTCTATATGTGTAAGGAAATTTCGCAATTGCATAGCTCCAACAGCAAATTTTCCAGAAAGATTCCCTAAATGAGCATCTCCAAAAAGAACATTCCCGTTTAAAGTTTCTTTAATCTCCTTCATAGTAGGAGAGGCTAAAGATTTTACCATAGGAATGGCTATAACTTCTACATTGTCTGGTGTAAAACTTTTTAATGATTTTTGAAGCGCATCAATATTTTGAGGTTCAATTTTATTAGCAATTAAAGCAAGTACTTCAACATCGTGACTTTTATAACTTTTATAAGCCATTTCAATGTTGTTAGTAAATTCTTCTAAGGTTTTATCGACACCTGTGCTTACAATTAATGTTGGTAAACCTAAGTTTTTTGCAATATTTACATTCCAATCAAATTCAAATACACTACCTTCTCCTAAGAAATCGGTACCTTCTACTAAAATAAAATCGTACTTGTCTTCTAACGCCTTATACTTTTTAATTATTGTATCTATAGAACTTCCGATGTTTCCAGAATTTCTATTTTGAATGATTTCATTACGTGTTAAGGCGTAAGTTTCGGTATAAGGAATATCTAAATTAAAATGAGACATTAATGTATCGATATGATTATCTCGTTTATCGTTAGCATCTTTGTCAATAATTGGCCTGAAGTAGGCAACTTTGGCGGTTTTACCTAAAAGGTTTTGCATTAAACCAAGCGAAATAATAGATTTTCCACTGTTGGGTTCCAAGGTGGCAATATAAAGTCCTTTGCTCATCACTATGTGTATTTTATTTGGCACAAAATTAACAATTTTAGCCCTGCTTTAAGGTTATAGTTTTCTTAAATTTTAACATTTTAAGCGAAAAAAAAATTAAAATTATTTTTGTGTTAAATTGAAAACGTTTTCGTGTTAAATTTTTGTAGTGTATTGAAAACGAGATTTTTAATAAAACAAAATCCGTATTTTTTTACAATTTTAAAACTGGTAAACCAATCTGTGTCAGTGAAATACAGCCGTTTTAATGAAGTGTAAATTTGTTAAAATTTAGGTCTTCCTTTTTGGGTTTTTAACCACAGATTTGAGTGTTTTTCTGTAAATTTATGAGGTAAAAAAAAATTAATAGAAATTAGATATTTTTTTACAGTTTCATCTCACTTTATTCGAAATTTTAATCATTTCAGCACATGAAAATGGAATATTTAACGCTTTCACTCTTATTTTATATCTTTTTTGTCGCTTGTGGTTCAGATCAAGTTCGGCAAAACATACCAGAAATTGAAAGTCCAGAAGTTCTTACTTCATTTTATTATGGTGCAGATTTATCTTATGTGAATGAAATGGAAGATTGTGGTGCTATTTATAAAAACGAAATCGGTGTTGCCGAAGATCCTTATAAAATTTTTAGCGATTGTGGAGCTAATTTGATTCGTGTTCGTTTATGGCATAACCCAACCTGGACCCATTATTCTAACTACGATGATGTGAAAAAGTCTATTTCTAGAGCGAAAAAATTAGGCATGCAGGTGTTGTTAGATTTTTATTATTTGGATTCTTGGACATTTCCTGATCGCCCAGGCCGAAATCATTAAAGACACTGGTGGAGAAGGACTAGTATATTGGGAGCCTGCTTGGGTGTCTACCCATTGTAACACCCTTTGGGGATCGGGTTCGCATTGGGACAATGCTACGCTCTTCGATTTTAATAACAAGGCCAATTTAGGGTTGCAATTTTATCATGCAGCTTTAAAATAATTTCAATTTTAAAGGAAAGGCGTCTTTAAAAGCCATAATTATTTGGTGTAAAATCTATGTATTGTGTTTTGGTTTTTAACAACATCATAACGTGCAGATTGTTTTAAATGGCGAATCATTTTTCTATATTTGCCGCTCATAAAAATAGAAACAAATGCAAGACGGTTTATACGCAAAATTTAAAACTACAAAAGGCGACATTTTAGTAGCTTTAGAATTCGAAAAAACACCTGGTACGGTAGGAAACTTTGTAGCTTTAGCAGAAGGTAATTTAGAAAACTCGGCAAAGCCACAAGGAAAACCATATTACGATGGCTTGAAATTTCACCGTGTGATACCAGATTTTATGATTCAAGGGGGGTGTCCTCAAGGTACAGGTACTGGAAATCCAGGATATAAATTCGCCGATGAATTTCACCCAGACTTAAAGCACGATCGTCCAGGAATTCTTTCTATGGCTAATGCTGGTCCTGGTACAAACGGAAGTCAGTTTTTTATAACGCATGTTGAAACGCCTTGGTTAGATAATGCACATACTGTGTTTGGCCATGTTGTTGAAGGGCAAGATATTGTTGACGCGATTGCACAAGGAGATGCGATTGAGAATTTAGAGATAATTAGAGTAGGTAAAGCTGCAGAAGATTTTAATGCTGTTGAAGCGTTTAGAACTTTCGAAGGCGCTCGCGAAAAGCTTTTAGCAGAAGCTAAAGCTAAGCAAGAAGCAGAATTAGATAAAATCTCTGCCGGATTTAATAAAACCGATAGTGGTTTGCGTTACCAAGTGCTACAAGCATCTAAAAGTGGTAAAAAAGCAAAAACAGGACAAACAGTTTCTGTACACTATAAGGGGCAATTACAAGACGGTACCGTTTTCGATTCGTCTTATAAGCGTAAAGAACCAATTGAATTTCCAATAGGTGTAGGTCAAGTTATTCCTGGATGGGATGAAGGTATACAGTTATTAGAAGTTGGCGATAAAGCACGTTTAGTAATTCCTAGCGATTTAGGATATGGTGCACAAGGAGCAGGTGGTGTAATTCCTCCACATGCTACACTTATTTTCGATGTAGAATTAATGGATGTAAAATAAGTTTACTTCATTTTAATTAATATTAAAAAGCTGCTTTTTAGCAGCTTTTTTTATGCGTATTTTTTAGGAGATTCTTTAAATTAGAGTAATTTCATATTCTAAAACCAATATGCAATGAAACTCCTACTAACCACAATTTGTTTTTGCATCGGGCTGTTCGCTTTTGCACAAGATCCGTTTTTAACTATAGCTTCTAAAGACTCTATAGATGGTATTCCTAAATTAAAAAGTAGTTTGGGTGTTAACATGAAACTCAATGGTTATTTTGATATTTTTGGCGGCCTTCAAGATAATGATACCTTTAATGTTGGGTATATAAATGTCTTTGGTACCGATGACACTAAAAGTCTGAGCATTGATATGTACCAAACCCAAATTAAATTACAGTCCACGTATATCATGAAAAATGGCAGAATGTTGACGGCTGTAGTTGAATCCGATTTTTGGGGAGGGAATGGTAGAATAAGGTTAAGAAAAGCTTATGTAGAAACCGAACATTGGCAAATAGGGCAGACTTGGAATAATTTTGGAGATGAAGATATTTGGCCTAATATTATGGAATGGGAAGGACCTCCTTCTGGGGTTTGGGTACGAAATCCTCATGTAAAATATTCTAACACGTTTCGGAATCCAGATTTTATTTATCAGGTGAGTTTAGAAGCTCCTGTAGCCGATTACGAATCGTTTTTAGAATTTAAACCCTTAGTTGAGGAAGTTCCTCAGGTAACACCAGATGTTACGGCAGCCTTGAAATATAATAGAGATTGGGGACATTTAAGAGTGTCCTCTATATTTAGAAATATTAGATATAAACTTGAAGGTGAAATCGATAATTTTATAGGCTATGGATTTACGGTAAGTGGTATTTATAAATCTGAGAGAAATAACAATGTGCAGTTTCAGTTTATAGGTGGTAAAGGTATTACTGCCTATATGACTACTATTGGAGGCCGAGGTTATGACGGGTATGCAGCAACCAATTCCGAATTTACTGCAACACCCGCTTTTGGTGGCTGGGCATCTTACGAGTATTATATCACAAAAAAACTTCATGCCAATGCCGTATTGGGCTATACAAATTTTAAATTAAAAGATGTTTCTAGGGTACTTGTTACGGATGTAAACACCGATTTAGATGATGTTTATTTAAATGGAAATGTAGACCATTTACAATATTATGGCTTGTTTAATTTTATGTATGATGCTTACGAACGTATGACTGTTGGATTAGAATTAGATTACGGGGTAAAGACATTGGCTATTGATGGTTTGGCAAATGATTTGTATCTTTCTAACGATAAAAGCCGAGATGCTATGCGAATTAGTTTTGGCTTTATGTATTCGTTTTAAAAACACTTTTTATAGTAAAATGCAATGGTTATGGAAACTCTAGAATCACTTAAATACCCAATAGGTCAGTTTGAATGTCCTAACCCAATTACAGATAAAGATGTTAAAGCGTGGATCGATGTGTTAAACCGATTTCCATCGCGATTAAATGCTTTAGTGAAACCGTTAACCGATTTTCAATTAGATACAGAATATCGACCAGAAGGTTGGACGATTAGGCAATTGGTCCATCATATAGCAGATAGTCACCATCATAGTTACACCCGGTTTAAATGGAGTTTAACAGAGGATACTCCGGTTATTAAGGCTTACAATCAAGATAACTGGTCTAATTTAGAAGATGCTATTAATGCGCCAGTGAGTATGTCGCTATTACATATAGAGGCGGTTCATAAGCGTTTAGTTTACCTTTTAAAATCTTTAAGTGAAACGGATTTAAATAAAAGTTTCATTCATCCAGAAACCAATAAAGTTGTGCCACTAAAAGAAAATATAGGTATTTATGCGTGGCACAGCAATCATCATTTTGCTCATATAGTAAAAGCGTTAGAACGTAAAGGCTGGATTAAAATGTAATGGTTATTTAAACCATTTTATACTACAGCCAATACTCGGTTTTTGTAGTGCTGTATTTTCTTTATTTTCAAGGATACAATCTAAGGCATGGCGGATGTCTTTACCCGTTACAGGAAGTGAATTTCCTGGCCTAGAATCGTCTAATTGTCCGCGATATTTCAGTTTTAAATCTTCATCAAACACATAAAAATCGGGTGTGCACGCAGCATTGTAGGCATGGGCTACCGCCTGAGTATCATCGAACAAATACGGAAAAGGATAACCTTGCTCTTTAGCATTTATTTTCATTTTATCGGGCGCATCTTGCGGATACATTTCAATATCATTGCTAGAAATGGCAATACAGTTAACCCCTTGTGCCTTGTAATCTTTTGCTAGTGAAACGAGTTCGGAATTTACATGAATAACAAACGGACAATGGTTACAAATAAAAAAGATAACAGTGGCATGTGTGCCTTTAAGTTGACTTAAGGATTTGAATTGATTAGAAACGGTATCTAGTAAATTGAAATCTGGAGCTTGCGTTCCAAGGGGCATCATATTAGAAGGTGTGTCGGCCATAATTCTGTTTTTATCAAAGTTCGTAATAATTTGTACTTTTAAAAAATGAAACCGATTATAAATTTTGAAGACTTTAGTGTTGTTGATTTACGCGTAGGAACTATTATCGCCATTAATGATTTTCCTAAAGCCAGAAAACCAGCCTATCAATTAACCATAGACTTTGGGGATTTAGGTATTAAAAAAACATCGGCTCAGATAACCACCTTATATAAAAAGGAAGATTTAATGCACAAACAATTAGTGGCAGTTGTGAATTTTCCTAAAAAGCAAATTGCAAATTTTATGAGTGAATGTTTGGTGTTGGGTGCAGTAAAAGAAAACGATGTTATGCTTTTACATCCCGAGCAACCTATTAAAAATGGAACTCCAGTATTGTAGTATTTGTTGAAAATAGACGGGAACATTTTCAATTAGATCAGGTATCGAGTTGGATATTTAATGGAGATAGGTTGATCTCTTTCCATTAAGCATTTCATTTGTATTGAATTTTCTCGGCTATGGTATTTTATTATTAAGATTAATTTTAGTTTTGGCTTTTTATAGGTGTAAACCAACAACAAGTGTGCATGATTTTAAAACAGATTAAATTAAGGGTGCTTAAAAGTTATATGACTTTAGGTTTATTTTTTTATTATAAAAAGATAAGTGTTAAAGGCTCGGAGTTTATTCCGAAAAACAAAGCGGTTTTACTGCTTTCTAATCATCAAAATGGCTTGTTAGACCCGTTAATAATGGCAACACGTTTAGAACGATTTTGTTATTATTTAACCCGAGCGGGGGTGTTCGAAAAACCTTGGATTTCTAAATTTTTAAAAAGTTTAAATATGTTGCCAGTTTATCGTGTACGCGATGGTTGGCAAACGGTACTGAATAATAATGCCATTTTTGAAACCTGTAAACACTTATTAAGTAGGCGAGAAGCTCTTGTTATTTTTCCAGAAGGAAGTCATAATTTAATTAGAAAAGTCCGCCCGCTTAGCAAAGGGTTTACGCGTATTGTATTAGGTACTTTAGATACCCATCCAGATATAGATTTGCAGTTAATTCCTGTTGGAGTGAACTACAATTCGCCAGAAGCTTTTGCAGATAGTATGTTACTAAATATAGGCGCTCCTATTTCTGCAAACCGTTATAAAACTTTAGAAAGGACCGAAGCGGTTAAGATCTTGAAAACGGATGTAGAAACCGAAATAAAAGAATTGACCACCCATATTTTTGATGATTATGATTCTAGCTTACAGCAGTTAGAAGCCGAAGGCGCAGATTTTTTAAACCCGAAAGCCCTAAATCATTATTTAAAACATGGCGAAAAAGGAGAGGGGTTTAAAACCAAAAAAACATGGTTAAAACCTGCAAAAACAAGTTTTACCGTAGTATTAAAGGGTATGTTGTTACCAGTTTATCTTTTCTGGAAATTTGTTGCGCAACCCAAAATAAAGGAAAAGGAGTTTGTAGGAACATTTCGGTTTGCTTTAGGAGTTACCTTAGTTCCTATTTGGTTATTGGTATTGCTATTAATTATTGGTTTTAGTTGGGGGTGGGCCATAGCCTTTTTAAGTATTATGGCAATTCTTGTTGTAGACCTTCTAGCGGTAAAATTGTAGTTCTTTATTATGACGATTGAGCATAAAAAAACCGTTACTAAAAGCAACGGTTCGTATCAGTTATATTCAATTTTAATTAAATATCATCAAAATCGATATCTGTAAATTTTTCAGCAGAAGCATGTCCAGCTTCAACAGGTTCTTCACTTTGATTAGTTTCGTAATCCTTTTTGAAATCTTTCTGATGGCGTTCGCTTATTACTTCATCGCCTTTCTCATCAATAATGTAATCGGTCATTTCATTTAAAATATCTCTAAACTCAGAAAAGTCTTCTTTGTATAAATATATTTTGTGCTTTTTGTAGTGGTACGACCCGTCGTCGTTGGTGAATTTTTTACTTTCTGTAATGGTTAAATAATAATCACCTGCCTTTGTAGCTCTAACATCAAAAAAATATGTTCGTCTCCCTGCTCGTAATACTTTAGAAAAAATCTCCTCTTTCTCCATCATGTCATTAGTATCCATAGTCATATTTACTATTAATAAGATTTAAAATGTATAATTTAAGTTGCAATTTATTTTATAAACGTAAAGCAATTTCCTTTCAAAAATCTAAAAAAAGAAATACTAACCAACAAATTATGTTATTTCTTTTTCACTAAGTTGCTTTAAATATAAGGTTTTGTAGTACCCATCTGTATTTATTAAGTCTTGATGCGATCCTTCTTGAATGATTCGGCCTTCGTCTAACACAATAATCTTGTCTGCATTTTTTGCAGAAGACACTCGGTGACTCACAATTATAGTTGTTTTACCAGATGCCACTTGGTATAAGTTTTTTAGAATTTTTTCTTCGGTTTCTGTATCTACCGCCGAAAGGCAATCATCGAATAACAATATTTTAGGGTCTTTAATTATGGCTCTGGCTATAGAAACACGTTGCTTTTGTCCGCCCGACAAGGTAATACCACGCTCACCTAAAATGGTATCGTAGCCTTTAGCGAATTTTGAAATATTGCCATGTACCTGTGCTAATTTTGCGGCTTGAATGACATCTTGATCTGTGGCATCTTCTTTCCCAAATTTGATGTTGTTTTTTATAGTGTCGGAAAATAAAAAGGCGTCCTGTGGCACATAGCCAATACTATCTCTTAAACTGTATAAATTGAGTTGATTAATAGCAATGTTGTCAATATAAATAGTTCCTTTATCGCAGTCGTAAAGCCGACCTATTAAATCTAAGATGGTCGATTTTCCAGATCCTGTTTTTCCAATAATGGCTAGAGTTTCTCCATGATTTACTGTAAAACTAACATCTTTTAAGGCCTGGATATTGGTGTCGTCGTAGGTAAACGACACGTTTTTAAAAGCAATATTTCCGGAAATATGAGACGGTGCCTCAATCGTATTTTTAATTTCTGGTTCAATATCTAAAAATTCATTAATACGTTTTTGAGAAGCTTCGGCTTGCTGAATAATAGAGGTTACCCAACCTACGGTAGCTACAGGCCAGGTTAGCATGTTTACATAAATTATAAACTCTGCTATAGTTCCTAAACTTTCAATCTCGCCATTAATATATTGTTTACCTCCAATGTAAATCACTATTAAATTACTCACCCCTATTAGTAAAATCATCATCGGGAAAAATAAAGCTTGAATGCGTACTAAGGCGAGTTGCTTTTCTTTACTTCCCTGTGAAAGGATTTCAAAATTCTCGGAAGTTTGCGGTTCTATTCCGTTAGCCTTTATAACAGATATTCCGCTAAAACTCTCTTGTGTAAACGTAGAAAGTTTAGATAAATACACCTGTACAATGGTACTGCGTTTGTGTATTTCTTTACTTAATTTATAAATGGCAACAGATAATATAGGAAGTGGTAATACCGTATATAGCGTTAGTGATGGCGCCTCACTATACATATAAATAAGGGCGATTATAAATAGGGTTATGGTATTTATGGTGTACATAATTGCTGGCCCAGCATACATACGAACACGACTAACGTCCTCGCTTATGCGATTCATTAAATCGCCTGTGCGATTCTTTTTATAGAAATTTAAAGACAAACGTTGGTATTGCTGATAGATTTCGTTTTTAAATCGTATTCTATATGGCGCGACATATTTATAATGGTTTGTCGCATTAAAAAGGTGAATATCCCCGCAATAATTGCAGCACCAATAATGTATAAAATATCTTCTAAAAGCTCTGATCGTACGACAGAAACTTCGGTGATAATACCTTGATTGTAATCTTCTACAACTTTAAAAATTTCACGAACAAAACGGGGTGTGAATAATAAAAAGATTCGAGCAATAATTGTAATGGCTATTCCTACAAGTAATTGGTATTTATATTTTAAGAAGTATTTATTGAGATGTTTAAGGGCTTTCATTAACCGATATAATTTTAACTTTAAGTTATTCGTTATTTAACAATGATTAATTTGAAGATATGATAATATTGACTTAGATTTGCGACTAGTTTTTATTAATATTTCAAAACAATCAATAATACTTAATACATAATTAAAAATGGTTTCAGAAGTTTTAAAAGCAAATGAACTGTATAAAGTTGACCCTGTTTTTGGTCAACACTCATTTAATAATCATGAGCAAATTGTGTTTTGCAATGACAAAGATACAGGTTTAAAAGCAATTATTGGTATTCATAACACGGTATTAGGACCTGCTTTAGGAGGAACTAGAATGTGGAACTATAATAACGAATGGGAAGCCCTAAATGATGTTTTACGTTTGTCGCGAGGAATGACATATAAAGCGGCTGTAACCGGGTTAAATCTTGGTGGTGGTAAAGCGGTGATTATAGGTGATGCTAAAACCCAAAAAACACCAGAATTAATGAAACGTTTTGGGGAGTTTGTACATTCGTTAAGCGGGAAATATATCACTGCGGAAGATGTAGGAATGGAAACATCAGACATGGATTTAGTACGTGAAGTAACCCCTTATGTAACCGGAATTTCAGAATCTAAAGGGGGAGCAGGAAACCCATCGCCAATTACAGCTTATGGGGTGTATATGGGAATGAAAGCTGCCGCAAAATTTAAATTCGGTTCAGATCAATTAGAAGGTAAATCGATCCTAGTTCAAGGCATTGGCCATGTAGGTGAAACTTTAGTAGATTATTTAACTAAAGAAGGAGCACAGGTTATTATTAGTGATATTAGCGAATCGCGCTTAGAAGCAGTTAGTAAAACTTACGGTGCTACAATTTACAGAGGTTCTAATTTATATAGCGAGGCTGTAGATATTTATGCGCCTTGTGCATTAGGAGCTACAATAAACGACGACACCATTCATCAAATTCAAGCTAAAGTTATCGCCGGTGCGGCAAATAACCAATTGGCAAACGAATTGGTTCATGGCCCTATTTTACAAGATCGCGGTATTGTTTATGCACCAGATTTTTTAATTAATGCAGGAGGTATTATCAATGTATATGCAGAAATTGCAGGTTATGGTAAAGATGAAATTATGAGTAAAACTCAAAACATCTACAATACAACTTTAGAAATTTTAAACAATGCAGATATACACCATATAACACCAAATCAGGCAGCACTAGAAGTAGCAAAATCCAGAATTGAAACACGAAAAAAAGAAGGGAATAAATAATATTATTTGCCCAAAAAGCGTATTTTTGCAGCCGAAAGTTATTTAAAACTTTCGGCTTTTTTATTTTAATGCCATTAAGGCTATCATTCATGCTCCTTTAAAGGAGGTTAAAAGTTCTTTGTAACTATGCTTAATAGAAGACATATTCGCGTAAAAGTAATGCAAACCATCTATGCTTTTAAAGGTGGAGAAAGTGATGATTTTAGAACAGATCAAAAGTTTTTAGTTCATAGTTTAGACGATATGTATCATTTATACTTGTTACAATTATCGTTACTTATTGAGGTTCAAAAACGCGTAGAAAATCATCTTGATAAATCGCAATTAAAGCATCTTGCTACTTCCGAAGATAAAAATCCAAACAAAAAATTAGTTAATAACGAAGTCCTTCAGTTATTAAGACAAAACAGTTTGTTAGAAGATACCATTAGAAATTATGGTGTAGATAATTGGGAATTAGATAACGAATATGTAGACGTTATATATAAAGAGATTTTATCTAGCGAAATCTATGCCGATTATATGAAAACGCGAACATCAGACTTTAAATCCGATAAGCACTTTATAGTAGATGTGTACAAAGAAATTATTGCGCCAAACGAAAAACTTTACGATTATTTAGAAGACAAAAACTTAACTTGGTTAGACGATTTACCTACGGTAAATACAACCATTTTAAAATTATTACGCAAATCTAAACCTAGCGTAGCCGATTCGTATTTTGTGCCTAAATTATATAAGGATTTAGACGATAAAGAGTTTGCAATTAATCTGTTTAAAAAGACCATTTTAAATCAGTCAAAATTAAATGCAGAAATTGATAAAAAAGCAAAAAACTGGGAAGCCGAACGTATTGCACAAATCGATTATATATTAATGCAAATGGCGGTTTGCGAACTTCAATATTTTCCATCTATTCCGGTAAAGGTTACTATTAACGAATATTTAGAAATTGCCAAAGAATATTCGACTCCAAAAAGTAGTATTTTTATAAATGGTATTTTAGATAAGCTAGTTAAGGAATATCAAGAAAAAGGAACTTTAAATAAAGTCGGGAGAGGGTTGATGTAGTTGGAAATTATTAGTACATTTATCCCTTTAAAAAATATATTTATTATGAAAAAAATAATGCTAGGATTAAGCGCAGTTTGCTTAATCGCTTTTACATCTTGTAAGGAAGACGCTTCTAAAAAAGTAAATGAAGAAAATGTAGCAGTTGCTGCAGAACGTGATGCAAATTCATCTAAATTCCCTAAAATAGAGTTTACAGAAACAGAACATGATTTCGGGACTATAGAATCTAAAACAGAAGTAGAAACGGTTTTCGAATATAAAAATACAGGAGACGCTCCATTAGTAATTTCAAGTATTACGAGTTCTTGTGGTTGTACAGTACCTCAAGATTGGAGTAAAGCACCTTTAGCTCCAGGAGAGACAGGGAAATTTACAGTTAAATTTAATGGTTCTGGTGCAAATAGTGTTACAAAAACAATTACCGTAACATCTAATACCGAAGCAGGTAAAGATTTAGTTAAGATTAAAGCTTTTGTTAAGCCAGATCCTAATGCTGCAGGTGCAACAAATCAATTAGCAACTCCTCAAATTCAATCATAATGACAGAAGGTATTGGTTCATTATTGCCGTTTGTATTAATGTTTGTGGTTGTGTATTTCTTTATGATTGCACCACAAATGAAACGTCAGAAAAAAGAAAAAAAATTCGCTAGCGAGTTAAAACGTGGCGATCGTGTTATAACTAAAAGTGGTATGCACGGAAAGATTGTCGATTTATTCGATAAAGACAATACTTGTGTTATTGAAACACTTGCAGGTAAAATTAAATTTGAACGTTCTTCTATTTCTATGGAAATGAGTTCAGCTTTAAATAAGCCAGAAACGGTAAAATAACCCAGAGGTTAAAATACAATATGAAAAGCTATCCAATTTGGGTAGCTTTTTTTGTTGGGGTATATTTTTGTAATATATTTATCTAAACAAAAACAGGTATTATGTTGAAAAAATTAGTGTCGACTTTAGGTCTAGTTTTATTTTTCTTAATAGTGTCTTGCGACTCTTCAACCGATGATGGTTATAATATAGATTTTCCTTATTTCGATAGTTTAAATGTACAAGGGAATGTGACTTTGGTGTTGCAGTCTGGACCCAACCAAATTGTATAATTGTATGGCGATGGCAATTTAAAAACAGTAGATTTATATGTAGAAAACGGACAATTAAATATGTCTGATGTTAGTGCTAGTGCTAGCCAGGTGGTCGTTTTTGTTCAACATCCCGATATAAGTTCTATAGTTGTGCAAAACAACGGAACCTTAGAATTTGATAATAATTTTGTAACCTCTTCGTCAGATTTAATCATTCGTGGTTATGATGCTGCCGAAATTTATAATGCCTTTTCTTTAGATGTTGCTGTGTTAGATGTCGCTTTAGAAAATGCCGCTAAAATGGCCTTGGTAGATGTGGAAGCCAATGAACTTTACGTGCAATTATCTGATGGAAGCCGATGTAATATGGAAGGCTTTGCAACCGAACAATACATCAATTTAAATAACGGGTGTCGTTTTAATTTAGATTTTCCATACGCGGGTTGGGAGGTTATTGCGCCCATTCGCGGGGTAACTTGTAATATCACGACCGACAACGGCGGTAATGGTTGGGTACAAGCAGTAAATACATTAACAGCAACAGCTAATAACGGAAGTTCAATTTTTTATCAAGGCGAACCTAAGGTGTTAAATATTACAGAGATTAATGGTGGTACCGTGTCTAGAAAAGATTTTTAAGCTTTATTTATTATAGGAATAACAAGTTACATGTTGTTTGAATATAACAAAAAAAACAGCCCTGTTGGTTTTAAAAACCGAACAGGGCTATTTTTTTCAGAATATAGTAGCGTTTTAGTTTTCTAAGAAATTTAAAGCATCTTTTAGTTTAGAGGTGTCTATATCGCCTTCTTCTATTGTCTTAGCCAAGGCAACAATTTGCTCTGGTTTCATGTTTTTTCCAAGGACTCTTAAAATACCAAAACCTGCATCATTAGAGTTTCCATAAACAATAAGTTCGTCTATAGAATCATCGTCATCGCCTATATATTTTAAAGTGAATTTTCCGCCGTGGTTATTAATTACCATAAGCTCCTTGTAAATGTTGTCGTTTAAAATTTGTTCTACTTTAGATTTTTCGGCTTGATAGGCTTCCAACTGATTCGCCTCTTTTTTGTATCCTAAAAAATTTAATCGTTTTATAGATTTATACGCCTCTTTTTGGTCTTCGTTTAGTTTCGATTCATCTAAATTTAAAACCGAGAGAGGTAAATCTACAGTTGTAAAATTTGGAGTTTCTTGATGGTCTACAATATAGGTTTGCAGCGTTGGTTCAGATTTACAACTGGTAAGTAATAAGCCGAAACAAACCGTTATGGTAAGGATGTATTTAAAAGATTTCATGGTTAATTTTATTTTATTTGAATTTTCGAGAATGTGATTGTTAGAGTCGATATCGTCATCTTTTTAATTTTAGGAATTCACTGTGTACCACTGATTTACAGTCATGTATGATTCTGAAACGAGTTCTGGATGACGATTCTTTTCAACTTTATTTTACGTAACTACACTTTTACTTTATTTTTTATTCTTTAAATGTTCTCCTCCAGGGATATTCATTTTACTGGTTAGTTTAGAGATTTCGTTTAAATTAATATCTCCAGTTAAAAGGGCTACTACAGTTTCAATTTCACGAGGTTTGCCATTCAATTCAATATTAGCTTCTTTGGTTAAGTCGCCAATACCGTTAACAAAGATTAGAAGTTCTTTTACGTGGTCGGCATCACGACCTTCTTTTACGTAAAATTTCATTTCTTTTCCATCATCTTTTACTTCCATAAGTTCGTCTAAGCCTCCTTTTTTAGATTTCATCCAAGCCGAAATATCTTCAGCAATAGCTTTGTCGTCGGTAATAATAGTTTTAAAACTGGTAATGCTATTTACCATATTTAAATAGGCTTGAGACTCGGGATCGTTGGTACTAATATCTAATTTCGCCAACATTTGAAACATTCTAGGTTTAATGTTTACATAAGTTACATTTGGGTTTTCGCTATACTTATCAAAAATAGTTTGGGCCATCATACTTGCAGGAAGTAAAAGCATCACAATAGCGAAGAGCATTACATGTTTAGTCATTGTTTTGGAGTTATAATTGTGTATCGTTTTCATAGTTTTTTATTTAGTATTATTGAATATTATATTTGAGGATTGTTCTAGTTGATCGATATAACCTACTGTGGCTACACCTTTATTATACGATTTTAAATAGCCTACTGTTGAAGCTCCTTTGTTAAACGATTTCGATATAAGCTCTAAAGACCGTACCACTTCCTCGTAAGCCAATTGCGGATCTTGAATAGTGCCTAAATCATTTTCTGTAGTTGTTATATTTTTGTTCGAATTCAAGTAAAACCCAAGCATTAATGCTATTACGGCGGCAACAGCTAACCATGAATATGGTATAGATTTTTTAGTCTTTAAAGGAATATCCTTTGTAAAGGTTTCTTTTTTACTCGCATTAAAATAGGCAAATAAAGGTTTGTAAACCTCTAAATGCGGAGCTATATGGTCTTGCGAAAAATAAGCTCTTAATTGATGTTCTTCTTGAAGCGTAGTTTCTCCGTTTTCGTACTTTTCAAGTAACTGTTCTATATTATTTAATACCATAGTTATGTGTATTAGTTAATTGTTCTCGTATGGCTTTTCGTGCTCTAGATAGAGCGACTCTAACCGCTGTGTTTTTCATATTTAGCATCTCTGCAATTTCTTCTAAATCGTATTGTTCAATATCTCGTAACTGTATAACCATACGTTGTTGTTCTGGCAAGGTTTCTATAATTTTTCCAACCCAATCTAGGCTATCTTCAGTTTCAATTTGTTTTTGAAGACTTGTTTTGTGGTCTTCGTAATTACTATGTACAATTTTTAAATTTTGTGCTTGTTTCGATTTTAATTTATCGTAACATAAATTCTTTGTCATGGTCATAGAAAACGCTTCTACGTTTTTATAGGCTTCCATTTGCTTTTTATTAGACCATAATTTTAACAGCACTTCCTGCGTTGCATCTTCGGCCTCTTCATTAGATACCAGCAGACGTTTGGCCAAACGGTAAACCTTATCTTTAAAAGGCATTACAATATTTAAAAATTCTGACTGCGTCATGGTGTATTGGTCGCTTCTGGTTTTTCTACTAGTGGTTATTTGATATTACGACGATACATCGTATAATTTGTTACAAAAAAATTTTAAAGCTGAAATTATTTCAAGTAAATTTAGCCAATATACCCAAATTACTATGCAATACTTTAAACCATTTCTGTATTTAGGTGTGCTAATGTGCTGCCTTACTAACTGCTCTAAAGACCAAGACGATTTTCCAGTTACCAATTCTGAAATTAACGATTTTGTTTGGAAAGGAATGAACGTGTTTTACTTATACAAAGACGACGTACCAGACTTGGCCGATACTCGATTTAATTCTAATTCAGAATATCAGAGTTATTTAAACTCTTTTTCTAATCCAGAAGATTTATTTTACAACCTATTATATAACAGACAACTTGAAGATCGCTTTAGTTGGATAACCGATGATTATATTGCTTTAGAGCAACAGTTTAGTGGTGAGTATATAACGCACGGTATGGAATATGGTTTGGTAAAATTATCGTCTGGAAGTGCTGTTTTTGGTTATGTGCGTTACGTTATGCCGAATACCGATGCCGAACGTAAAGGGATAAAACGTGGGGATCTTTTTAACCGTGTTAATGGAGAAAATTTGTATTATAACTCACCTTTAGATTCCAATATAGATCTTATGCAAGGTAGCAGTTATACTATAGGTTTGGCAACTTATAATAATCAAGGTACAGAAGATAAGAGCGACGATACCGTTGAAAGTATTGCAGATGAAATTGCCTTGACAAAATCGAGCTACACAGAAAACCCAATTCACGATCAGAAAATTTTAGACATTAACGGTAAAAAAGTAGGGTATTTAATGTACAATGGTTTTACAGGAACAAATGCTTTCGATTCTCAATTAAACGCTACTTTCGGATCGTTTAGATCTGGAGGAGTAACCGATTTGGTACTCGATTTACGCTATAACCCAGGAGGATCGGTAAGTACGGCTACGTGGTTAGCGTCTATGATTACGGGACAGTATACGGGAGAAGTATTTGTACAAGAACAATGGAATAGTGATTGGCAATCGTATTTTGAAGCTAATAGTCCGGAGTCTTTAAAAAATCCGTTTACCGATGTTATGGAAAAACGAAATTCCTCAAATTCGGTGGTATTTAGCGAAACCTTAAATCATTTAAATTTAAATAAAGTGTACGTTATTACTACGCAAAGTACAGCTTCTGCGAGCGAGCTTGTTATAAACGGACTAGAGCCTTATATTGATGTGGTACAAGTAGGAGATGTTACCGTGGGTAAATATCAAGCTTCTAGAACACTTTACGATTCTCCTACCTATAGCAAATCCGAAGTTAATCCTACCCATACGTACGCCATGCAACCTTTAATTTTTAAATCGTTAAACGCTGCCGGTAAAACTGATTATTATGAAGGTTTAGATCCAGATATTCCTTTAAAAGAAGATTATGGAAACTTGGGTGTTTTAGGCGATGTAAAAGAACCTTTATTAGAGGCTGCTCTTCAAGATATTAGGGGTACTAGCAGAAAAGTGTATACCAAGGAAACTTTTGGATTAGAAGAATTAAGTAACAGTAAATCTAATATACCGTTACCTAATGCCATGTATGTAGATTAATGTTTGCGTATGAATATCACCTATTTTAATTGGAGTACCGGGAAAGATTCTGCTTTGGCTTTACACGAGATGTTGCAGGATAAAACCTATAGTATAAAGAAATTAGTAACCACCGTTAATTCACATTATAATCGTGTGTCTATGCACGGCTTACGTGTAGAATTACTGAAAGCACAAACGGAAGCTATCGGACTCCCAGTTCAATATATCGAATTGCCAGAACAGCCTAACATGGACGACTATAATAGCATCATGACTTTGGCTACAACTCAGTTAAAAACAGAAGGGTTTACGCATGCCGCTTTTGGCGATATTTTTTTAGAAGATTTAAAGTTTTACAGAGAGTTTCAGTTAATGGAAGTGGGGCTAAAAGCTGTATTTCCACTATGGAAACGGAATACGAAACAGTTAATTTTGGAATTTCTTAATTTAGGATTTAAAGCCATCGTGGTATGTGCCGATGCTAAATATTTTAATGAAGATTTTGTTGGGTCTGTACTTAGTTTAGATGTAATTGAAAATCTACCAGAAGGTGTCGATCCTTGCGGTGAAAATGGCGAATTCCACACCTTTTGTTTCGATGGTCCCTTATTTAAAGCTCCAATTCCTTTTGAGGTAGGGGAGAAAACGTATCGAGAATATCCTGCTCCTAATGAAAGCTCCAAGCCAGTCGGGTTTTGGTACTGTGATTTAATGCCTATGGAAAAAAGTGACCACAGTCTAGATAGAAGCAATTTTAACATCAATTCTGGAAGCTAACGTTATAGTTTTGTGAAAATTTTGAGTATCCTTTAATGTTGCAGTATCTTTGTTCGTAAATTTACGAACAATTGAAAACTCAAGACATTATTTCTACAGAGCAGGAGCAAATGGCACGCTATGCTAAAGCGATGGGACATCCTATTCGTATGCATGTGTTAGACTTACTTTCTAAACAAAGTTGTTGTTACAGTGGCGATTTAAGTGATGTTTTTCCAATTGCTAAATCTACCTTGTCGCAACATTTAAAAGAATTAAAAAAAGCAGGGCTTATTCAAGGTGAAATAGAAGCCCCTAAAGTAAGGTATTGCATTCACCCCGAAAACTGGAAAGAAGCCCAACAACTCTTTAAAAAACTCTTCGCTTTATAGCGATAATTAATCATATACGTGAAATCATAAATTTATATATTATGAAAAAAGAACAAGAATTAAAGGATATTGTAAAAGCAAATTATACCAAAATTGCAGAACAAAATAAAGTGGTTAATGCCTCATCATGTTGCGGAGCTACGCCACCAACAAATAAAGTGTATAATATTATGATGGATGACTACTCTAAAACAGAAGGGTATATGCCAGATGCCGATTTAGGTTTAGGTTGTGGTTTGCCAACACAATTTGCTAAAATTCAAAACGGAGATACAGTTATAGATTTAGGTTCGGGAGCAGGAAACGATTGTTTTGTTGCACGTCATGAAGTAGGACACGAAGGTAAAGTAATAGGCATAGATTTCACGCCTATTATGGTTGAAAAAGCACGAGTTAATGCAGAGAAATTAGGGTATAATAATGTAGAATTTAGAGAAGGCGATATAGATGATATGCCTGTAAATGATAATGTAGCCGATGTTGTAGTAAGCAATTGTGTACTTAATTTAGTACCAAATAAACAAAAAGTTATTTCTGAAATTTTTAGAGTATTAAAACCAGGAGGACATTTTAGTATTTCCGATGTCGTACTAGTAGGAGAGCTTCCAGAAGGTCTGCGTAACGATGCCGAAATGTATGCCGGCTGTGTGGCTGGAGCGATTCAGAAATCAGAGTATTTACAATTTATAGATGATAGCGGATTTAAGTCGGTTACAATTCAAAAGGAAAAACCTATTAGCATTCCAGATGATATTTTAGAGACATATCTTAATCCCGAAGAGTTGACTCAATTTAAAACGGGTAACACTGGAATTTTCAGTATTACAGTTTACGCAGAAAAAGGTGGTGCAAAATTAGAAAAGCCAAAAGTAAAACTTAGTGATATTCAGGCCACCGCAGGGAGTTGCGATGCCAGCACAGGATGTTGTTAAATTTTAATTGAAATTTTATAGAAACCCGCCAACTAAACGTATTAGTTGGCGGGTTTGTTTTTATAGCAAGGTAACTTTTTACCTAATGAAATGATAAGTTTTAGGAGTGTTATAAATAAACTATAGTATCTGTAAAATGGTGAATTTTATATGTAAACAGAAAAACATTAGAGTGTAAATACCGGAATATATGGGCTTGTTCGAAAGTATTGCCTTGTAACTCAAATTCATAAAACTTCTTATTTTAATTACTATTTTAATTTGTTAAATTTAATTCTCGAAAGTTTAATCACATTATAAACTAGTCTATTAGTATCCTTTAAAGAATTACATTATGTTCAATAACATTCAGATTGTAAAATTAGTAAGTGCTTTCAGCTTAATCGTTTTACAGTTTATTTTAGTAGAAAATCATTTAGTTGCCCAAAATATCACAAACACTAAAATTGTGTTTGAGCAAGTGAATGTTTTTGATGGGAAGACAGCGCAACTTATTAAGAATCAAAATGTACTAATAGAAGGGAATAAAATTATTTCTATGTCTTCTTCACCCATTACAAAAACATCGGGTATGACTGTAATTAAGGGTAAAGGAAAAACATTAATTCCAGGATTAATAGATGTTCATGTGCACATGATTTTTACAGCCATGAGTATGAGTGATTTATTATCTCCAGATCTTAGTCAAGACGTAATTATGAAGAACGCTTCGGTACAGGCAGAAAAAATGCTTATGCGCGGATTTACAGCAGTTCGGGATGTTGGCGGTCCTTCATTTTTATTAAAAAGTGGTATTGATAAAGGACAAATTAAGGGGCCTCGTATTTGGCCGTCGGGCGCAACTATAAGTCAGACTGCCGGACATGGAGATATGCGTACTCCAGATGAAAAATCTAGACGATTTTTTGGAAAACCTTCTAAAGCCGAATCTTTTGGAGCAACCTTTATAGCAGATGGTAGGGATGAAGTACTAACCGCCACAAGGGAAAATTTACGTTTTGGAGCAAGTCAAATTAAACTAATGGCAGGCGGAGGGACGTCTTCGGCATACGATCCTGTAGATGTAACCCAATATACTTTCGATGAAATGAAGGCCGCTGTAGAAGCCGCAGAGGATTGGGGAACTTATGTTACCGTTCATGCTTATACGCCACGTGCTATAAAAAGAGCTATAGATGCAGGTGTAAAATGTGTGGAACATGGTCAATTATTAGATGAGGCCACGCTACAATATATGAAGGACAAAGATATATGGTTAAGCACTCAAATTTTAATGGCAGATACAGAAGCCATGGACCCTTTAAGGAGAGAAAAACGTAAACCTATTTTAGAAGGGCAAGAAAAATTATGGCCCTTGGCGAAAAAAATGAAACTTAAATTAGCTTGGGGAACAGATTTTCTATTTGAACCTGAAATTAATGATACGCAAAATGAATATATAGTTAAATTAAAAGCATGGTTTACGCCTTTTGAAATTCTTAAAATGGTGACTCATGATAATGCACAGCTGTTAGCGCTTTCAGGAAAAAGAAGTCCGTATGCAGGAAAACTTGGGGTGATAGAAGCAGGTGCTTTAGCAGATTTGATATTAATAGATGGAAATCCGCTTACTAATATTGACTTACTCGCACAGACAGATAATAAATTTTTGGTCATTATGAAAGATGGTGTCATTTATAAAAACAAAATGAAATAGTAGTGTATTCAATACAGAGTATGTTATTGTGAATGGAATTATGTGAACCTAATTTTGCAACATAAGAGATTGGATATCGTCTTTTGAAAAATACAACTTATGATAAAATTAATTTTAACATTGACGTTAGCACTATATACAGCTATAGCTTTTGCGACTGAAATTGAAGTGACTGTTGTCTTTGAAAACTTAACAAAAAAGGAAATGATTTCAGGTGAATTTACAATCATCGACTTAAATGTAAAGACTGAAATTAAATCGGATGAAAGTTTCAAAATTACTTTGCCAGAAAAGGGGAAATACCATTTTAGTTTCGCAAGTGTCGACTTTATTGCATATACTTTTTATCCAGTACGAATAAATAAAAGCAATAACATAATTACAATACGATTAACAGAAAAACCTAATTTTAAAAATCGTGAAACTTATGCTTTCCCGATATACTTGGAAACTAATTTAACCGATGAACAATTTGAAAAACGAATAGTAGCTGAAAATTTAAACTTTATAATGAACGGAATTAATGCTTCAATACCGGAAGAATATGTCTGTTTTAAAAATAAATATGGAATAGGCCTAATAATAGAAAATTGTGTTATAGACCCTTTGGCTTTCAAAAAAGCCACTAAAAATAATCAATTAATTTTTGAGTATTTAAATAGTAAATATGGAACCGAATGGCAGAAAGCATTGAAATCAAAACCCATCGGAATTAAATAAAAAACGTATAAATCACATGGTCTTTGCTGTAAAGGTTATAGACAAAAATGGGCGTTTTTTTAAAAATTAAAAAACTAAAATGGGTTTGTCTATAAATTTAAATGTGGCATAAGTTAAGGTATGAAAACTAGTAGAACTAACCTTCCAAGTTCGTCTTTATTGAATGTTTATAACAAAGAATATAAACATATAGACAGTTTTCAGGGTGTTATTCATGATAAAGAAAACAAGTTTACTGCCACAGATATGGGGATGGCTTTTTTTTCAAGTGGACCAAAATGGGTAGAATATTTATTTGCCCTTCGAAATAAAATAGTTTCTATTTTCGGATTAAAAACTTCTGATCCTATTAAAAATAGAACAGAACAACTAGAAAATTTCAATTGTGATGTTGGAGCACAACTAGGTCTTTTTAAAGTATTGGCTAAAACAGAGAACGAAATTATTTTAGGAGAAGACGATAAACATTTAAATTTTAGAGTGTCGTTGTTTTTACACCTACAAGTCGAAGACACTACAACTAAAGCATTCATTATTTCAACTCTAGTTGCGTTTAATAATAGGCTAGGGAAGTTGTACTTTTTAATTGTAAATCCGTTTCATAAACTAATTATTCCAATAATGTTGAAAGGGATTATTAAAGAATTAGAAAAACAAAACTAGTAACATAACCCAATCACACTAATATCAAGTATAATTTAACGAATCAATTGCCCTTAATTTTCTTCGAAAATGGTATGTTGATAAGCTCCTAAATCTGGAGACGACGTTCTGTTTTTATTTAACAGATCGAATGGAACTTGGTTTGCAAATTCGATGTTTCCTTGATTGTTGGCAGGAGAATCTTCTCCAATAATTAATTGATTGCTAGAAGTGTCTTTAAATTCTGGATCGGTATTGAAAATCATGTTTTCGTAATGTGTATCATCTTCAAAATCGTAGTTTTTTCCCTCGTAGTTTGTATTTGAGGTTTTCTGAAACCGCGCCAAACAATTGGTGAATTTAAAATTGAAAACCACTTGCTCATCTTCTAATTCATCTAAAAGAAATTCAGGATTATCGTTTCCGTAAATAATACAGTTGTTAAAATTGGCTTCTGTTAAATCGGCTAAAAAGGCTGTGTTATCTTCATCTAGTTGATAATTGTTAAGTAATAATGCTGGATACTGTCTGTAGCTATTTGTCCAATAATTAGCTATAGTGGCATGCGTTACATTATAGGTTCCGCCTAAAGTACCTGCGAACGATGATTGTCCAGAGTTGTTTATGACTACATTTTCGGCTGTTATAGAGGTGTTTCTTCCTAAAACGCCAAAATTACTACTGTTATAAATTTGTGTGTTATTAAGCGTAAGTTTGGTGCTGTTTGGGTTGCCTTCGCTTAAAATACCTACAGTAGCATTTTTAATGGTGGCATAATTAAAATGATTTGATCTGCTGTTTTGAAATAACCAGATGGTTCCCCATTGTCCAGGAATATCGGAAAAGGAAGGTTCTAAGCGGTCGCCTTCAAATATAACTTCGTTGTCTAGGGTTTTACGATCTTGGCTATAGCTTCCATTAACTTGAAGCGAAGCGCCTTCGCCTACAAATAAACCAGAATTAGTATGGAAATGTAATCGAGATCCGGCATCTATAGTTAGGGTTTCGTAGTTAGGTACAGCCGCATAGCCATAAATTACATAAGGTTTTGTATTGGTAAAGTGTAATTCATCTGGATTTAAATAACGCCCTTGTATTTCGGTTTGAACCTGTTGTCCATCTATATCTAATGTTAAGGTTTCTATGATGCCTTCGTCGTCTTTACTCGGATAAATAAAAACAGCATCTTTAACTAAAGTTACCAAATCTACTTTTTGCGAGCTTGTTCCAGATACAAATTCTATTTCATCGGTATATAAATATGTGCCTTCAGGGTTTATAAAATCGTTATAATCTATAGTTGTTTCTATAAAAACATACATGCTGTCTTTAGCTAAAATTTCTACATTCTGAAAAACTTTACCAGACATTCCATCTACATTTAAACGGTAAGATGAAGCTTCGCCTTGAGCAAGTTTAAGCGACGGGATTAGTATATCTTCATTACTGTTGTTGTAGACTTTAAGATTGTAAGTACTAGAACCAATATTAGTAAAAACAGTATCTAAATACACGGTGTCTTTAGAGAAGGTTAGGGTACCGTTGCTAGGGGTAAACTCAAAATCTTTCCGACAAGAGCTCCAAAGAGTTAAAAAAAGACAGCAGATAATAAAGTAAAAAATACGCTTCATAATAATAGACTAATGCCCGAATTGGGATATTTGATAAAAATATAACTTTTACGCGATAATCGAGAAATTAATTACCACGCTCTTTCACAAATCTGGTAATTTTAATTATTGAAAAATAGCTTTAACGTCTTCGGGAATACGGGTAGGACGTTTGGTTTTATTATGTATAAGGCACCAATGTGTTTCGGCTTTTAAAAGTAACTTGTTTGTAGCTTCATGATAGACTTCTACAACACGAATAGATTTTACACCTTCAGCTCTTTTAATATAGGTTTTAAGGATGAGATTGTCGTGTAAAACGGCTTCACCTTTATAAAAAATATGATGTTCTATTACCACCCAAATATAAAGATCTTGCATGCTTGGTGTTGCTGTATGTTGCCAATGACCTTTGGCCACATCCTGAATCCACTGCACATACCTAACGTTGTTTACATGCTGTAATTCGTCTAAATCGTCTGGTGTAACAGTAACCTTAAGCTGGAAAGTTTGCATAGGTTATTGTTTTGGCTTTACAGTCACTTCAAACAATTTGTCCCAACGTTTTCCTGTAACAAATAGGGTTTTAGTACTCGGGTTGTAAGCCATACCATTTAAAACATCTAGCCCTTGGTGTTGTGTCACTTTCTTTTTAAGCGGAGTAAAATCGATAACACCTTCTACAGCACCGTTTCTAGGGTTGATTATAGCGACACCATCTTTTTGATAAATATTGGCGTATATTTTCCCATCGATCCATTCTAATTCATTCACACGTCCAATTTTACCTTTATTGGTGTATACTTGTATATAATCTTTTTCTTCTAAGGTGTTTGGGTCTAAAATCCAAATCTTTTCCGTGCCGTCACTTTTGTATAATACCTTGCCATCGTTGCATAGGCCCCAACCTTCTTTACTATTGTTGTATTTAAAACTACTTTGCTTTTCTAAGGTATTCACATCGTAAACAAATCCGACACCCTTTTGCCAGGTTAATTGATATAATTTATCATTCAAAACAGTTAAGCCTTCACCAAAATATTCGTCGGCTAATTTTACATTCTGAATCACGTCGCCAGTTTCAAAATCTACTTTCCTTAGTTTAGATTCTTTGTATTGTCCGGTGCTTTCGTACATCACCCCATTATGAAATTCTAAACCTTGGGTATACGAAGTAATATCGTGAGGAAAGGCGTTTAATAGTTCGAAAGTATAAACTTCAGGGTGTTTATCGTTTAAAATAAGTAAGGGTTGCGTAACGGTTTGCGATTCACCAGCAGTGTAAACAATCGCTTTTAAATGTTGTTTCCCTAATTTTTGTTGATTTAATTCTATTTTTTCTGAAACTTTTTCGTCGTTAATAAAGTAAGCAATAGAATCGATTTCTAGATTTTTCGGATTTTTTATACTCAAATTTAGGGTCTCATGAAGTGAAATTCCGTTGCCAGGAGCATTAGTTTTTAAAGAAAAGTCACTTTTTTTGTCGTTAGAGCTACTACCGCAAGAAATTAAAGCTGCGGTTAAAAACATGATAATGAATATGTTGGTTGCTTTCATTTGTAAAAATTAATTTTAAGCAAGTTATTTATTTAAAATCAGTTTAAAAAATCATTGCGAAAAAATAAAAAGAATGTATCTTTGCAGCGGCAAGTCCTACACAACCAGCTCCTGTTGAATCCTCCAGGGCGGGAACGCAGCAAAGGTAAATGGTCGTAGCGGTGTGATGTAGGTAGCTTGCCATTTTTTATGCCTTATAGTTTCGTAAAATTCTCTTCGCTTTACATCTTAAAATTGTATTTTTGGCATCCTAAACACAGTCTTATTTTATGTCTAAAGTTGTATTAATTACAGGAGGTTCTTCTGGAATAGGAAAATCTATTGGTGAATTTTTAACCGAAAACGGATTTAAAGTATATGGCACCAGCCGATCCCCAGAACGCTATCCAGAAAGTAAATTTCCCATTTTAAAATTAGATGTTAAGGACGTAGCGACGATCTCCCTATGTGTACAATCTCTCATAGAACGGGAGTCTCGCCTAGATGTGCTAATTAATAATGCTGGAGTAGGAATAACGGGACCAATCGAGGAAATACCTTTAGAAGAAATGAAAAGTCATTTCGATACCAATTTTTTTGGCCCTTTAGAAGTTATCAAAGCCGTATTGCCACAAATGCGAAAACAAAAATCGGGTTTAATAATAAACGTAACTTCTATTGCAGGATACATGGGTTTACCGTATCGCGGGATTTATAGTGCGAGTAAAGGAGCATTAGAATTGGTGACCGAAGCTTACAGAATGGAGCTGAAAGATTTTAATATTAAAATGACTAATGTAGCGCCTGGCGATTTTGCTACAAATATTGCTGCCGGACGTTTTCATGCGCCCGTTAACCAAGAATCTCCTTATAAAACGCCATACGGAAATACCTTAAAATTAATGGATAGCCATGTAGATTCGGGTAAAGATCCTAAAATTATGGCCGAGGCTATTTTAAAAGTTATACAAACCGAAAACCCAAAAATACACTATAAAGTAGGGGAGTTTATGCAAAAATTTTCCATCGTGTTAAAACGCATTTTACCAGATAAAATGTATGAGAAATTATTGATTAATCATTATAAACTATAGGGCGTAAACGTTTAAGTAAATAATTGGTGTTATTTTGTTAAAATGACAGATTAGAATACCATATTATTGTAAATTAGCACCAAATATTGAACAAATTAAATTTAAAATAATGAAATTTTTTATTGATACAGCAAACCTTGCTCAAATTAAAGAAGCTCAAGAATTAGGAGTTCTTGATGGCGTGACTACAAACCCATCTTTAATGGCGAAAGAAGGTATTACAGGACATGATAATATTTTAAAACATTACGTAGACATTTGTAATATTGTTGAAGGAGATGTTAGTGCTGAAGTTATTTCTACCGATTTTGAAGGGATGATTAGAGAAGGTGAAGCATTAGCTGAATTACACGAGCAAATTGTTGTAAAATTACCAATGATAAAGGATGGTGTAAAAGCTTGTAAATATTTTTCTGATAAAGGAATTAGAACAAATGTAACTTTGGTGTTTTCACCAGGTCAAGCTTTGTTAGCCGCTAAAGCAGGAGCAACTTATGTGTCTCCATTTATTGGTCGTTTAGATGATATTTCTACCGATGGGTTAAACCTAATTGCAGAAATTCGTCATATTTACGATAACTATAATTTCGAAACTGAAATTCTTGCTGCCTCTGTACGTCATACTATGCATGTTATAGACTGTGCTAAATTAGGAGCAGATGTTATGACAGGTCCGTTAAGTGCTATTGAAGGCTTATTAAAGCACCCTTTAACAGATAGTGGTTTAGCAAAATTTTTAGAAGATTATAAAAAAGGAAATTAATTCCTAATAGATAATAAGTATTAAAATCCCCAACGCTTGCGTTGGGGATTTTTTTGTTGATTTTGAGTTTTCTAATTTAACTTCAAATAAATAGAATTGTAGGCAATTTTTCTACTCTTCGAATCATTTACAAAATATAAAGTCAGTTCATTAAATCTCCCTTAAATCTTTATCTGTAGCGTGGTATAAAAGGTGATAGGTTCGCTAGGTAAGATTCCTGGCCCAGGATAACCTGTAGCACGTCTTGTAAAATAATAGTTGTTTGTAAAATTATTTAAGCCCGCTTCTAAAGTAAATCTACGCCAGGTGTAGGCTGCAGAAAAGTCGGCAACATAATAAGCTGGAATTTCACCGTAGATTCCAAAGGTATTCTCGTTAACATCGGTTTTGGTGTTATTACTATCGCTGAATTGAGACGATAAATAGGTGAGTTGAAGACTAACTTTTAAATTTTTATAACCCAATCGCGTCCCTGTTTTTATATTAAATAGCGGTACAAATTCTACCTTATTACCTTCAATATGTTCTACATCAGATTTTAAATAGTCGCTTCCTGTAATGGCATTGTTTAAAAATACATTCCATGAAAAATTGTGATTATCGGTAAAAAAAGTATTACTAATACTCCAGTCTACTAAAGCCTCCCAGCCATAGGTTAAGGCTGTTCCTATATTACTTCTGTAGCGTACTACTGCAGCCGAGCCATTTGGATTTTTTGTGGTGTATTCACCAATTTTATCATTATAAAGTAAGGCGTAAATACTGGTGTCGTAGTTAAGAATATTACGCACTTTGCCTCGAATTCCGATATCGGAAGTAAAACCTTTTTCATCTGTAATATCAGGATCGATTACCAAACTCGGACTCACCGTACGGATATCGCTAAAAGTTACCGAGCGGTAGTTTTGCGAAATGTTTCCGTAAACTTCTATCGAAGTTAGTGGCTTGTAACTTAGTCCAACGCCTAACAATAGAAAGTTTCGTTTTTTGTCGACATTTTCATCAACGAGCTCGTCGAAGATTACATTTCCGGCCTGATCGGTATTTATGTTTCGCCAATAGCCATCAGCTTGAGTTACGATGTTTTCGAAACGGAATCCTGGAGTTACCGTAAATGTAGAGGATAATCGGAATATATTTTCACCAAAGAAAGTCAGGTTTCTGTTAGGGTAGGTAAAATCACTCTGGTTGGCATAATTGGGAAATTCGTCTGTTGCCAGATTAAAATCGGGTCCGCTACCACTACTTCCTGGACCTTGAATAGACGTGTTTCGTGCTTGATAATACTTTGCACCTAACAATAAGGCACTGCTTTTTCCTCCTAAATTATATTTTTGAAGAAAGCGTGCTTCGGCTCCCCAATTTACAAAATCACCTAAAATTAAATCTCTAACGGTTCCAGGGACATCGGCATTACTCACGCGATTAGATAAGTAGCCTAAAGCACTTCTACTAGCATCTAACCCAAATAATTGTAAGGAGAAATTTGCTTGTTCTGTGAACTCATGTTTAAAACGTAAGGCGAATAAATTCCAATTGACATCGAACCAATTACGCTCGCGGTTGCTTTGAAACATATCTTCATTGAACATGTAATCTGTAAGTCCACCAGGTTGTTTGGCCAAATAATCGAACAAGGTATAATCGAAATGTAAGGAGGTTTTTTCGTTGAACTGATAATTTAAATTCACAAAAAAGTTACGACTGTTAAACTGGGAATTTGGTCTAAAACCATCTCCTTGTTTATAATTAAAAAAGGTATAATAACTAAACTTCCCATTGGTGCCGCTTAAACTCGTAAAATTTGTAAAAAGACCGTAAGAGCCTACTGTATTTCTGGTAATTAATTCGATAGGTTTAGTAGTTGGTTCTTGCATTTTAAAATTAACCAAGCCACCAAACTGGGTACCATATTGTAAGGAGGCCGCACCGCGAATCACTTGAATTTCCTTCAGGCCTTCGGTAGGTGGGGTGTAATAACTTTCTGGGTAACCTAACACATCGGCACTAATATCGTAACCATTTTGGCGCGTATTAAAATTACTAGTTCGATTAGGGTTTAGTCCGCGGCCACCAATATTTAATTGTAATCCGCCATCGGCATTTTCGTTAAACGTAATACCTGCAACTTGAGCATAAACTTGTCGGGCAGTATTAATCGATTTGTTTACTACCAAGGTGTTTATGTCGACCATTTCGGTTTTTTTACCAGCATAAATAGCGGTTTCTTCAATATCTTTTAAATGCCTTAAAGCAAAAACACGTTCCCTGTTTTTTTGAATGACAACCTCATTTAAGACCACCATTTCTTCTAAAATCACAGTGACATTGCTGGTGCTTGTGGTGAATGGTTGCTCTTTTAACGGGTAGGCTTCCTTATAAAACATCAAGGAAAATTTATCCTGGTTTACGGCGATATCGAAGTGCCCTTCGGCATTCGTTAACACCGATTTCCCTGAGGCTACTTCTATAACTTCTACACCAGAAATAGGAGAGCCATTTTCATTTTGAACTTGGCCCTGAAAGGACGTTTGTGCAAAAAAAGTTGAACTAAAGAGTATTAGAATAAAACTAAAACCCTTTGATAGTATCGTTAAAAGGGAGTATCCAGGTTTTGTGTTTAAAAGATTCATATTGCTTTGCTAAGTTTACGTTAGGATCGATATATTTCTGACTTAATCTGCCGTTTAGTGCCACGTGGCAATTTACTTTTACTTCAGGATCTGTCATGCCTTGCTTCTGATAATACTCATGAAGGAAGTGTGCATATTCTAAAATAAAATCGGGTTGAAAAGACATTTGCTTGATCTGAAATTTGGTCAAGAATTCTGTGTTGTCTACAACTTTAAATTGACCGGTAGCTTTATCGGAAACTGTGAATTCGGTATAACCTGCTTTTTCCATAAGCATGACGCGCCAGGAAAAGCGGTAACCTTCTTCGGTCCAAAATAATTCGCCAGGATACAGTAAATATCGGAATGGAAATACTAATTGTATCATGAGGAATACACCTAACAGTATAGGAACTAATTTAGGCGAAGTTCGTGTTGGGTTAGATTGCGAAGCCACGGTTTTAGGAGTTGGCGATTCTGAAATTACGCGATCTATTCTAAAGATTTTTGAAAAAAGTTGCAGCGCTTTTCTATGAAATTGTGGACTAAAAAATAAGAGTGTTGAAATAATCATAACAAACGGAAATATTCCGATAGGGAACAAAATACGCGTCATAACATGAAATATTACAACAAGGATAAATCCAAATAATCGTGTGGGTTTATAAAGGAGTAAAAATACAATGCCCAAATCGTAAATGGCACCAAACCAACTAAAAGCATAGGCAACCCAGTCGTAACCTAACAAGTGGCCAATAATAGGTAAACTAGCTTTTGATGGTAACCAAATTTTTAACGGCATGGCATGAAACAACCAATCTGAATTAAGTTTGGCAACACCAGCATATATGTAAACTATAGCTAATAATACTTTTAAAATATCTATAGTGTATCGTGGAACTACTTGACTGCGGTCGACTTTATTTTGTTTGGCATCTACAGAAAACAACACATTTGCAGGTAAAAACAGTAGCACAAAACTCACTATAGAAATAAAATAATAATGATTTAAATAGGTGGTTTTATCCATGAGTTCGATGTAAGTGAAACTCAAGAAAAACAGTAAAATCCCTAAACGATACTTATAACCAAAGGCTACCATGAGGGCCGATATACCACAAATAATAAACAATAAATAGGTGTATACGCCAATAGGTTTAACCCAACCAAAACCGTAATATGTAAAGTGAAAAATGGGGTCTATATAAAACTTGCTAATCCAACCGTTATATGCAAACCGCAGGATGCTAAAAAACATCATGAGTCCGAATGCCAATCTGTAAAAGGCTAGAGGGGCAGCATCTGTATAGGTATTGAGATATGCTTGTATTTTATGGTTCATGGTTAATTAATCGCCATCACCATCTACATAATCTATAGTTAGGCCAAGTGCGCTAATCATATCTACTTTTAAGTACACTACATTTTGTTGAATGGCGTCGTAAGTATCTAACATTTTACTATTATCGGTAGTAATTTGCTCGCTAAAACTATTGTCTAAAGCAGAAGTAGTCGTTAGAATTTCAGCATATTGATCTACTATAATACTGCTTAAACTTGTCCCACTGGCTTCCGCATCAACAGCATCTAAAAATGCTTTTAAGCCTGGTCCAGAGGTGTTAGTTCCGTAAGTTTTTCCTTGAAAAAAGTCGCGTGAAGCTGTGATAGCTTCAATTAATAAGTCCTTACTAATATCGTTTTTATAAAAAGCTTCAACTTTATCTGTAAATAGAGTACCGTCGCTAAATACTCCTGCAGGTATACCTACTTTAGGAGCCCTTACATCTTTTTCTAAATTTTTAACAAAGTTATTGGCCGTCTGATTTACAGATCCTGTTACCGCATTCGAGTTGCTAATAAAAGAATCGCGATACGTTCCCTCCCAATCTGCTACAATGGCTTCGGCAATGCTGTTCAATTTAGAGGTTAAATCAGTAATATATACTTTATAGTTTGCAGCGTTGTTGTGCGTGGTGTAAAAGGCTAGTATATCTTCGTCTGTAGAAGCTAAACCATATAATAAATAATCTAGAGCAGGAAAACCTTGACTCGCAAATTGTGTCTGTGCACCCAAGTTGTAATCGCCAGAAGCAATATTTGCATCAATGGTTGTGGCATTGGTAGGGTAGATGTTAGCTGTTTCTAAAAGGTGAAGTTCTGTTGCTTTTCCTAAATCGTAAATACCAACATGCTGATACGTTTTGTAAGCCGCTAACCAAGCATTTCTTAATTCACTAAGAGTTGTTTGCGTTGGATTTGCTACAAATGCTGAAGCTTCTGTGTTTAGAGCCTCTGTTTTTTCTTGATAATCTGAAAACGCTGGTATAATAAGGTTATCGGCCCAACTCGTTAACATGGCTTGGGTATCATAATCGGCAGTATTTTGCTCTTTGCTATTGCCGTTATCAGACGAACAACCAAAACATACCAGAACAATTGCTATTAAGAAAAGTGAATGCTTCATGGAAAAAAATTTTTTCAAAAGTATAAAACTCAATCCTATTATGTTTATTTATTCTAAATAATTTCTGTTTTTATGATATTTGTCATAAATAATTAGTGTTTTTTTTGGATAGGTTTTCAAAGTTATTACATTTGCATTGTTTTTAATCAGTCTAAATAAACTAAAATTAATATGAAAAAAACAATTCTTACCGGTTCAGCATTTGCTTTACTTGCACTTTTTTTAGTAGCATGTAATAACGATGATGATTCAGGAACTACAACAGACGATACAGCTAAAACCGAAGTTGTAGAAAATTACGCAGATATAGTATATGCTAATTATCAAGATGCTTTAGAAGATGCCGTGGCCTTAAAAACGGCTATAAATGCATTTACAGAAAATCCATCAGAAGAGCGATTCGAACTATCTAAAACAGCTTGGTTAGTGTCTAGAGAAAGCTATGGTACTACCGAAGCTTTTCGTTTTGCCAACGGTCCAATCGATGATGAAAATGGTCCAGAAGGCTTATTAAATGCATGGCCATTAGATGAAAATTTTATCGATTACGTAGATAATGGTGGTACTGTTGTTAACGGAGGAATTGTAAATAGTCTTGATGATTATCCAGAAATTACAAAAGAGGTTTTAGAAGGTCTAAATGAAAACGGAGGAGAAAAAAATATTAGTGTAGGCTATCACGCGATTGAGTTTTTACTTTGGGGACAAGATTTAACTTCGCCAGATGCCTTATTACCAGGGCAAAGACCTTATACCGATTTTGTTGACGGAGGTACAGCTTTAAACCAAGACAGACGTCGTGCTTATCTTGATATTTGCGCCGATTTAATTATTGATAACCTGACGTATTTAGTAGATCTTTGGGCACCAAGTGGAGAGTATAGAGCTACATTTTTAAATTTAGATGAAGATGAAGCCCTTAAAAATATATACTTAGGAATTACTACTTTGGTTTCTGCTGAGTTACCTGTAGAACGTATGTCTGTTGCTTTAATTAATGCCGATCAAGAGGACGAGCATTCTTGTTTTAGCGATAATACACATAGAGATATCGCTCTAAATCTTCAAGGGATTATTAATGTTTACGAAGGTAAATATGGAACGATTTCTGGACCATCTTTAGCAAGTTTAGTTAAAGAGGCTAATGAAGAAACTTATAACGATACTGCAGATTCTATAGATGAGGCGGTAGAAAAAGTGTCTGAAATGTATATTCCTTTTGATTATGCTATTATGGGAGGTGAAGATTCTGCTGAAGGCGCTAAAGTTCAAGATGCGATTGATGAATTACAAGATCTTGGTAAATTTTTATTAGCAGGTGCTTCTGCAATAGGAATTACAGTGAATGGATAATTTTTAAGTGAATTATATATTAGTGAAAAAAAAGTGCTGCATTTTTAGTGGCACTTTTTTGATGTTTAAAATGGTATCATGAATATTAAAGGTAAAAACGGGATTATTTTTTTACTAGGATTATTAGTCTTAACGGCATGTAATTCTAACGAAAATGATTATGTTGTCCTGGTTGCAGAAGATGGTGAGCAATACGGTGGGGGTGTATCCACTGTCGTAAATGCATCAGAAGAAGCATTCGGGTTTGCAAGTCAAGCTTTAACGGCAAGAGAACAAGTAGATTTTGGAGTAGGGAATTCTTTTTTTAGGCAGAGTTGGGTTTCAGCACCGGCATCTACAACGGCACGAGATGGGCTAGGTCCTTTTTTTAATGCTGTAACATGTTCGTCTTGTCATTTTAAAGATGGCCGAGGCAGACCACCTGCTTTCGATGGTGAATTTGGAGAAGGCTTGTTATTGCGTTTAAGTTTACCGGGAACACAAGACAACGGCGCAGCGCATGTAGATCCTGTGTATGGTAACCAATTACAAGATGCTTCTATTTTGGGGGTAGACAAAAAAGGAACTTATAGAATAACATACGAAACTAGTACAGAAACTTTAGCCGACGGTACTACCGTTACCTTGCAAAAACCTATATATACCATTGAAAATTTGGGATATGGATCTTTAGTTCCAGGGGTTTTAGTCTCGCCGCGAATTGCTGGGCAAATGGTTGGACTGGGGATGCTAGAAGCGGTTCCAGAGGCTACAATCCTTGCTTTTGCAGACGAATTTGATACCGATGCAGACGGCATTTCTGGAAGACCAAATTACGTGTACGATGAGGAAAGCCAATCACAAAAAATGGGACGTTTTGGATGGAAAGCCAATCAGCCGAGTATAAAACAACAAGTTGGTGCTGCTTTTTTGGGTGATATGGGGATTACATCGTATTTATTTCCAAATGAAAACTGTCCACCAAATGTAGACTGCGATAATATCCCGAATGGAGGGTCTCCAGAAATTACGAATGACAATTTTGATAGAGTCGTTTTGTATTCTCAATCTCTATCGGTGCCTATTCGACGTGATTTCGACGATCAGAATGTATTAAACGGTAAAGCTATTTTTAATGATATGGCTTGTACTAGTTGCCACATTCCTAAAATGGAAACAGGCAATGATTATTATATTGCCGGATTTAGAAATCAAACCATTAGACCTTACACCGATTTATTGTTGCATGACATGGGGGATGGTTTAGCCGATAATGCTCCCGATTTTCAAGCATCAGGCAGCGAATGGCGTACACCGCCTTTATGGGGAATAGGTTTAATAAATACTGTAAATAAACATACTAATTTGTTACATGATGGTCGGGCACGAAATGTAACCGAAGCTATTCTATGGCATGGTGGGGAAGCCGAAGTTGCAAAAGAAAAATTTAAACAATTATCTACTCAAGACCGAGAAGATGTACTGGCTTTTATAAATTCGTTATAAACAATTAAACATATATTTTAACTCCTAATATTTCAATTCTAATTGATTTGTTGGGAGTTTTTTTATGAAAAAGAATGTAGTTCAAAAAGAACTACAATAAGGACATGGTTAGCTTGAAACTATCATTATATGGATTACTAAATAGCTCTGAAAACAGTTAGTTTTAAAAGCTTTTTGTTAATTAAGGACAGTAAAAGTTTTAATCATTTTCAAATCTTCAAATCGATACATTTTCAAATAAATACATGGTTTTATTACTCCTTTTCAACCTCCTCTTTTATTTTTCTTGATGAATCACGAATAATTAGTTCGGGTTCTAAGATAATTTTATGGAGTTCCGGTTTGTAATGTTTGTCTTTAACACGTAGTAAAAACTGTTTAGCAACAAGTTTTCCAATATGTTTATTATGTTGGTAAATGGAGGTAATAGACGGCGTCACTAAAGAGGTAAAAGGTTCGTTACTAAAGCCCACAAGTGCTATTTGTTCTGGTACTTTAATATGGTTTTCTTGTAACACTTGTAAGGCACCCAAGGCGGCATAATCTCCAGCAGCATAAACGGCGTCTGGTAATTCAGAAAGTTCTAAAAGTTCTGCCATTTTTGCTCTTCCGTCCTCTATGGTTAATCCACTTTCTAATAACAAATGGTCATCTTCCGGAAGTTTATGTTCCTTTAAAGCGTCTTTATATCCTCTAATTCTGTTTTTATAAATACGGGTATGGCTATATCCAGCAATATGCGCAATGCGTTTGCAACCTTGTTCTACTAAATGATTTACAACAATATGACTACTTTGGTAATCGTCTATACCTATATAATCTACACCTATATTATTTTCTCCACGATCGAATAAAATTAAGGGAATACCTTTGGCCTTAATTTTCTCGTAATAATCAAAGTCTACCGTTTCGTTAGCTAAAGACGCAATAATACCATCTACTTGGGTTTTTAAAAGTGTATCGATATTTCTACATTCTTTTTCGTAAGACTCATTCGATTGGGTAATAATTAGGTTATATCCTTTTTTATTTAATTCATTTTCTATGTTTTCAACAACCGAAGAAAAAAAGTAACTGTTCGTTTTAGCGACAATAATACCAACCAATTTGCTTTTACCACTTCTAAGGGCAGAAGCCAAATGGTTAGGCTGATATTCCAACTCTTCGGCCACTTTTTTTACGGCAGCTTTAGTTTTGTCGCTGATTCTAGGATGGTTATGTAGCGCTCTAGAAACAGCCGAAGGCGTAATGTTTAACACATTAGCAATATCTTTTATGGTTGTTTTTTTTTTGTTTTTCAAAATTTTATGTAATTTTGTTCAATCGTTTGTACAAAGGTATTCTTTTTTTAATATTTTTCTGATAAAAATTTTAAATTAAATATTTTTAAAGTATTACAGGTTAAAAGATTAAAAATTTGTTCAAACGTTTGTCCTAATGACTAAAATGTTATAATTTTGTCATTGAAAAACAGTAGGAGAATAGAAGTATTCTTTATAGAAAATAAACTTAATTAATAAATAAAAAAATGAGTAAAGTAGTAACGTTTGGAGAAATCATGTTAAGATTAGCTCCACAGGGATTTTTAAGATTTTCTCAAGCTAACAATTTTGATGTTGTTTATGGTGGTGGTGAATCTAACGTAGCAGTATCATTAGCTAATTATGGTATTTCTTGTGATTTTGTAACACGTTTACCAAAGAATGATATTGGAGAATGTGCCATGATGGAAATGCGCAAAAGAGGCGTTGGTGTTGATAAAATTGTTTGGGGTGGAGATCGTTTAGGAATCTATTTCTTAGAAACAGGGGCAGTATCTAGAGGTAGTAAAGTGGTTTACGATAGAGCATACTCTTCAATGTCTACAATTCAATCAGGAATGATTGATTGGGATTCTGTTTTCGAAGGTGTTGAGTGGTTCCACTGGACAGGTATTACGCCAGCGATTTCTCAAAGTTCTGCAGACGTTTGTTTAGAAGCTGTTAAAGCTGCTAGTGCAAAAGGAATTACTATTTCTACAGATTTAAATTATAGAGCTAAATTATGGCAATTCTGTGATGCAGCGAAAAGAGAAGAAATCATGACTGAATTAACATCTTACTGTGATGTTGTTTTAGGAAACGAAGAAGATGCTGAAATGCACTTTGGTATTAAGCCAGAAGGTATTACTGTACAAACTCAAGGTCATGATGTAAAAGCTGAAGCGTTCTTATCTGTTTGTAAGCAAATGATGGAAAAATTCCCTAAAGCTAAAAAAGTTATTACTACATTAAGAGGTTCTATTTCTGCATCTCATAACACTTGGGCTGGAGTTTTATACGATGGTACTAAAATGTTCGAAACTCGTCAATACCAAATTACAGATATCGTAGATAGAGTAGGTGGTGGAGATTCTTTCATGGGAGGTTTAATCTACGGTTTATTAACGTACCCAGATAACGATCAAAATGCATTAGATTTCGCTGTTGCAGCTTCTTGTTTAAAACACACTATTAAAGGAGATGCTAATTTAGTAACAGTAGACGAAGTAAACAAACTTATGGGCGGAGACGCTTCAGGTCGTGTTGCTAGATAATAAATTCAAATTTTAAAATTATAAAAAGCACGATTAGTACATGAAAAAATCAATTGCAATTATTTGTGGTGGCGGTCCTGCACCAGGTATTAATACAGTAATTAGTACAGTAGCTAAAACATTTATGAAAGATGGCTACAAGGTAATAGGCGTACATCACGGATATCAAGGATTGCTTTCAGACAAACCGGAAGTTAAAGTATTTGACTTTCATCATGCCGATCGTATTTTTAGTCGTGGAGGTTCTACTTTAATAATGAGTAGATTTAAACCAAAAGACAGTGATTTTAAATCAGATTTTTTCAAAGATAATAATGTAAAATTATTGGTAACTATTGGCGGAGACGATACAGCATCGACCGCCAATAGATTAACCAAATTTCTTCAATCGCAGGAGCTAGATGTAGCTCATGTACACGTTCCTAAAACTATAGATAACGATTTACCTTTACCAGATAGAAATCCAACTTTTGGCTTTCATACAGCTAAAGACGAAGGTGTTAGAATTGGTAATACAGTGTATGAAGATGCCCGTACTAGCGAAAATTGGTTCGTGGTATCTGCAATGGGACGATCTGCAGGTCATTTAGCATTCGGAATTGCTTCAGCATGTCATTTTCAAATGATGATTATTCCTGAAATGTTTAACAAAACTAAAATTACATTCGATAAGCTTATCAATATGATAGTGTCTTCTATCGTTAAATGTAAAATTAAAGGTGTTGAGTATGGAGTAGCTATGGTAAGTGAAGGCGTTTTTCATTTTATGGATGAATCGGAAATAATAAATTCCGGAATTAATTTCACTTACGACGATCATGGTCATCCTGAATTAGGAAATGTAAGTAAATCTCATATTTTTAATTATTTACTACAATTAAAATTAAAAGAGATTGGATTAAAAGTAAAAACAAGACCTGTAGAATTAGGTTACGAATTAAGATGTTGTAACCCTATAGCATTCGATTTAACACTTTGTTCTTTATTAGGAATCGGGGTTAAAAAATTATACGATCAAGGATTTTCGGGTTGTATAGTTAGTGCAAATTCTAATGGTGATATTACGCCTTTATTTTTAAAGGATTTTGAAGATGAAAGCGGAAAAATTCCACCAAGATTAGTCGATATCAATTCAGATATGGCGCAGCTTTTTATTAATAATTTGTTCTATATTCAGGAGAAAGATTACGAAAAAGCAAAAAAATATTTACCAAATCCAGAAGCATACGATTTCAAAAAGATCTTAAACTGGAATTAAAAATTTAAAAATAATAACATGGCACAATTTTCAAGATTAGAAGTTGCTCAGGCAATGAAAGACACAGGAATGATTCCTTTATTTTTTCATAGCGATATTGAGTTAAGTAAAAAAGTATTAAAAGCTTGTTACGATGGTGGAGCAAGATTAATGGAATTCACTGCACGTGGTGATTTCGCTCACGAAGTTTTTGGTGAGTTAACTAAATATGCCGTTAAAGAATTACCAGGTATGATTATGGGTGTAGGGTCTGTTACAGACGGAGCTGCAGCATCTTTATATATGGCTTTAGGAGCTAATTTTATTGTAACTCCAGTGTTAAGAGAAGATATTGCAATTGCTTGTAACCGTAAAAAAGTATTATGGTCTCCAGGATGTGGTACCTTAACAGAAATTACTAGAGCAGAAGAATTAGGATGCGAAATCGTAAAATTATTCCCTGGTGATATTTACGGACCTCAATTTGTAAAAGGAATTAAAGGCCCACAACCTTGGACAAGCGTTATGCCTACAGGTGGTGTTTCTCCAACAGAAGAAAACTTAAAAGGATGGTTTGATGCTGGTGTTACTTGTGTTGGTATGGGATCTCAATTAATTTCTAAAGACATAATCGCAAATAAAGATTATGCAAAGTTAGAGCAGGATGTAAAAAATGCTATGGCTATTGTAAAGAAAGTTAGAAAATAATTAATTTTCAACATATAACTAGAAAAGGACAATCTGTAAAAAGATTGTCCTTTTTTTTTGTTGAAAACACTCGTGAGTTTCCCGGATCTACCTCGTAATTAAGGAGCTAAACTTCAAATTTTTTTAGCAATTAAAATGGATAAGTTTGGCGTGAAAATTATTTTAAAATTAATCGCTTTTTATTTTGTGTAGTTTCGTAATCCTACTTATATTTGCACAGCTTTTGAGAAATTAAAAATGTTTCAAAAAAGCAAAATCAGAACACATCGTGTTCTTGAATGGTGGCATAGCTCAGTTGGATAGAGCACCTGCCTTCTAAGCAGGCGGTCGAAGGTTCGAATCCTTCTGCCATCACAAAAAAGCTTCTGAGAAATCAGGAGCTTTTTTTGTTTTATCTACGTTTAACTTTTTCATTGTTTTTTCTTAAAACCAAATACTCCAAAAGGCTTCTAATATTCCATCTAAAAAAGCTAGTTATTTTACACGTTTTATATTCAAAATTTTACTACTAAATCGAACTTAAAATCATGTTAAATTTTTGTTTAATAAAGGTTGTTTTTTAATCAATTATACGCAAACGATTGAAAGATTTTGAGATTTGATAATTGTTATTTAGAATGATTATAATTTAGTTAAGTCTCTTGTTTTTAGTAGGTTTACGTGGATATATTAGTGAAAATTATTAGTTTTTTTCTTAAGTATTAACTAAATTTACATGGGAAAAAATAAAATATTTTTTTGTGCAGTTGCATAAAAAAATAGTAATCGAATCCTGAAAAATTCATACCAAAAATTAGTGTTGTATTTAAAAACAAATTCAGTAATCGAATGCTTCTAAAGTTCTAAATTTTGGACGTAAAAAAAAGCATTTGCTAAGGATGTTTTGTGGTGTGTTATTATAGTTATTAACGTATTATCGATTTAAATTTTCATATAAAATGAGTAAAGAAAAGAAAACGAGTAAAAGTTCTGTAAAGCAAAGTAGAAAAGATACGATTCAGTATATTAATCTTCAATTAGCTGCTTTAGGACAACCTATCTATCAAGATGATGAAAATGCTGAAGTAGAATTTAGTAATCCTAAATTTCAGCAATTAACAAACGGATTGATCAAGAGTTTTAAAGAAAAATCTAGATTATTATCACATCATTTATCTCCTGTCGATAATCGAATTCAATCTTTTATTAACGACTATTTAAAGGATGTTCCTTTTGATGATGATTTAGCTATTCCGAATGACACTTTAGTTTTAAATCAGGCCGGACATGCTCGTGAAGTAAGTTTACCGCCAAACGCAGACAAGTTTGTAAGTGAAGATATCACTTCGTATAGAGTGAAGCAAGGGGTTTTAAATAATCCAATTCACGACAAACGTACCACTAAAGGAACATTTCATATTGTAGAAGGAAGTTTACCTGTGCCTTTAGATAAGTTTGAAGTGCCTAAAGTTACTTTTGCTCATTTTTTAAAGGCTGCTTTTAATCCTTCAGAGGAGTTAAAAACATTGCCTTTTACATCGAAACAAGAAAATGGAGCCAAATTAATGGTGTCTATGTTATTAAGACCAGTGGTATGTCCAGAAGTTAAAGGTGTCATTACAGAAAAGAGTCTTGAAGTTCGTTTTTTCGCTCCAGGGTCTTTAGTAAGTAACTTAGATTTCGTAGAAGCAATTTTTGGAAATGCAGGCGATCCGTCGTTAGTTCAAAATGATGCGGCTTTAGATACAGAACATTGGACAGGGCATACAGGATGTATTATTCTTGCTCCGCAATTAAAAACTTTAAAGAAGAAAGATGTTGGTTTACCACATTACGATGATGCTACCGAGCGCCAAAGAAATGATGGCATGTGCTGGAAAGATGAGAATGAACTTTATAACGATGGTGGTGCATTTAAATTAACATGTAGAGATGATAGAGGGGTAGTTGTTACGCTTATTGCCGATAACTATTTCGGATATTCTAAGAAAGAAATTAAAACTCAAATTAGTTATTCTGCTAACCTATTCGGATTAGTAGAAGAGGAGCATTCTGGAGGAGCGGTTGCTTACCCAAGAGGTGTGATGGGTGATATTGTTGATGGAAAAGGATTCTCTAAAAAATTCAATAATAAGTACACGTTCGAGGATGTTAAAAAATATTTAGGCGATAGAATAGAAGTGAAAGCGGAATACTATGCGGTAGATAAGAAATATCCAAATATTGTTTACTTACCAGAAAATGCTTATATCAACACCAATACAAACGATATTACTTGGACATACAACGGTAAAGATCAACGAATTGTTTTAAATCCAACAAAAACCTATGTACACCCAACGGGTAATAAGTTTAAATTAGAAAAACACGATACAATTGCCCTATGGCGTATTGTGAATACTGCTCCAGAAGGTGTATTCTGCCATAAACCATGTACGGTATCTGGTGGAGGAAAATCTGAGATTTCTAAATCAATGAAAAATGCTATTACTTATAGTGCTTTTAATATTATAGATATCGATGAAGATTTCAAGAAAGCAGATGAAATTATAGAATACGATTACTCTAAAAGATGGAGAAATTTCGATCCAACGTTACCACCTTCAGAACCATTTTTAAGTTCTAAAAGAACATTAGGTTCTGCAGTAAGATTATTACAACCTTTAGATGTGTTTTCAGATGAATATAACGAATTTGTTACTAATATTCCTGTGCATATCAGATCTTTAGTGTTGTTTATTAAGCGTTTATATCGTCAAGATCACGGTGCTTTAAACTGGAAAGATTGTGTATCTGTAGATATTATTAACGGACAAAAAGGTACTGGTCTTAAGTATTTTAATAATCCTGTTGTAGGTAGTTATGTGCGTATAGGTTTTAACCAAGACGGAAATTGGTTACTAAATAAATTACGTTCAGATTTTTCTGCAAGTTTAAAAATTCAGAAAGAAGACGATATTTCAGCGTCTATAACATTACCACGTAAAGATTTTAAAAACTTAAACCCAGAATACACCAATAAGAGTTTAAAAGTGGTAACAAATTGTGAAGCACATTTATTCCAAAGACCAGATGAAGCAATTATTCGTGGTTACGATAAAGGTGCAGAACGCGATATCGTAGGAGATAATGTATTCTTAACTAACTACGAATTGTTAACTAAGCAGGATGCTATCGAAATTTATGAAGATACTATCAACTTCGATAAATACACGCAACCCGTTAAAGATTTAATTGAAAGTGTTGTAAACAGTAAAAAAGATGAGGAGTATTTTGTATTACCATCTCATACAAGAATTGTGAGTGGTGAGCCAACAAAAAACCCTCGTTATTTAGAGCGAAATATCTTTAAAAATGAAACTGAAGATAGCTATTTAGCAGAAGTAGGTACACGTTTATTTAGAAAAGTAGAATCTCAAGATCCTGTTATTGATGTTGTAAATGCAGTATTACCAGGAAGACGTAATAACCCAGCAGATACTAAAGCGGGAATTCGTGCTCTTGCCGTGTATAACCCAATCCATTATCAGGAAACTCCAGAATTGTTTATGGACTTTATTTGTAGCTTAACAGGTAAGTCGCCATCTACAACAGGAGCTGGTTCAGAAGGAGCCTTAACAAAAGGACCTTTCAATATGTTAACGCCTACTACCGATTTAAATAATGCTTTACTATCTCATATCTTAACAGAATCTAATGCATTTAGTACGGCAGCTGGTTATGTAGGAGGAGAAAATAAAGTAGATCACGATATTAGTATTTTAATTCCTGAAATCTGGGCACGTTTAGAACCACAAGATAGAGATCCTAATTTCTTAATTAATGATGGGGCTTTAGAAAAACTTGAAGATTTTGAATATAATGGTAAAAAGATTCTAGCCAGTAGATTAGGATATCGTATTACTAAACAATTCTCTTTAAGATGTTTAAACCGTATTTTCGACGAACCTAATGCTGTATTTAACGAAAAAATGTTGAAGCCAGAATTACAAGGTATGGAAGACTACGTAGACGGAATTAACAATATCGTTGAAGCACAACAAAAAGTTGCACTTAGATATTTTGAAGATGGAAGTATTGATGCGGCCATCCCACCATTACAAATTCTATTACACATGATGGCTTACGGACATTACGAAGGTAAAGAAATGAGCGATCCAGAATTAAGAGGATTCTTTACTAGAGACTATGTAATTAATAGCGATTGGTATAAAGAGAGATTGAAACTTAAACAAGAAAAAGACATCAAGTTTTATACAAAACAAATTAATTATTTAGAAACATTTATGTCTAACCCAGGAAACAAACAATTGGTTGAAGAAATGGGATTACATGAGCGTTTACAAACAGTAAAAGATTTGTATAACGATGCACATACAGATGAGTATTTAAAAGGATTAGAAGGAACTATCGGAGCAGATCCGTTATACCGCAAATAATTCTGAATACTTATTTTAGTACAGAGCTATAAAAGGGGCTGTTTAAAAAGTTGAGTTTTCGTCAACCTGAACTCGTTTCAGGTTCTCACATGTTTCGTTTTCCATGTGATGAGATTCTGAAATACATTCAGAATGACGGATTTAACACTTTTTGAACAGCCTCTTTTTCGTTTTCTGTAATCATTATAGTAGATTTATGGAGGATTAAGGCTTTTTAAATTGGTGCTAATTCAGCATTATAAAAAATAAAACCTGTATTATGGATAACATTGTTTGGGGAATTATCGGCTGTGGTGATGTTGCAGAAGTTAAAAGCGGACCAGCTTTTTATAAGTTAGCACAATCAGAATTAAAATCGGTAATGCGCCGTAATTTGTCAAAGGCACAAGATTTTGCCAAACGTCATAACGTGCCCTATGCTTTCGATGATGCCAAGGCTATTTTAAATGATCCCGAAATAAATGCTGTATATATAGCAACTCCGCCTTCGTCTCATTTAAGCTATACGCTTTCTGCCATAGAAGCCGGAAAGCATGTGTATTTAGAAAAACCAATGGCTTTAAATGCTTTAGAAGCGAAACAGATAGTAGAAGCTTTAAAAGACACGAAATCAAAATTAACTGTAGCCCATTACAGAAGACATTTACCTGCTTTTTTAAAAGTGAAAGACTTACTTGTAAAACATGAAATAGGACGAGTATTGTATGCCGATATTCAAATTTTACAAGCGAGGAAGTCTAATTTAATAGCGAATGCTGATGAATTTTGGAGACTTAATCCTACAATTTCTGGAGGTGGATATTTTCATGATTTAGCGCCACATCAACTCGATTTAATGTTGCAGTATTTTGGATCCTATACCGATGCTTTTGGGTGTTCTAAAAGGGAAGAAAACGAGTTTGCTGCCTCTCTAGTTAATGGAATAATCCGGTTTAAAAATGGCGTGCAATGTCGCGGAATTTGGTCTTTTAATATGCCAGAATCTGAATCTAAAGATGAGTGTGTAATTTATGGTACAGCAGGTAAAATAGTCTTTTCGTTTTTTGGTGAAGTTGTAAGGTGTTATAAAAATGGTGTGGAAACAGTGTATCGTTTTAAAATCCAGAACATATACAAGAACCTATGATTTCTGCCGTAGTAGATTATTTTTTAGATCGTGCAGAAAATCCCTGTTCGGCAGAAGAAGCTTTTGAAGTAGCAAAAATTATGGACGCATTTACGGTTTAATAATAAAGTCATTTTAACACATTTTTCAAGCAAAATAATTTCACTTTAATCCGCTCTTTATAAATCGTAGAAATTATTAATTCATTCATATTCATGTCTTTTTTCGAGAAACATGATGTTTTTCTTAGGTAGTATCTATCAATTTTTTAATAAACTATAGGTTTAATTGTATTAACTAAAATTGTAGGATTCTTTTTGTGCTGAACCTAAGTTCATAAATTTTTAGTGGAGTGAGTTTGGCATGTTAAATGCTTGTATGTTTCATAGCAATACAATACTTATTAATAAAAAAGATATCTCGTATTCTTTTAATAATCAAATAATTAAAATGGTGTTTATTCTGTTTTTAAACATGATAAATGTCATAGAATATTTGAATAGAATATCGGAATTTTGTAAATCTTTTTGTCTAAAAAGTAACTAAAACAATTAAAATGAAAAAATTACATTCCTTCCATATCCCAGTAATGGGAATTGGTTTTACCATAGATACACCTTTAAAAGTATCTCATTTAGGAATTGATTCAGCCATATCTTTAGTCGACGATATTTTACTTGAAAAACTTCGTAAAATGTACTGTAAGATGTTTGAATTACCCTATGAAGAAATTGACAGTTCAGAAACAGACCATAGAGCGAAACGTATTACCTCGTATTTAAATATGGTTCACGAAGTAACCGAAGAAAAATTTAATCAACTTAAAGCGGTTAACAAATCTTATACAGAAGATTTAAAAAATTATTTAAACTTATTGCCAAACACTTCAGAGCTAAAATCTCAGTTTGTAAATGCTATTTCTGGTAAGTTTAGTATGGATAAAGCAAAAAAGTTTTTATCAGATAATTTAGTAAAAGGTAGTATTGATGTAAACATCATGACTAAAGTTGATAAAGATAACTTTAAAGATAAAAAACAATTACCTGTTGAATATAACGATGCACATGCAGCATTGCGTGGGTATGCGAATTCTAATTTAAGTTCGTCTTTAATTTTATCGGCTGGTATGAATCCGCATTTATTCAGTTATATAGAAAATTTTAAAGATTTCTATCCTGATGCTACTGGGTATATTAAGAAGAAAATTATTCTTAAGGTAAGCGATTATAGATCAGCTTTAATTCAAGGAAAAATATTAGCAAAGAAAGGGATTTGGATTTCAGAATTCAGAATTGAATCAGGTTTAAATTGTGGTGGACATGCCTTTGCAACTAATGGTTTGTTAATGGGACCTATTTTAAATGAGTTTAATGTTAATAAAACCGCGCTTACAACCGAGCTTCACGGGTTATTAACTAAAGCCTTAGAAACCAAGAATTACCCTGTTCCAGAAGCGGTATTACCTGTTAAAATTACAGCACAGGGTGGTGTAGGAACTGCTGAAGAGCACGAGTTTTTAATGGAAAAATATAACCTAGATTCTGTAGGCTGGGGGACTCCATTTTTATTAGTTCCAGAAGCAACAACTGTAGACGATGCTACTATGGAGCAACTTATTGGTGCCAAAGAAAAGGATTTGTATTTAAGCGATATTTCGCCGCTAGGTGTGCCTTTTAATAGTTTGAGAGGAAATACTAAAGATTTAGAGAAATACAGAAACATCGATAAAAATAGACCTGGAAGTGCTTGCCCTAAAAAGTTTGTGGCCCTGAATAAAGAGTTTTCCGAAGAAGGTTTATGTACGGCTTCAAGACAATATCAGCATTTAAAAATTAAGCAATTAGACGAGCAAGATCTAGATGTTACCGAGTACAGTAAAGCACTTGATAAAATTACAGTAAAATCTTGTACTTGTGTTGGTTTAGGAACATCGGCATTATTAAAGTATAATTTAGATACTAAAACCGAAGGTACCGGAGTGTCTGTTTGTCCTGGTCCGAATATGGCTTATTTCTCTAGAATTTTGAGTTTAAAAGAAATGACTTCTCATATTTATGGAGAAATAAAAAATATAGTGTCGCCAAATCGTCCCAATATGTTTGTAAAAGAATTGACTATTTACGTCGATTATATTACAAACAAGTTTAACGAAACGCCTGTAATTTCTAATAAAAGAGAAGAGAAATACTTTGTAAGTTTTATAGAAAACTTAAAATCTGGAGTCGCTTATTATGAAAGTCTTTTAGATGATACTAAAGATTATTTTGAAACATCTAAAAATGCAATTTACGAAGGTTTACAAACAGAATTAAATCGATTAAAAGCGCTTAGTGTGAAAATAGAAGCAGTTTCCCAAATCGCATAATTCTATTTAAAGCGTTTTATATAGTGGCCTAATTCTACTATAAAGCCTTGCATTATTTGCAAGGCTTTTTTTATAAAATAAGTTTTGTTTATAGTAGAGATTTTAATTTGTTTGCAGCCCATTCTGCAGTAATATCGCGTTGTGGGGAACCAAACATTTCGTATCCTACCATAAATTTTTTAACGGTAGCACTGCGTAACAATGGCGGATAAAAACTCATATGCCAATGCCAGTGCGAATTGTCCTGGTTATTAGTAGGCGCTTGATGAATACCGCTTGAGTAAGGGAACGATATATTAAATAACTTGTCGTAGGTTTTAGTAATTACCGAAATAGCGTCTGCAAATAATTCAGTGTCTTTATCGGTCATTTCTAAAATGTTTTCTTGAGCTTTTTTAGGCACAATCATAGTCTCGAACGGCCAAATAGCCCAAAAAGGAACCAGTACAACAAAGGCATCATTTTCGTAAATAATGCGTTCTTTAGCGTTTAATTCTTGATTTAAATAATCTCCTAATAAAGATGATTTCTTACTCTCGAAATATGCTTTTTGTTGATTGTCTTTTTTGAAAACCTCATTAGGTAGCGTAGACTGACTCCAAACCTGTCCATGAGGATGCGGATTGCTACATCCCATTATGGCTCCTTTATTTTCAAAAATCTGAACATAGTTTATAAGGTCCATAGCGCCTAAGGTCTTAAATTCATTTTGCCATGTTTTCACTACTTTATTAATATCTGGCACAGACATGTTTGCTAAACTTTTAGAGTGATCTGGACTAAAACAAATAACTTTACAAACGCCTTGTTCGCTCTGTGCTTTAAATAAACCGTCGTTTACGCTAAATGTTTCCGAATCTTTTTGAAGGGCAGCAAAGTCGTTTGTAAATACAAATACGTCTTTATAATCTGGATTTTTTTCACCATTTGCACGTGTGTTACCCGAACATAAGTAGCAACTTTCGTCGTGTGATGGGCGTGTATCGTTTGCGACCTCTTCGTTTTGACCTTGCCAAGGACGTTTAGCACGATGTGGAGAGACTAAAACCCACTCTCCAGTTAAAATATTTAATCGTTTATGCGAGTAATCTTGAATATTATTTGTCATTTTGTGAAATTAATTTAAAGCGTAACTACGTGGGTACCTTGAGATAGATTCACGTTGTAAAACGAGCAGTCCTTATTGAATTTATTCTTATAATTTTTTGCAATAGTGTCTTGAACTTCGGCTAATGCAGATTTTAATACTATATTAATGGTACAGCCTCCAAAACCGCCTCCCATCATTCGTGCTCCAATGATATGTGTATCTGTTTTAGCAAAATCTACTAAGAAATCTAATTCTGGGCAACTAACATGATATTGGTGTTGTAAACCATCATGAGAGCCAAACAATAACGCTCCCAATTGATCAAGCTGATTTGCTTTCATAGCTTCTACAGCTTTTAGGGCACGATCGTTTTCTTCGATAACATAAAGGGCTTTTTGGTAATCTTCTTCAGAAAGTTGTGTTTTTATTTTAAGCAAGTCGCTAGCAGTAGCGTCTCTTAATGCAGGAATTTTTAGTAAGCTGCTCACCGTCTCGCAAACATGACGTCTATCGTTATATGCCGCTTCAGATAAATCGTGTTTTACATTGGTATTTATTAAAAGTAATTGATAGTCTTTAAAATCGATATGAAATGGTGTGGCTTTTTGTGTTCGGCAATCTAAAAGCAAGGCATGGTCTTTTTGTCCAAACATACTTGCGTATTGATCCATGATTCCGCAGCGTACACCAGCAAAATTATGCTCGGCTTTTTGCGAAATTAAGATCATTTCAGATTTAGATAAACCCAGATTAAAAAGTTCATTTAAACTATAAACAATACTATTTTCTAGAGCAGCCGAAGAAGATAAACCAGCACCTTCGGGAATATTACCACCAAAAACAATATTAAATGGCGGTACGGTAATGCTTTTCTTCTGAATCTCGGCTACAACACCAATGACATAATTTCTCCAACCTCCGTTTTCTAAAGGTTTAATATTGTTTAAACTAAATTCGTAAGCTTCATTTAAATCGTAAGCATAAGCGATACAATTGTCGGTTTCAGATTTTTGAATAGCCGCTGCAATACCTTTGTCTATAGCCGCAGGAAACACGTAACCATCATTATAATCTGTATGTTCTCCTATAATATTTATGCGTCCAGGCGAAAATACGAGTAAAGGCTCTTGCTTAAAACGTATTTTAAAGTCCGTGTATATTACTTCTAATAGTGGTTTTTTCATTTGATAAGATGTATTTTAGTTGAATGTTTGAAAATAGAAGTTAAAATTAATAAAAGTAAATTATACTTTTATTAATTTTAACGTATTATTTATAATTATGGTTAAACAACAGATAGATTATTACGCTTCCCACGATAAAATGTATGTGGCTTCAGATTGTATTGTTTTCGGATTTGATGAAGGCGAATTAAAATTACTTATATTTAAAAGACGGGTAGAACCCGATAAAGGAAGCTGGTCGCTAGTAGGTAGTTTTGTAGAGCTAGAGGAAGACGATAATACTGCCGCAAAACGGGTTCTAAAAGATATAACGGGCTTAGACCAGGTGTTTTTAGAACAACTTAAAACCTATACAAAGGTAGATAGAGACAGTGGTGCGCGATGTATTTCTATAGCACAGTATGCTTTAATTAGAATAGACGATCATGACAAGGAATTAGTAGAGAAACACGGGGCGTACTGGTGTAATTTAAATGCCGTACCACAATTAACTTTAGATCATAATGTTATGGTAGAAGATGCTTTAGAAGTTTTAAAACGTAAAGCAAAATATCAGCCCATTGGTTTTGAATTGCTTCCAGAGAAGTTTACCATACCGCAATTACAACAGTTATATGAAGCTATTTATCAGCGTGATTTTGATCCGGGAAACTTCAGAAAAAAAGTGTTATCCTTAAAAGTCTTAGAAAAATTAGACGAAAAGGACAAATCGAACTCTAAGCGTGGCGCGTTTTTATTTAAATTCAATCCTAAAAATTATAAAAAACTATTAAATTCAGGATATCATTTTGAGATTTAGAGTTTTAGTGGTCTGTTTTTTTAAAGTTTCATAAACCAATAGAACCGATGTTGAACTAAAATTTTAATTGTAAAATATACTTTTAATAGGGATTTGTAATATAATTATTGTAATACAATCTATTAATTTACTAACGCTTACGGTGTTATTGAAATAGGTTTCAAGTAAAAACTTTAATAGATTTGTTAAGTTGTCCATTTCTGTTAGAATTAAGATTTTAAGATAATATTATGTAGGTATTAACTTAAAATTGTAAATTAGAATATAATTTATCATTTAATAATGTGTAAATTTGATATACATATTTATGTTAATCAAATATTTTTTTAACCATTAAACAGTAAAATTATGAGTAAAAGTGGAAACGCTGTATTAGGGCTTTTAGCAGGAACAGCAATAGGTGCATTATTTGGAATTCTTTATGCTCCAGACGAAGGAAGTAAAACAAGAAAACGTTTAGCTGATGAGGCATTAGCTGCTCGTGATAGAATGAATGATAGTGCGAATGACTTAAAAGATAAAGTAAGCAGTAGTGCGCATGATTTAAAAGATAAAGTAAACAGCGCGATGGCTGCTAAAAAAGGAACTTTAGATGAGCAATTAGATGAAATTGTTACTGATGTTACGCATAAAGCAGACGACGTGATAAATAGTCTTGAGAAAAAATTAAATGATCTTAAAGCTAAAAACAAGAAATTTCAAAAATCATAATATATGAATGTTTTTGAATCTTTAAACGAGACTTCAAATAAAGCAGTAGATATTGGTGAGAAGTATGTAGAGACTTCTCACCAATATTTAAAATTAAAGGTATTCCAGCAAGTTACTTCTTTTTCAAGCTTGTTTGGAAAGATGTTATTGATAGGGGGCATGATGATTATAGCCCTTTTATTTTTAGCACTTTCTGCTGCCGTGGCTATAGGCTATTGGGTAGATAACTTAGCTATTGGAATGCTAATTATGGGGGGTGTCTTCATCTTAATCATGTTAATAATCTATTTGCTAAGACGCCGTATAGATAAATTTTTTATAAAGAAAGTGTCACAAAAATTCTTTGATAAATAGCTTATGAAAAAAGATTACAATTCATTTGATGAAATTGAATACGAATTAAAACGTTTAGATCTAGAACGTCAGATTGCTTGGGAAGAAATGAAAGCCCTAAAAATTGATGTTCAAGAAGATTTGAAACCTTTAAATTGGGTGCATACCGCTATTAATTATACTGGGAAGATTGGGTCTTTAATGTTTATGAAAAAATTATTTAAATAAGGAAAAGCTAGGCACTGATTTATACCGCTTTTTTTGATATTGTTGGAACTTAGTTGATGTAATATTTTTATTTCAATTAGGTTTTTTTATTTTTTTAAGATAATAATTGAGAATGTATTAAATAAATACATAAAATAAAGCATCTGATTTGTTTTTTTTGTAACTTTAATATTACAAAAACCTTGAATTTATATTTGCATGACGTAAAGATGAATTCGAAATTATAATTAACCTTAAAAACAAATTATTATGTTACGTTGGACCATTATTTTTATTATAGTTGCAGTTATTGCGGGAGTTTTAGGCTTTGGTGGTATTGCAGGGGCTTCGGCCGGAATTGCAAAAATATTGTTTTACATCTTTATTGTACTTTTTGTGCTGTCCCTTTTAAAAGGATTGCTTAGTAAGTAAAATTAAGAGTAAACTATATAAAAAAAGGATTTCATTTATTATGGAATCCTTTTTTTTATGTTCAAACATTGCTAAATATTTTTAAAATCATAAGTACTTATTTAATTATAAGAATTTTTAATAATAATAGGCGTAAGGATTGCTCTAAAAATTTTACTTTTGCTTGAAATAAATTTTAAAGAAGTTATGTCTGAAACAATCGAGAAAGTAAAGTGCCTTATAGTGGGGTCTGGTCCTGCAGGATATACTGCTGCTATTTATGCTGCCAGAGCGAATATGTTTCCTGTGTTATATCAAGGAATGCAACCTGGTGGACAGTTAACGACCACTAACGAAGTAGAGAATTTTCCGGGGTATCCAGATGGAATTACAGGTCCAGAAATGATGATTCAATTGCAAGAACAAGCTAAGCGTTTTGGTTCTGATATTCGTGATGGATGGGTAACTAAAGTCGATTTTTCTGGAGATGTTCATAAAGTTTGGGTTAATGAAACACATGAAATTCATGCAGAAACTGTAATTATTTCTACTGGAGCTTCAGCAAAATATTTAGGAATACCATCAGAACAAAAATACCTACAATTAGGAGGTGGTGTTTCGGCTTGTGCTGTTTGCGACGGATTCTTCTATAGAAACCAAGAAGTAGTAATTGTTGGAGCAGGAGATTCTGCTTGCGAAGAAGCGCATTATCTTTCTAAGCTGTGTAAAAAAGTGACTATGTTAGTAAGACGTGACGAGTTTAGAGCGTCTAAAATCATGGCAAATCGCGTTAAAAAGACAGAAAACATAGAGATTTTGTTCAATACAGAAACCGAAGAAGTTTTAGGAGACGGACAAGTGGTTACTGGAGTTTTAGTAAAAAACAACGAAACAAACGAGTTAAAAGAAATCCCAGCAACAGGATTTTTTGTAGCTATTGGTCACAAACCAAATACAGATATTTTTAAAGATTATTTAGAGCTAGATGAAACGGGTTACATTATTAATCAGCCTGGTTCAGCTAAAACAAATGTAGAAGGAGTGTTTGTTTCTGGTGATGCGGCAGACCATGTTTACAGACAAGCAATTACGGCTGCAGGTACGGGTTGTATGGCTGCGTTAGATGCCGAGCGTTATTTAGCATCGAAAGAGGTTGAAGTAGAAGCTTAAGCTTTAAAAACTATATAAAACAAAAAAACCTAGCACGATTATTTGCTAGGTTTTTTTTGGTTTAAACGGAATTATTAACACAAGATATCAAGGATTAATGTGGTGATAATTTTGATGATCGTTTCCATAGTGATTGATTTTTGATTGATGAAAGCTTAAAACTTATTCTGATATAATGTTAATACCGTTTTCATTAATATCTACATTTACATCTTCTCCATTGGCTTTTACACCATTCGCGTCTATTTCTATATTCACGTCGTCACTTTTAATTTTAACGCCGTTTTTATTAATTTTTACAGAACCATTAGTATCATTTATATTTAAATCGATAAAGTTATCATCGTCAAAATCTTCATCGTTTTCATCTTCAGTACAATTAATGCAGGAAGCATCATCATTTAAAATTTTCATGATGTGGTTCGAGTGTTTGTAGGTAATTATATTATCTGCCGAGTTATATGCTGGTAAATACGATCGTAAATTTCTGTTTAAATCAACATAAGATCCTTCCGGTAGGTAAAGTATAATATCTACTTTTTGTTCTCTATATTTATTTTCATAATCGGTTAATAAATAACTGTCTAATAAAAGCTGATTATTTTTAAGTGTATAGTTGTACACAATTTTTTCTGCACGATCTTTAGCTTCCAAGTAGTTTTTCCCTTTAGATTCTTTTTCAATTTGAATCATTGCCACACTATCCTGAGTAGATCGGATGTGAAGTGTAACGTCTCTAGAAAAAATAACTTTTTGGTCGTTATCATTATACACAATTTGAAAATCTGAACTTCGACGTATATTTCTATTGAATTTACTGTTTTTCACCATACTAATTCGCAACGTGTCTTTGGTATTGTATATAAGAGCATCTTTTTGAGTGACTACAGAGTCTAAGGCATGGTCTGATGCTTGTTTAATTCCTATAGTTATTAAGCCAATTAGCGAAATTAACCAGATACCAAGTAAGGTGAATTTTGCAGGTTTTCCAATAGATTTTAAATTGTTAATTAGAATTTTAAGACCTAGATACAGGATGAAAAAACAAGGTATGCCTACAGTAAAAAATACTAATAAAGAGCCTAGCCAAATTGGGAGTCCTGTGGTGTTAACAGCATCTGGATAATCCATCCACCACGGATGAAAGAACGATGAGCTTCCTAAGGATAGTACACTAACCAATAAAGCGAATATTGCCATGGCACCAAATATTACTAAAAGCACACCAATAAATTTGGCAAATAATTTTAAGAAAAACATTATTATGTCTCCAATAGTATCGAAAAATGATTTTGAAGTAGACTTTACCTTACTGCCATATTTTTCGTAATCCACATTTTTTACAGTATCTGAAACGCCTTCAAATCCTTTTTTAATTTTTTTTTCAATGTTACTAATATTAACAGGCTCACCGGTCATGGTTAGTTTTTCGGCAGTTGTTAGCGCTTCTGGAACCAGAATCCAAAACAAGATATAAATAAATATAAACGTTCCGCCCGAACCAAGAGTTAACAACACCCAAATTAGTCTTACCCAAATGGCATCTATACCCAAATAATGTGCTAGTCCAGAAGCAACACCTCCAATATAAGAGTTGCTGGTGTCTCTAAATAGTTTTTTGGTCGATTTTGGTTGCGAGTGGTAACTAGGTTCGTCTTCAAAAATCTCGTCGTCTACCAAGTAATCTTCAGGTTGCCCCATAATAGAAATGACTTCGTCTACTTCTTTTGTTCCAATAACTTGCTTGTCGTGTTTAACACGTTCGTTAAAAAGTTCGGCAATACGAGCTTCAATATCGGCTATAATTTCAGAGCGGCCTTGAGAGTCGGTGAATGAACGTTTAATAGCCTCAAGATAGCGTTGCAATTTTTGGTAAGCATCTTCATCAATATGAAAAAATATACCTGCTAAATTTATGTTGACTGTTTTATTCATTGCTGTTATTTTTTTGACGTGTTACTAGGTTTACTGCGTGTTGTAATTCACTCCAAGTGGTATTTAATTCACTTAGAAATAATTTTCCGGTTTCCGTTAATCCGTAATATTTACGTGGCGGTCCCGAAGTAGATTCTTCCCAACGGTAATTAAGAAGACCGGCGTTTTTTAATCGTGTTAGTAAAGGGTAAATGGTACCTTCTACCACTAACATCTTGGCGTCTTTTAGCGTTTGTAAAATTTCGGCTACATAGGCGTCGTCATCTTTTAATACAGACAAGATGCAGTATTCTAGAACACCTTTGCGCATTTGTGCTTTTGTGTTTTCTATTTTCATCTGTTTGTGTATTTAATAGTGCGTGTGAAACACTGAGATGGATTACAAAGATTTAAAATTACTTGGGTCATGTTTTAATGCATTTTAAATTTAAACTGTTCATTTTTTGATTTGATTGATGATGGTTATGTTATTTGATGAAATGTATGGTAAAAGGGTACTGGTAAGCTTCGCCTTCTTTAGCTTTTAAACTAGCTCTAACAATTAGCGCCAATTCAACTATAAATCCAACGACTGCAAGTCCGCCTAAAGCACCTCCTAGATATAACAGGGGAGATGGTTTTCCGATATTAATATGGATGCTGTCAAACAGATTAAAATCGATAAAATGTATTCCGCTAAATATATTGAATAAGAAAAAAGGAACGGTAATCATACCTAATACCAACGTATACAGCAGAATGCTAATTTGAAAATTAATGGCTTCCTTTCCATGATTATCTATAAAGGTCGATTTGTCCTTGTTTGTAATCCAAAGCACAAGCGGAGCAATAAAATTTCCTAATGGAAAAATAAACCTTGAAAAGGTAGATAGATGGATAAATGTGGCTATATTTTTTTGATGGTTGTCTAACATGTTTAAAGCATATAATAGTTTCTTATGCAAATATATGTCTAAAAAAAGGTATTATGCAAAACATAGTAGTGTATTTTAACATAATATTAACAAGTTTAGTGTGGTTTATTTTTGATATTTTTACCGAAACTAAAACTCTTACTATGGCCATAACCCCTTCTAAATTAAATAGCTTTTTAATGCTAAAACTGCCAGCAGCTTACTTTTGTGGGGTGCGTACGAAACTTATAAATAACGAAAAATGTATGGTTACTGTAAAGCATAGATGGATAAACCAAAATCCGTTTAAATCTATGTTTTGGGCTGTCCAGGGTATGGCAGCAGAATTAACCACGGGCGCATTGGTGATGTCTAAAATTAGCGAAAGCGGAAAAAAAATTTCCATGTTGGTACTAAGTAACACTGCCAGTTTTACAAAAAAAGCCACAGGACGTATCACATTTGTTTGCGACGAAGGTTACAAAATTAATGATGCTATTGAAAAAGCAATTGCTAGTGGTGAAGGACAAACCATTTGGATGAAATCTGTTGGTACAAACGAAGAAGGGGTGGAGGTATCTACTTTTAATTTTGAATGGACACTAAAAGTAAAAAATTAGGAATTGATTGTTTTGCGGATTTAGTTGTAATAAAATCAGTAAATTAGTTATACGAGATATTGTTTAATCTTAAAGTTTCAAATTATGAGTGCACACGAAATAGATTATCATATTTATGGTGAAGAAATGCAATATGTTGAAATAGAATTAGATCAAAATGAAGGTGTTGTAGCTGAAGCTGGTAGTTTTATGATGATGCAGGAAGGCATAAAAATGGAGACTATTTTTGGAGACGGTTCTACTCCAAACCAAACGCTTTTAGATTCCATCTTTGGAGCGGGTAAACGTTTGTTAACCGGCGAAAGTTTGTTTATGACAGCATTTTACAATACCCAATCGGTAAAACGGTCGGTTTCGTTTGCATCGCCTTATCCTGGAAAAATACTAGCGGTAGATCTCACTAAGTTTGGAGGTAAAGTAATTTGCCAAAAAGATGCGTTCTTATGTGCTGCTAAAGGTGTTAGCGTAGGTATCGAATTTTCTAAACGATTAGGACGAGGTTTATTTGGGGGAGAAGGTTTTATCATGCAAAAACTAGAAGGCAACGGAATGGCTTTTGTACATGCTGGTGGAACTTTAGCAACCAAAAATTTAAAAGCAGGAGAAAAGTTAAGGGTCGACACAGGCTGTATTGTTGGTTTTACTAAAGATATCGATTATGATGTTGAAGTTATAGGAGGTATTACTAATAGTATTTTTGGTGGAGAAGGTTTGTTTTTCGCCACATTAACGGGCCCGGGTACGGTATATGTGCAGTCTCTACCATTTAGTAGATTGGCAGGTAGAGTTTTAGCTGCACTACCAAAAGGGAAGCATAAAAAAGGTGAGGGAAGCATCCTTGGGAGCCTCGGTGATTTACTAGATGGAGACAACAGATTTTAACAAATTATATTCGGTTTTAAGATAATATTAAGATAAAAAAAAGTATTTTTAGAAGGAATTTAAAACGTTATAGTTGCCTATAAAACAAATCTACTTTTAAAAAATTACTAAACCTAAACTTAATACCTATGGCTAGAGCAATGTTCGAGTATACAAAAACGATACTTAGTAAAGTTAGTTTTGATACTACGTTGTTTTGTAAAGAAGTACAAAAAGCGCTTCAACGATTATTACCTTACGAAATTGAAGAACTTAAGATTTTTATAGAATCTATTGTACAACAAAACCCCGATTTGGATAAATGTTTAATTTATTTAAAAGCATAAAAAGGAAAAGCAACCATTTGGTTGCTTTTTGTGTTTTCAAAAGTCATAATGTAGTTTATAGTCACAATTTAAAACCAATCATTAGTGTTTCTTTTACTTCGGTTCAGATATAATTTTTATACCACTTCTTTTCATTAGTGCGCTCGCATTAAAATCATGGCATATCATGGCGTCTAGTTTGTAATTAAAGATCATGGCTTCATTTTTAATCTCGCTATTAAAACTGTAATTTCTCACCAAGTCTTGGTTGCCAGCACGTTTAGCAAGTTCGATATCATGAGTTGCAATAACACCCGAAGTGTTAAGTTTACTAACTTGATTAATAAAAGAAAAGCCTCCCAAGTGTCTGTCTTCAGAGTTAGTGCCTTTAAACATTTCGTCTATAAGAAAAAATACATTATTGTTAGTTTCAATGAGTTTCAATAGGCTTTCAATTCTTTTTAATTCAGCAAAAAATGAAGAAATTCCTTTTTGTAAATTATCTGCTATTCGCATGCTTGAATATAATTGAAGTATAGATAGGTTACCCTGAACTGCACAACATGGAGCACCTGCTAATGCTAATACAATATTTACACCTACAGCTCTTAAAAATGTGCTTTTTCCAGCCATATTAGAGCCCGTAATCATAATAACGTCTCCAGCTTCTTCCGAGTGAAAATCATTACAAACGCGTTTGGTATGTTCTAGTAGCGGATGTCCTAAAGCTTCGAAATACACGTAATTTTGTGTGTCTGTAATCACTGGAAAGCTGTAGGTTGGGTTTGAATAATGAAATCCAGCAAAACTATTAATAGCCTCAAACTCGCTTATCACATCTGCCCAAGTTGTTATCATAGCTTTATTTTTTAATTTCCATTTTTCGGTACCTAAAATTAAATAGATATCTAATAGTAGGATGCTGTTTAAAAGCGGATACATGTAATTTCCTCCAATAGGAATCTTTTTTATGGGGCGTTGTTGGGCATATTCCAGCAGACTACAAAGCTGTTTTATTTCGTGATGAGCAGAGTAATTGCCTTGTGTTAATTTAGCTTGTAAATCTTGTAGTTTTTTAGCCTCAAAACTTTCTGTTTCAATGTTTTTAATAAGTGAAAGGTATCCGTGTAAGGTTTCTAGATTAGCGCTAGAGGTTTCAACTATGGCTTCAGATAAGTTTTTTAATTTGTTTATAATGAGATAGTTTGTGCCTAGAACTACTATCATAAAAGTTAGATGTAAAAAGGCTGTCGGTAGTCCTAAATTCAAATAAAAGAAATAGGTACTTATAAAAAATAGGATTGGAGAAACTAGGGCTATTAACCTATAAATAGGTTGTTTTTTTAGTAAGACAAGAGGTTGCTCTACCCAATGTAATAGGTCGGCATAATTACTTTTCTTATTTAAATAGTGCATGCCCGATGCTTGAAAGTTTTGTCTCCAATCTAGTTTTTTAGACAATGTTTTAATAGCGTGTTGTCTGTTTAATATTTCAGCTTTGTTTGCCGGCTTAGACAGCCACTCAGACAAGCGTATTTCTCCCGATTCTGTTGTGGTACGATTCACCAATTGAAATATAGAATGTTGGCCAAAAATATCTAAGTCAGAACTGTAGGGATGGTTTGGGTTTATAAACTTTTCACCGCTATCAAACGCTTCCAACTCGTTATTTAATCTTAGAATTTCGCATTCGTTTATCCTTTTTAAGAAGGCCGTATGTGTCTTTAAAAATGCTAATCTCCCATGATGTTTAAGAACGTATCCGAATCCTAATATGCTAATAGGAATTGCTATAAAGAAGGCGGTAAATAGTTTTAGATAAAACAAAGAAATAAGTACTCCTATAAATCCTAAAAAGGTGAATAATCTTAATAAAGATGCTTGTTTTAACTTCTGGGTTAACAGTAGTAATTTGGCATCGTATTTTATTATGTTATCCGAATAGATTTTCATTAGGTTGATAGTTGTTTAAGCCTTAAATATAGGTTTAGCCTTGAGTATAGTGGTATAAGGCTCAAGATATATAAATATTTATAAATGAAAATCGTTATGTTTATAAATTCAGTGGATTTTGTGGTTTCAACTTAAAGCGTTAAATATGAGTTACTTCTTTTTAGATATCGGACTAATAATTTTAACATTTTGGAAGGCAATGGCGCCTCTAATTACTCCCGAAATTACAGTTTGAAGGGCTTCTACAATTTGCATTTTTAGTTCACTTTTTGGGTAAATCAAGCTAACTTCTCTAGCAGGAGATGGTTCGGTAAAAAACTTCAGGTTTTCTTTGGCTTTTTCATTCAAATCTAAAGTGTGTAAATAGGGTAGTAAGGTCATACCAAGGCCTTCGTTAGAGAGTTTAATTAAGGTTTCAATACTACCGCTTTCTAATTGAAAATTATCGTCGGTATGTTTTTTAAAAGATTTACAGATATTTAAAATTCCATCTCTAAAACAATGGCCGTCCTCTAACAGTAACATGTCGTCTATGTCTAAATCAATTGCAGAGATCTTTTCAACTTTATGTAATCGGTGGTTTTTTGGGATATAACCCACAAATGGCTCAAAGTATAACACACGCTCCTTAATGTTTTCTAATTCTAAAGGTGTTGCAGCAATGGCAGCATCTAAATGGCCTTCGTGTAGTCTAGAAATAATTTCTTGCGTGGTTAACTCTTCAATAACAAGTTTAACTTTAGGGTGTTTTTTTATAAAGGTATTTAAAAACATAGGTAATAGGGTAGGCATAATTGTAGGAATAATTCCTAATTTAAATTCTCCTCCTATAAATCCCTTTTGTTGATCGACAATATCTTGAATACGATACGATTCGTTGACTATATTTTTAGCCTGATTCACAATTTTTTTACCTACTTCTGTTAATTCAATCGGTTTTTTACTACGATCAAAAATAAGTACATCTAATTCATCTTCTAATTTCTGAATTTGCATACTTAAAGTAGGTTGTGTTACAAAACATTTCTCTGCGGCCTTCGTGAAGTTCTGATTTTCAGCAACTGCCATAACATAATATAATTGTGTAATTGTCATCTTATAAATTTAGACTATAAAGTTATAAAAGCTATCGATAAAATTGATTGTTATGTGTGTTAATTATAGACTAAATTTGCAGTAACAATAAATAAATACAAATAACTATGGGACTTAATATATTAGGATTAGATGCTGCTAAAACCAAAGATTTAGCAAAGGATTTAAATAACTTATTAGCAAACTTTCAGACATATTATCAGAATTTAAGAGGAATTCACTGGAATATTAAAGGAAAGCAATTCTTTGAATTACATGTTAAGTTTGAAGAGTTGTATACCGATGCTAATGTAAAAGTTGATGAAATAGCAGAACGTGTTTTAACATTAGGAGAAACACCGTTACATACTTTTGAAGATTATGCATCTATAGCCAAAGTACCGGTAGGGAAAAATGTATCTGCCGACGAAAAAGCAGTTCAGCTTATTGTAGATTCACTTTCTGTATTATTACAAATTGAAAGAGATCTATTAGATAAATCTGGCGATGCCGGAGATGAAGGTACAAACTCTATGATGAGTGACTTTATTACCGAACAAGAAAAAACAGTTTGGATGATGAAAGCTTGGTTAGGAGAAACTACAGTTTAATTCTAATATCAATCTAATATAAAAACCCTTTAATGTATTTTAAAGGGTTTTTTTATGGTTTAGGTTTTGTAAATCACAATATATTTTCAACATTTGATGTCTTATTAGAAAGTACAATTTAAACAGTCGCGTATGTTTTATGCTCTTGATATTTTGGGAACTATTGCATTTGCAATTTCTGGTGTTTTAGTGGCATTAAGTAAACGCATGGATCCTTTCGGAATTTTAATTATTGCTTTTGTAACCGCTATTGGAGGAGGGACTTTAAGAGATGTACTGATCGGGAATACTCCAGTGGGGTGGATGCAAAATATGACCTATGTTTACGTTATTATAGGCTCTACCGTTTTTGCTGTTTTATTTAAGAAAAAAATTGATTATTTAAGAACTTCACTTTTTTTGTTCGATACTATTGGTATAGGTCTATATACCCTTGTTGGAGTAGAAAAAGGTGTTTCTGCAGGTTTACATCCTATTATTTGCATTGCTTTAGGTACCATGACCGCTTGTTTTGGTGGGGTTACTCGCGATATTTTATGCAACGAAATTCCGGTTATATTTAGAAAAGAAATATATGCTACAGCATGTATAGTTGGCGGGATATCTTATTTCTTATTACGCCTTTTACCGCTAGAAGGTAATTTTATATTTTTAGCCTCGGGCCTAATAGTTATCGTTATACGCTTGTTGGCGGTGCGATTTAAAATTAGTTTACCTAATTTGTATAAAAACGAACCCGACGAGGATGCTAATTTATAATTTCAACCTTTTCAATATATACATTGTGTAGAGGCCACTCGGCATTATCGGTTTCTACATTCGAAATTTTATCAACCACATCCATTCCTCGAATCACTTTCCCAAAAATAGTGTAGTCACCATCTAGGTGGTGAGCTCCATGGGCAGCTTGAACGATAAAAAATTCATAAGGCGATGCCAATTTATATGGATTTTCTATATCGCTACTAGGCATAGAAATTACACCGCGATCATGCTTAAAGCCGCGTTTTGCATCTGTTGGGAGGAGGTATTTTCCAATATTATAGCGGCGTTTTCCAATTTCAGGATCATCGCTACTACCGCCTTGAATAATAAAGTTTTTCACTACTCTGTAAAATTGGGTATTTGTAAAATAGCCTTGCTTCGTTAGAAATATAAAGTTTGCGCGGTGAAACTTTGTTTCGTTAAAGAGTAAGATATCTATAATTCCGAACGAGGTTGTAATTCGTACTTTGTTTTCTTTATTCTTTTTTTCGTATTGAAGAAAAAACTCCATGGCATTATCATCTGTAAGCAGTGGGAATTCACGTTGTTCTTCAACAGGTTCTACAATACTATCTTTTTTTCGGCTTGTTTTACTGGGGGTACTATTACAGGATTTGTAGTATTATTTTTTTTAGATTGCGTATCTTCACAATTGAAAAGAGTAATACATAAACAACAGTATATTAAGAATCTCATAAATGAATTTTGATGATTTTGTAAAATTAAAATCAAAAATAGAAAATATACCGCTTCCAGCCGAAGCATCTCAGTTTAAAATGTCGCCACCGTTTAGAAAAGAACTGTTGGAGTCTATGAAAATTAAAATGACAACGGCTAGAAAAGCAGCGGTTATGGCTTTGTTTTACCCTAACGAAGCTCATGAAACCATGTTGGTTTTAATTTTACGAAATACCTACAAAGGTGTGCATTCTGCCCAGATTGGTTTTCCGGGCGGAAAATTAGAGCCAGAAGACGATTCACTAAAAACAGCGGCCATTCGTGAAACCTTCGAAGAGGTAGGCGTGCCAGAACAGGATATAGAAGTTTGGCGAAAACTTACTCATATTTACATTCCGCCAAGTCATTTTATAGTACAACCTTTTATTGGAGTCGTACCAGAAACGCCTACATTTTCTAAACAAGATGAAGAGGTAGATGCTATTATTGAAGTGCCTTTAACCGAGTTTTTAAACGAAAAAAACGTTGAAACGAAATCGGTAACCACCTCGTACGCAGCAAAAACCGATGCTCCTGCGTTTGTGCTACAAGGTTATGTGGTATGGGGAGCAACAGCCATGATGCTTAGCGAAATAAAAGACATTTTAAAAGGAGTGCGTTATCATTGAGTTTTTCCTACATTTGTATTCGATTTTAAAAAACAGAGAACTATCATGGGATTGTTAAAACGAAATCCTTTCGGACATATATTACTATTTAAAAAATGGATAATTAGAGGTTTAGGTATTATTACCCATAGGCGTTTTCGTGGGTTTAATGAGCTTCAAATTGAAGGTTCAGAAATAATAAAGGATTTACCGGATACCAATGTGCTTTTTATTTCCAATCACCAAACTTATTTTGCCGATGTTGTGGCTATGTTTCATGTTTTTAATGCTAGTCTAAGCGGACGACAAGATTCTATTAAAAACATAGGATATATCTGGCATCCTAAACTTAATATGTATTATGTTGCGGCCAAAGAAACCATGAAAGCAGGTTTGTTGCCAAAACTGTTTGCTTACGCAGGTTCTATTAGTATAGAGCGTACGTGGAGAGCGCAAGGTCAAGATGTTAACCGACAAGTTAAAATGAGCGATATTTCTAGTATCGCTAAAGCTTTAAAAGACGGTTGGGTTATTACTTTCCCGCAAGGAACAACAACACCTTTTAAACCTATTAGAAAGGGAACTGCTCATATTATTAAGCGCTACGAACCTATTGTTGTTCCGGTGGTTATTGATGGTTTTAGACGTTCTTTCGATAAAAAAGGACTACGAATTAAGAAAAAGAATATCCTACAATCTATAGAGATTAAGAAGCCTTTAGAGATTGATTATAAAAATGATACGATAGATAGTATTGTTGAAAAAATTGAATACGCCATAGAACAACATCCTTCTTTCTTAAAAGTATTAACTAAAGAACAACTGCAAGACATAGAAGAGCTAAATAAGCAGAGAGAATTTTAGTTATAAACTATTGTTTAAAAAAAAATCTTGAATTTTAAGATTGTCTTTTAGGGTAGGTTTGCAATCCTTCAATAGAAATTAAAGGTATTTAAAGTTCTCTAAAGTAAAGTCTTGAATCTGGACTATTGATCTAGCTCTAGTTTCAATTATCGGAGTGATCACAAATCTGTTAATGGAATACAAGATTTTTCTGGTTACAAATCCATCTTTTTCAATTCTTTATAATTTTTATCTAATCGTTTTAGTAAAATCCCGTAAATAAGATAGTAAAAGCCTAATAATATAACTATAGCTATAGCTAGTATGGCAATTGTAATTAAGGCAAATTGCATATAAAACCAAAGTTTGTTTCCGTTAGCTACGGCTTCATTTACCTTAGCAATTAATCTATTGTCTTGGTTAAATTCTATAACGATAACTATACATGTAGAAATTACAGTAAATATCAGGTTAAAAGCCACGTAGTTTCTAACGGTCTTTCTGGTTTTTAATATGGTTTCCATTAACACTTTAGCATTGTCTGTAACAGAAATACGTTTGTAGTTTTTAAAGAACAAATAAAAGAAGTAGAATATAACAAGGTAACCAATAACCGATAAGCCTTTAATAATATACTCAGCATCGGTGTCTTTAAAGCGTTCAAACCCCTCAAATCCTTTAAAACCAAAGGAAATAAGTGTCCAAAACACAAATTCTAGAATACTAATTATAAAAATCCACTTTACTATTGAAGACGATTTTTTCAGAATCATCTTATATATGTCGTTATAGGAAAGTTTCGGAAAACTTTTGTTTTCCGATTTATTCCAGTCTTTTTTTAATAAATCTAATTCATCCATAGCCTTACGGATTTAAAATGGTTTTTAGTTTTGTTTTTACGCGATTCATCTTCACTCTGGCATTTACTTCACTAATCCCTAATGTTTCACTAATCTCAGTATACTTTTTGTCTTCTAAATACAGAAAAACCAATGCTTTTTCAATATCGTTTAACTGATGAATAGCACTGTATAATAGTTTTAATTGTTGTTCCTCGGTGTCGTCATAATCTTCTGCAGAGATTTTAAATTGAACGGTATCAAATTCTTGAGTCTGTATACTACGTTTCGATTTCCTATATAGGGTTATGGCGGTATTTAGTCCAACACGATACATCCAAGTACTGAATTTTGAATCACCACGAAACTTCGGATAGGCATTCCAAAGCTGTATGGTAATCTCCTGGAATAAATCGTTGTGGGCATCATAATTATTGGTGTACAATCGGCAAATTTTGTGCACTATATTTTGATGCTCTTCAAGCAATTTTATAAAACTATGTTCTAGTTCTTTATTCAATTTAGATGGTTAAGTAATCTATAAGTATAGATAGTTTAGAATTTGTTACAAGTGTAGTGAAAAAGGTTTAGAGCAATGCATTACATGTTGTGAAATTTAAGACCATGTGCTAGCAATTTTTATGATGAATTTCTTGAAAAATAGTAAAAAATGGATAACTTACTTAAAGGTTTTTTTGTGGTTCTTATGTTAAAGTAAAAGATTACTTGTTAACTCCTAATATTTTGATTTATATTATTTTAATATTTAATCATAGAATTTATTTATAGTGCTTTTTTTATGCCTAAAACCAATAGTAATTGTGCTAAACCATAAGGCAGCATAATGCCTATACTTTCAAATGGAATTGGAGCTATAAATTTGTTTATGGCGAGTATGCTATCCGAAATCATAAACAATATGGCGCCAGTTAAAATGAAATAATAAGCTTGAGGATTGTTTTTTTTGTGTCTCAAAAAAGCAGTTGTTACCATCGATAATATAGCGATAATGTAAATAATTACAGGAGTTAAAAGTGACCCTAAATGAGGTTGTAAAAAGTGAATAAATAATAAAGCATATAACAAGCATATGGTTAAGAAAAAGACGCCCTTTTTAAAAGACCTTCTATCTTTAATAAATATTAAAATATACATAAGGTGCGCGAATAAAAAAGCAACCAACCCTAAAGTGAAAAACATTTGAGAGTTGTTGGTAAACATGAGTAAGATGTCTCCAAGTAATGAAAAACTTAAAGCTAGTATGGTTAATCGTTTCGTAGAAGTAGATAATCTTTGATTAGTACTTATAAAGAATAGAAGTAAACTAATAAGAAGTGCAGGTTTTGTAATATAGTGCAAAGGGTATAAGCTTGGAGTGCTAGAGCAGATGATCTCTAATATTAAAATGAATATATAAACCCTAGTAAATTTTAGTTCTATGGGAGTAAGCATGTGTAATTGGTTAGTCGGTTATCTCAAATATATTTAAATTACCTACAATAGTGTAGAGCTTTCTTTTATTATTTTTTGAAATAACTCCTAATATATATAAGTGTTTGAATTTTGAGATTAAACAAGAATCTATAGTTGATTGTATTTAATGTACAACAATATATATGCTTTTAAATGGATTGATCTAGATCTAACTTGTTATTATTTCAGTTTGAATAGTAGGTAGAGGTGTGGTTAAAAATCATATGCTATATCGAAAACTATGAGATGAATTTACTTAACCTGTTGTGTTCCTTTGTGTTAAAAACAAATCAAAAAAAACCTTATAAAAAGTTAGTTTTATAAAAAGGAAAGGTTGTATATTTGCACCCGCTTACGGCGAGAGGGTTTAGGAAGAAGAGTAAGCAAAGGTTCATTAACAGGTTAAAAAATCGGATTTAAAATAAGTTTTAAAAAAGATTAGAAAAAGCTTTGTAAGAACAAAAAAGGTTGTAAGTTTGCAGCCGCTAAAAACGGCAACGTTTTTAGACAAGAGAAGTTCTTTGGCTAGTGTTTTAATGAGATTAGAAAGTTTGCAAAAACAATTTAAAAAAAACTTCAAAAAACATTGCAAGGAATAAAAAGGGGTTTTATATTTGCACCCGCTTAACAAGGAAACGCGTTAAGATAAGAAGAGAAATAAGTTCATTAACATATTGAATTGACAGCGTAGATATTAACTGGAAACGGTTAATATCACAAAAAGAGAATAAACCATTTTGAGTACCAAAATTTAATTCCATTAGTTGTTAAAAGTAAAAGTGGAAACACTTAAAAATTTAACGATGAAGAGTTTGATCCTGGCTCAGGATGAACGCTAGCGGCAGGCCTAACACATGCAAGTCGAGGGGTAACATTGTGCTTGCACAGATGACGACCGGCGCACGGGTGCGTAACGCGTATGCAATCTACCTTTTACAGGAGGATAGCCCAGAGAAATTTGGATTAATACTTCATAGTATATAGAGATGGCATCATTTTTATATTAAAGATTTATCGGTAAAAGATGAGCATGCGTTCTATTAGTTAGTTGGTAAGGTAACGGCTTACCAAGACTGCGATAGATAGGGGTCCTGAGAGGGAGATCCCCCACACTGGTACTGAGACACGGACCAGACTCCTACGGGAGGCAGCAGTGAGGAATATTGGACAATGGGCGAGAGCCTGATCCAGCCATGCCGCGTGCAGGAAGACTGCCCTATGGGTTGTAAACTGCTTTTATACAGGAAGAAACACTCCCTCGTGAGGGAGCTTGACGGTACTGTAAGAATAAGGATCGGCTAACTCCGTGCCAGCAGCCGCGGTAATACGGAGGATCCAAGCGTTATCCGGAATCATTGGGTTTAAAGGGTCCGTAGGTGGACAATTAAGTCAGAGGTGAAATCTTGCAGCTCAACTGTAAAATTGCCTTTGATACTGGTTGTCTTGAGTTATTATGAAGTAGTTAGAATATGTAGTGTAGCGGTGAAATGCATAGATATTACATAGAATACCAATTGCGAAGGCAGATTACTAATAATACACTGACACTGATGGACGAAAGCGTGGGTAGCGAACAGGATTAGATACCCTGGTAGTCCACGCCGTAAACGATGGTTACTAGCTGTTCGATCTTCGGATTGAGTGGCTAAGCGAAAGTGATAAGTAACCCACCTGGGGAGTACGTTCGCAAGAATGAAACTCAAAGGAATTGACGGGGGCCCGCACAAGCGGTGGAGCATGTGGTTTAATTCGATGATACGCGAGGAACCTTACCAGGGCTTAAATGTAGATTGACAGGTTTAGAGATAGACTTTTCTTCGGACAATTTACAAGGTGCTGCATGGTTGTCGTCAGCTCGTGCCGTGAGGTGTCAGGTTAAGTCCTATAACGAGCGCAACCCCTGTTGTTAGTTGCCAGCGAGTAGTGTCGGGAACTCTAACAAGACTGCCAGTGCAAACTGTGAGGAAGGTGGGGATGACGTCA